>CAKPJC010000005.1 GCA_934162535.1 uncultured Clostridia bacterium | reverse complement strand
CCATTGTTTTTTCTGTCATATATTTTTACTTCTTTTACATATCCTTTATCTAGCTCTTTATTTGTTGAGGCATTTTTGTTATATATTATCTTTAGTTTATATGTTCCTTGATTTAGTTCTACTTTTGTGTTCATGTATGTTATACTTGATTCTGATGTTCCATAATTTGTTCCATTCAATTTTATTGTTGTTTTTTCTGTACTATTTGTTGTTGTGTTTATTATTTCTCCATATAAATAGTCATAATATAATTGCGATGACACTGTCCAATTTAGTTGTAATATTCCTCCATCTTCACTTACTGTAAATTCTTCTGATGTCATCTCACTTGTTGAACTATCTATGTTATAATTACCACTTGTCCATATTCCACTATCATTCTTCGTCCATGGATATGTTCCTTCTGATGTAAATGTATCTGTTAAGTTTTTATTTAGGTACAATGTCTCAAATGTTCCATTTACATATGACTCACTTTCTACTGATGACGCTGTATATCCTTTTGGTACTGGCACATCTATTCCATCTTTACTTTTTACCATTGTATAATTGTTAGGATTCATTGCTTGTTTTTGTATTCTCCCTGTATTTTCTACTTCTACATTTTTATCCTTTTTTGTTACCAAGCAAATTACTGCTGTTACTAGTATTATTGCTACCAATACTATTGAGATTATAACAATTGTTTTCTTATTTATCTTTTTAACTTTTATGTCTTTCATAGACAGCTCCTCCTCTGTTTTTAGACGCCAAAAAGACAGTGACATAATAAGCCGTTTTTGTTTTGACTTTTATCACTATCTTTTATTTTTATTATTAAATTTTTCGTGTTTTTTATTAGTTCGCAAATACCATGTTTAATAAAGCTATACCCAATATATATATATATATATATATATATATATACAGCCCCAACGCTTTCACGGGTTTGTGTCTTAACTTTAGTTTCCATGGCTTTTTCTCCTTTGCTTCTAATCTATTTTTGATATGATTTTAAATCAATTCCATATGTTTTATATACCCAATTATAATAATCAAATGGTTCTAATGTTTTTGGTTTATCATATTTCGCATCATATGTTTCAACAGTAACTTTTGATATTATAACATCATTAACAGGTGTACTTTTCTCTGTTTGTGTAGATGTTTCTTTACTACTTGTTGCTTGTTCATCACTTGAAGATTTAACTTCTACTTTTTCTATGTTGTGTACTATATCCATACCCTCAATAACTTTGCCAAATGCAGCATATGAACCATCTAATGATGAATTATCTGCTGTCATTATAAAAAATTGTGAACCTCCAGAATTATAACTTTCTGTTGTTAAGGATGGAGAATATGATGTATAGTCTGCTCTTGCCATAGATATAACTCCTTCTTTGTGTTTTGTTTTATTATTATATCCATTAGCTAAAAATTCTCCTGTAATGCAATATTCTTTATCATTTTCTTCACTAACATCCATTCCTAGATTACTTAATTTTGGTGAACCTGTTCCATCTCCTTTAGAATCTCCACCTTGTATCATAAATCCTTCTACTACTCTGTGGAATTTAAGTCCATCATAAAATCCATTTTGTGCTAAGTTTATAAAGTTTGCAACTGTTTCTGGTGCTTGATCTGGATATAATTCAAGTTTTATTGTTCCAAAATCCTTTACTTCCATTGTTACTATTGGGTTTTTTACCTCCATTGTTGCTTTTTTGTAATATCCATATGATAATGTTCCTATTAGTGCCACAATAATTATTATTGCGATTATTGCTATTATACTTGTTACTTTTTTCATTTTCATTTTCCTTTCTTATATTAAAATATTATCAAATGCAAATTGTTCTTGCATTTTCTTTAGAGATTGTTTTATTGTTTTAGCTCTTACTTCTCCAATTCCATCTACTTTATCTAAATCAGATATTTCGGCAAGTAACACATGTTGAAATGATTTAAAAGATTTTACTAAGTTTTCCACTATGCTATTAGGCATTCTTGGTATTTTACTTAATATTCTATATCCTTTAGGATATACAGCAAGTTCTTCAAAATTTTCAAAACTTTCATATCCAAGTAGTTTTGATATTGCTGGTAATTTCATTAGTTCTTCATATGCCATTTTAGAAAGTTGTTCAACTATTTCTTCTGCCTTATTATTATTTACTTGGTAGTCCTTTATTAGTAATAATTCTTCTTTTTCTAGCCCTCCAATTAATTCTTCAACTTGCATTGTTACTAACCTACCATCTTCTCCAAGCTCACATATTTTTCTTTGAATTTCATCAACTATTCTCATTACCATTTCTGCTCTTTGTATTACTGTAAGTACATTATCAAGTGTTACTATATCATTAAATTCATATTCATTCAATATACTTAGTTTACTGTCATACACTTTTCTGTACTTTTCTAGTGTTTGTATTGCTTGGTTTGCTTTATTTAATACTACATCTGTGTCTTCTAATATATATCTATTGTTTTCTTTAAATAGTGTTATTATATTTCTTCTTTGTGAAATACTTATTACAAGTTCTCCTGTTTGTTTTGCTGTTCTTTCTGCTGTTCTGTGCCTCGTTCCTGTTTCAACTGTGGCTATTTGATATGAAGGGATTAGTTGTGCATTTGCATATAATATCTTTTTCATATCTCCACTTAATACTATAGCTCCATCCATTTTGGCTAACTCGTATAATTTTGATGATGTGTATTCTTCATTTATATAAAACCCACCATCAACAACTTCATTTATTACTTCTTGTTTGTCTGTTATTAATAATAATGCTCCTGTTTTTGCTCTTAATATATTGTCTAATCCTTCTCTAATGGCTGTGCCTGGGGCTATTTTCTTAAGTATGTCTGCAATTGGTCCTCCTTTAAATGTCTTCATAATTCACCTCTTTCTGCTTAACTCTACTTTATTCCAAGCTTTTTTAATGCTTCCCCTATATTTTTCACACCTATTATATCTAATTTATAATCTTCTTTCAAGCCCTTTTTGTTATTTTCTGGTATTATACATGTTTTAAATCCTAATTTTTCCGCTTCTTTTAATCTTTTTTCAATTAAATTTATTCTTTTTACCTCTCCAGTAAGCCCTATCTCTCCCATTACAATTGTGTCTCGTGGAATTGGTATGTTTTTATATGCAGATGCAACTGTTGCTATTATTCCCAAATCAATTGCTGGTTCTGATAGTTTCATTCCTCCTGCAATGTTAATATATACATCTTGATTTCCTAATGATAAACCTGCTCTTTTTTCTATTACAGCCATTAATACTGCTATCCTGTTGTAATCTATTCCATTTGCTGTCCTTTTAGGAATTCCGAATACTGTTTGAGATGTTAGTGCTTGTATTTCTACTAATATAGGTCTTGTTCCCTCTATACTAGCTATAATACATGAGCCAGAAGGATTTCCATCTCTCTCTGATATTAGTATATTTGATGGATTTGTTACTTCACACATTCCTTCTTGTCTCATTTCAAACATACCAATTTCATTTGTTGAACCAAATCTGTTTTTTACTGCTCTTAATATTCTATATGTATTATATCTTTCTCCTTCTAAGTATAATACAGTATCTACCATATGCTCAAGTACTCTTGGTCCTGCAATATTCCCTTCTTTTGTTACATGTCCTATTATTATTGTTGTTATTTGTTGAGATTTACATATTCTCATTATTTGTGATGTTATTTCTCTAACTTGACTTACACTACCTGCTGCTGCTGTTATTTCATCTGAATACATTGTTTGTATTGAGTCTATTATAACAAGCTTAGGATTTGTTTCTATTATTGCATCTTTTACAATATCTATATCTGTCTCCCCCAAAAACATTAAGTCATCATTTTTAACTTCTAGTCTATCTGCTCTTAGTTTTATTTGCTCTGCTGATTCTTCTCCTGATACATATAGTACCTTTCCTTCTCCCTGTACTTTTTCACATAATTGTAGTATTAATGTTGATTTTCCTATTCCTGGTTCTCCTCCTAATAATATTAGTGAGCCTTTTACTATTCCACCTCCTAAAACTCTGTCTAACTCTGAATAGCCTGTCGATGTTCTATTTGCTTCTTGTCCAACAAATGTGTTTAATGGTTTTGGTTTATTGTTTATTTTCTTTTCAATTTTATTATTTTCTGTGTATTTTTCCACTTTTTGTTCATAAAATGTGTTCCAACTATTACATGCTGGACATTTTCCAAGCCACTTTGGTGACTCATTTCCACATTCACTACATACAAATACTGTTTTTGCTTTTGCCATAGCTCCTCCTTAATCTGTTTGGTATTATATATCACTTTTTTTGTAATTGCAATAATTTTTCTTCCTCAAATAGCATTTATTTCCTTTGATTTTATGTGTTTAAAATGTTATTATTATTTTGAGGTGAATAGTATGCAAAAATTATTACTGAATTTTAAGAATTTAGATAAAAAAATTATAAAGATAATGAAATATGGTTGGATGTTTTCTCTTTTGATTTGTTTACTTGCAAGTGGTATATTATTGTCTTACATATTTTTAGGAATTAATTTATTTTATCATATTGGATTACTTATGATGAAATCTGGATTTTATTTTATTGTTGAATTTTTAGCTTGTGGATTAATTGTGGATTCATTAAGAAAAAATATTATATAAAAGAGCCACAAATGTGACTCTTTTTACTGTGACGTGCTATTGTAATAACACTGGCTCCTGTTTTAAATCACAGAAGTTTACAAATTTGGTGATTTGCCGTACTCCTGGATATAACATGTAGTACAGAGTCTGTTCTGCACCAATTCTGCTCCAGTCGACAAATGCCGTCATTCCATCTCTGAAAGTAATTTCATGTCTGGCAATGTTTTGTTTATCTACAACTCCCTCATAGAGTTCGCCAGTTTTCATGTTTCTACCATGCAAAACAACTTCCCAGCCTTTTTTTGTAACTTTCCATTCTCCAAGTATAAGTTTATTTATATCATTCATTGCTTCTTCGTACATCAAATAATCATGATGTTTTTTCCCAAGTTCGATACAAAGGCCCGTATATGTTTTTGCATATCCTTTTTCTCTGTTTATTCTTTTTATTGCCGATGACCATACAAAAGTCCCATCTTTGATTACTTCATTCCGTCCAACCATACATCCCGCTACTGCCATGTGTGAACACACACTTAGTATTGAGATTTTCTGATTTTCCACCGCTAGTCCAGTGATTTGGTCATTGGAGTTTAGTGAAACGAGTCTCCAGTTTTCGACCCTCATATACACCATCCTTTTCACAGTTTTATTATCTGTTTGCACAGACTGCCTATATTGTATCAAATTCTCGGTCAAAAGTCAAATTTATGTAAATCATTTTTACGAATTAGTTCTTTTTCAATTCTTCTATAAACATTTTGTTAAGCATTTGTGGATTTGCTTTTCCCTTTGTTTCTTTCATCGCTTGTCCTACTAAAAATCCTAATGCTCTATCTTTTCCTGCTTTATAATCAGCTATTGACTGTGGGTTTGCCCCTAATATTTTTAATACAACTTCTTTTATTGCTCCTTCATCTGATATTTGTATCCACCCTTTTTCTTTTATTATTTCTTCTGGGTCTCTTGGATTTTCAAACAATTCTATCAATACTTTCTTTCCTATGCTTGAGCTTATTGTTCCTTTATCAATTAGTATTACTAATTTTCCTAGTTGTTTTGCATCAAAAGGTATTTCAATCGGTTCCATTTCTGTTTCATTTAATATTCTTGATATATCAGAAATAATCCAATTATTTACAGCTTTGTAGTTTCCACATATTTCTGATGCTTTTTCAAATAAGTCTGATAAATATTTTGATGATGTTATTATATTTGCATCTTTTTCAGATAATTTGTATTCTTCTAAATATCTTTTTTTTCTACTTTCTGGCAATTCCGGTAAACTTTTTCTTATATTTTCTATATATTCATCTGATAATTTTATTGCTACTAAATCCGGCTCTGGAAAATATCTATAATCTTCTGCGTCTTCTTTATCTCTCATTGAAAATGTTTTTCCAGATACTTCATCCCATCTTATTGTTTCCTGTGTAATTACTCCACCATTATCTATAACTTCTACTTGTCTTTGTACCTCATATTCTATAGCTCTTGCTATACTTCTAAACGAACTCATATTTTTCATTTCAGTACGAGTTCCAAATTTTGTTTCACCCTTTTTTCTTATAGATATATTTACATCTGCTCTAAATGAACCTTCTTGCATTTTACAGTCTGATACTTCAATATACTCTAAGATTGATTTTAGTTTTTTTAGATATGCATCGACTTCTTCTGCTGTTCTTAAATCTGGCTCTGATACAATTTCTATTAATGGTACACCTGCTCTGTTTAAGTCTATAAGTGTACCTCCACCTATATCATCATGATTTAATTTTCCTGCATCATCTTCTATATGAATACGAGTTAATCCTATTCTCTTTTTTCCTTGACTTGTTTCTATTTCTATATATCCATGTTCACATAATGGTTTATCATATTGAGATATTTGATATGCTCTTGGTGTATCTGGGTAAAAATAGTTTTTTCTATCATTTTTGCTATCTCTTGATATTTCACAGTTTGTTGCAAGTCCAGCTTTTACAGCATATTCAACTACTTTTTCATTTAATACTGGTAATGCTCCTGGCATTGCAGTACATACAGGACATATATGTGTGTTTGGTTCTGCCCCAAATGATGTTGGGCAACTACAAAATATTTTTGTTTTTGTTGATAATTCGGCATGTACTTCTAGTCCCATTACTACTTCATAGTCTTGTCTTGGCATTATTGAACACCTCCTTTGAATGTAGGTTTATATTTTTCTCTAAATTTTGCTTCCTTCTCATATGCATATGCAACCTTTAATATTTTTTCTTCTTCAAATTTATTTCCTATTATTTGCATTCCTATTGGCATTCCTTCACTGTTTACGCCACATGGTATTGATATTCCTGGTAATCCAGCAATATTAACAGATACTGTACATATGTCTGCTAAATACATTTCCATTGGATTTGTTGATTTTTCTCCTAGTTTAAATGCAACCGTTGGAGATGTTGGTGTTATTATTACATCATATTTTTCAAATGCCTTGTTAAATTCATTTTTTACTAATGTACGAACTTGTTGTGCTTTTTTATAATATGCATCATAATATCCTGAAGATAATACATATGTTCCAAGTATAATTCTTCTTTTTACTTCTGGTCCAAATGCTTCACTTCTTGATTTCTTGTATATTTCTTTTAATGTTTTTGCTTCTGGTGCTCTATATGTATATCTTATTCCATCAAATCTACCTAAGTTTGAACTTGCTTCAGCACATGCAATAATGTAATATGTGGCCAATGCGTAATTTGAAATATCTAGTGAGAATTCTTCTATTTCTGCACCCATTTCCTTATATTTTTCTATTGCTTGTTTAAGTGATTCTTTTACTTCTGGATTTATTCCTTCTCCATAAAATTCTTTTGGAACTCCTATTTTTAAACCTTTTACATCTTCACCTAATAGTTTTGTATAGTCTTTTTTTCCTAAGTCTACTGATGTTGTGTCTTTTTCATCATGACCTGCTATAACATTTAATAATATTGCACAATCTTGTACATCTTTAGTAAATACTCCTACTTGGTCTAATGATGATGCAAATGCTACTACACCATATCTTGAAACAAGCCCATATGTTGGTTTAAGCCCAACTACTCCACATAAACTTGCAGGTTGACGAATACTTCCACCTGTATCTGTTCCTAATGCCCATGGTACCATATTTGCAGAAACAGCCGCAGCTGAACCTCCTGATGACCCCCCTGGTACTCTTGATAAATCCCATGGATTTCTTGTCTTTTTAAAGTATGAATATTCTGTTGATCCTCCCATAGCAAATTCGTCCATATTTAATTTTCCAAGGTCTATCATTTCCTCAACATTTATTTTTTCCATAACTGTAGCATCATATGGTGATACAAAGTTTTCTAACATCTTTGATGCACATGTGGTTTTTATTCCTTTTGTACATATTATATCTTTTATTCCAATTGGTATACCTGCTAATTCTCCAACCTTCTCTCCTGCAGCAATTTTTGCTTGTATTTGTTCAGCTTTTTTCATTCCTTCTTCTGAAAGTTCAGTAATAAATGCTTGCACTTCTCCTTCTTTTTCTTTTATTCTTTTTATATATGCTTCATTTATTTCCTTTATTGTTAATTCTTTGTTTTTAATTTTTTCTTGTAATTCATGTACTGTAAGTTCTGTAATTTCCACTTAGATTCCTCCTATCTATTTTTGACTTGCTATCTCTTGCTCAGCATGTATCCATGAATATAATCTTTTTACATTTTCTATCTGACAATTTTGGTTTTCCATTGAGTCCATTATATATGTACATATTCCTTCCTGTGAAACTTTTCTACAGTTTGTTTCTGCATCATCTATCAATATTTCTATATTATTTTCTTTTAAAATGCTTGCTTTATCTTTTGCATCAAATAATATTACATCATATTCTATTTCATTGTCATTTAGCCATTTTTCAGTTTCTGTCATTATGTCTATGTCTTCAAAATTATATCTAGCTGTTATTAAATATATTTCATTTCCACTTTCTCTTAATTTTCTTATTACGTCTTTAGCAAATTTTTTAGGTCTTACTTGTTGAATTATTGTTTTATAATATTTTCTCCAAAATTCTTTATCTTCTTCTTTATTCCATTCATGAAATCTTGCACAATACCCATTTCCTGACATTATTTCACTTTTTGGCTGTGATAGTTCTTTTTTTAAATCTTCTGCTGTATATTTTTGTGCATAACTGAATAAGATGTCATGTGTGTTTGCTATTGTATCATCTATATCTATTCCTATTTTCATTTTTGCAACTCCTTTAGTTTATTACTTTTGGTATTTTAAACATGTGTTGTTTTTGCTCTGGTGCGTTTTCTAATAGTCCCTCTGTATTATCAAATCTTTTTATTTCATCTTTTCTAAATATATTTTTTGCTTCATTTGTTCCTATTGTGATATTTAGTCCATCAACAGGTGCATTGTTTACAATGTTCGCAAAATTTAAAATATCTTGTAAGTGCAACATATATTCTTCTATTTCTTCTTCTTTTAATTCTAATTGCGCTAAGTTTGCTATATGTAATATTTCTTCTTTACTTATTTGCATGATTTCCTCCTTATTCTCTATTCTTTTTCTTAACATAATTATTATATAATGTTTTCCCTAAAATTACAAGTATTTTTCCTATTATTTATATAACAAAACCCCTTAGTTTTCTAATCCTAAGAGGTTTTTATTTTGATTTAATTTTATTACTATTCTATAACAACTTTTGCATCTGTTGGGCAAATGTTTATAAATGTGTTTCCATCATTTACATTAATTACATTTCCTTGAAGGTCTTTATATATTGTTTGTGCATCTCTTGCAGATTTTGTGCATTTTATCTTCATTGCTTTTCCATTCGTAATATAATATCCATCAAATGTTCCTATATTTTTTAAGCCTTGTCTACCTTTATTTTCTGTATCTGTTAATTCATAATTATCACAATATGTTATTATTATGTTTTTAGTTGTTATATTCTCTTTTGTTACATAATCTGTTTGAACTTTTCCTCTAGCATATCTTGTATATGTTTTTTGTTCAGGATTATATTGATATTGAACTGTTTGCAAGTTTGAATGTGGAATAGTTACCTTATTTGCAACAGTGCTGTTTTCTGATTCTAGTTGTATTTCATCTGCTGAATATTTTAATACACTTTCTTTTTGTGATGTTGTTCTATATTTATTTCTTTCAGCTATTTTTAATATTTTTTCTGTGCTTGTTAATACATTATGTGGTGATGTCTTGTCTTTAACTCTCCAAAAGCTTGAAGTACTTTCTGTAATACCATTTATATTGTTTACTCCTAGTGTTCCTATATCACTTTCTGCTTGAGGGCTCCAACCATAATGTACATATATGGCATCATTTTCTAATGCGTAATCTAGGAAATAATGTCTTGAACTTCTTACAGGTCCAATTTTGTCAACATTTTTTCCCTTGAATACTGCCATAAGTCTTGTTTCTCCGCCTTCAACAACTATTTCATATACAATATCTGCTTGATTAAGACTTGCTTGTGGCCACGCCCCTGAATGGTTGTCTACCATTACTGCTATGGGTCTATCAGTTCCCTTGAATGTTTGAGGCTGTTTTTTGTCTACAACAAGCTCCTCATTGTTTTCATTTGCTTCTGTATTTGTTTCTAATGTATTATTTGTACCTTTATCTCTTGTTACATATTTATATATTAATACTCCTCCTGCAACTAATATAAGAACTGATAAGGTACATATTAAAATGATTACTTCTTTATTCTTCTTCATTCATTTCTTCCCTTCTTATTCCCAGTTTATTTAATACTGTTTCTTCTTTAGGTCTCATTACAATTTTGTCTTTTTCCTCTATATGATCATATCCCATTAGGTGATAAAATCCATGTACCAGCATATATGAAAGTTCTCTTTCAAAACTGTGCCCATATTCTTTTGCTTGTTCCTGTACTCTTTCTATTGATATTACTATATCTCCTAGTATATCTTCATGTTCAAATTTATTGTTTTTTATTTTGCTTTCTAATTCGGTTTTTTCAAACATAGGAAATGAAAGTACATCTGTTTCTTTATCTATGTTTCTATATTCTTTGTTTATTTTTTTAATATTTGCTGGTGTTGTTAATATTATATTAATATACAATTTTGATTTTTCTAGTTTTTCTTCTTTAAAACATTGTTTGATTACTTTATTTATTATTTGCTCATACTCTGGATTTTGTTCAATTTCTGAGTATTCTAATTCATACATATTTTATTCCTCTTCTTATACATTGATATATTCTTTTATCCCAATTCCCGTTTTTCTTCTTGTGTAATTTTTGTCTAGTGTTTTTACTTCTTTTATTTCTTTCATTACTCCATAGTCAATTAATTTTCTGTGATAGTATTTTACTAAGTTGCTGTAGTCTACTTTTTCTTTTTTTATTTTTTC
Source organism: uncultured Clostridia bacterium (assembly GCA_934162535.1). Lineage (GTDB taxonomy): Bacteria > Bacillota > Clostridia > TANB77 > CAG-508 > CAG-269. The sequence goes on along the minus strand of CAKPJC010000005.1, from coordinate 79,019 downwards.
TAAATCATCTCTTATAAATAATATTTCTTTTTGCTTTACATATTCTATATAGTCTGTTTCTTTTAATTTTTCAATTATTTTATATTTTTCATATAAACTCTTAAAATCTTCTCTTTGTTTTGCATTTTCCCAGTATACTTTTGTTGCTAATAGTCTTATGTTGTAGTCTTCTATTAGTGTTATTAACATTGTATATGCTTTTTCTCTTTTTGTTGCGATTTTTGTATCTTGTACAAGACTTCTTGCATCTTTTAATAGTTTCATATAACATTGTTCTGCAACAACTAATGGTAAACTATGTGTAAATAGATTTCTACTTATTGCTAATAATATCATGTTCTTTTCTATATTGTCTCTTGCATCTAGTTTTCCTATTGTGAATTTTTCGTATTTTTCATATTCTTTTGCTATTTTTTCTATTTTTCCATCATTCATTTTTAATGGTATTATATTTTTTATGTAATCTTCTAGTGTGTCAAATATTTTTATGTATATCCATTCTTTTGTTGAATCATATACATCAGTATTGTCTGCTAGCTTTATTGAATAGTTTTTTAATATTCCTTTATATAGTGTGTCTTGTTTTGATACATAGAATTTTTCGTATTTTTCTATTAATTTATCCTTTCCAGAATTGATAACAGATTCTTTATCAAGTTCTAGTAAGTATTTTTGTTTTCTATATTTATATTCTACATATTCATTTTTCTTTAGTTGAACTATTCCATAATATTGAGATAATGCCATACTTTCTATTTTTGTAGCTGTTTCATTTTTTACTTTTTTATATATTGTGTCTAATACATATTTGTCTAATGCCTCCAAATATGCAGTGTATGCATCTTCATATTTTTTTTCTGCCATTTCCTTTTTGCTTGGCTCTATATTTTCGTCAACTGCTATTTCATATGCTTTTATTAATGCATTTCTTTTCATTCCTATTCTCATTCCATTAATTCCTATTTGTGTAGGTATTAATAATTTTGTTAATGTATTTGTTAATTTGTTAAAAAATGTTTTATCTGTTCCTACTACTCTTAGACTTCTTTCTTCCATAAATTCCACCCTTTCTAAGCTATATGGTAGGCAGGTATGTTATTCTATTTCTTCTGTTTGTTCTTCTGTATTAATTTTCCCCTGCATTCCTATATTTTCAATCACATCATATGTAACAATTACTTCCACATATTCTTCATCTTCTTTGACATTTGCTGTTTTTCCGAAGTATATTTTGCTTGTTTTCTATTTCTTTTTCTATTTCTTCTTCCAATTTTTTTGTACCTATTTCTGTTATTTCTGAAATGTTATATTGCTTTAATTTTTTTTCTGTTTCATAGTTTGTTATTTTTGTTATTGAAATAGGTAAATAATAATTTGAAAGCAATCTTAATTTTTTATTCTCTTCTATTGTATCATAAATTTTAAAATTTGAAATAGTTTTATAAAAATTTATTTGAATTTTATTTATTTTTATTTTATATTTTTCTTCTTTATTGCCTGTTCTGACATTTTCCTCCTTTTTATAATATATTTTTTCTGATTTTGTATATTTTACAATTGCTTCTACTTCTCCTAAACTATGTACATATCTAGTTCCTGTATATTTTCCCTCCATTGTTCCTTGTATTAATACTTGACCTTCTTGAACTTCATCTCCTTGTTTCACAATTGCTGTGCCATTTTGTGCTATTATTTTTGTTATAGTTCCTGATTTTTTCGCTACTATATTACTATATTCTTTTTCATCTATTATTTCTGGTGCCTCTTTTGATTTCACTATTTTTACTATCGCATTTGTTCCTTTTAGGTTTATCCCTATCCATGATATATCATTTCTTTTTAACATTATTTTGTTTTTTATGTTTTCAGAATTTATTTTGCTTTTTTTCATCCCAACTTGTAGTCCTGCTGAATTTATGTCTTCTACTATATTGTCAATTTTTGCATTGTCTTCAACCTGTATTTGTATATTCCATATGTAATTTGAACTTATATATAATAGAAGTAATATTATTATTAGTGATAGTACAAAAGCCTTTCTTCTTCTATATCTATTTAGTACAAATGGCATTCCTTTCTTTTTTATAATCTTTACTTTACATTTTAATTTTTTGGCTATTTTTACTGTTTCATAATAATCTTGTATCCCTACATTTAAATATAATTTTACTCCTTTTTCTCTCTTTAAATTCCACATTAAGATTTTGCTGTTTGTACATATATTGATAAATCTTTCTATATAATATCCTTCTATAACTATTCTTACATATCCAAAAATATATTTTAGCAATACCTTAAATATCATTCGATACCTCCATCTAGTCCTCTATTCTCTCTAATTCTATTTCTTCTATCTTCCCTGTTATCTTTATATCATCATTTGTCATTTTCTCTAAGTTTAACCCTGTTCCTTTTATATTCACTGTTCCAATGTATGTATTTATACTTGCATAGTATTCTTCATATTCTAGTATTCCTTTGTAATTTTCTAATATTATTTCTTCAAAGCCAGTTATTATTAATTTTGGGATATTTGAATATACCTCTTGTGGTAATTCAAGCATTTTTTCTATACGATTCTTTTTTTTCATATTTTATCTTTCCTTTCCCTAAGTCTTGTGTTTATTTGAATTCTTCTAAGCTTTTAAATGTATATCCTTGATTTTTTGCTTCTTTTATTATATTGTCTAATACTTCTGAATTTGTTTTCGAGTTAGAATGTAATAATATTATTGCTCCTGAATGTAAATTTTCTGTTATAGTTTTTTTAGCTTTTTCATGACTCGGCTGTTTTTTTTCATCCCAGTCACAATATGCAAAACTCCACATTACGGTTTTGTACCCCATGTCTTGACATTTTTTTAGTGTCCTTTCATTGAATTCTCCTTTTGGTGGTCTTATGTATTTCATTTCATAATTAAATTTTTCAAATACTGCTTGATGTAATTTCATTACTTCTGTTTCTATTTCCTCATTTGTTATACTTGGCATGCTTTTATGATTTACTGTATGATTTCCTATTATATGTCCTTCTTTTATCATTCTATCTACTAATTCAGATGCTGTATTCAAATAATGTGATGTTATAAAAAATGTTGCTTTTACATTATTATTTTTTAATGTATCTAATATTGATGGTACATAACCTGCTTCATATCCTGAATCAAATGTTAAATATAAGCTTTTTTCATTTTCATCTCCTAGGCATATTCCTCCATTGTTTTCAAGTATTTGCTTGTTTTTTTCTCCAACATCAGGTCTCTTATGATTATTTTCTCTTTTTATTCCCCATTCAATTTTAGTGTTATCACTCATATTTGACACAACATCACTTATTTTTTGATTTCCTATATTCATTTGTAGTACACATATAGAAAACAATACTAATATTCCTCCTGATAAAATCACATTTTTTGCTATATCTTTCCTATTTTTTATTTTCATCTATATCTTTCCTTTCTAAGATTATATTTTTTTCAAATATATTATATTTATATTAGAAAGATTACTTTTTATGCTTAGTTTTGTGAATTGTAGCTTTTTATATACTAGGAGTGTTTCATTTTCTTAGTACATAAAAAAGTAACTAAAGATTTTTGCTCTCTAGTTACTTCTGCTACCTATTTTAGTACAGCATCCACTTTCTATTTCAGCTATTATTTTATCTATATACTCCATATCTTTTATTTCTTATATCATTTAATACATCTGTATGTTGCTTATTAAACATCTGTATGTCACTTTCGATATCCACAAATTTCAATTCCTTTGTTTCATTATGATTGTAAATATATCCTACATTTTTTATACTGCATTCAAAAAACACCGTTATTGTTTGTGCTTCATCTCCGTTTGGATACTTATCTATGTAATTTCCATATACGCCTATTAATTTTTCTATTTTAACTTCATACCCTGACTCTTCCTTAACTTCTCTAATAAGAGTTTCCTCAAATGATTCGCCTAATTCTATTGCACCACCTAAAAATCCCCATCCTCTTTCATCTCCTCTATTTTGGAGTAGAACTTCATTTTTTTTTATTTTTTACAACTGCTCCTACAAAGTTTAAGAAAATACATTGATGTCCTACTTTTTCTCTTATAAATCTTATATAATCTTTCATTTTTTTCCTTTCTATAATATTAATATAGTTTATATTTTTTTATTTAATTCATTATATCTATCAATATATTATTTATTTTATATTTTGTCAATATTTATTTTACTTTAGGTTTCGGTCTTTTTTGAAAATATTCCGAAACGTTATCCACAAAATTATGAAATTTATGTAATAAAAAAACACTGGTACAACCCATGGTTTAACCTTTAAGTTAATCAAAATTACATTTTTTGCTATATCCTTCCTGTTTTTGCTTTCATCTTTTTCTTTTCTTTCTAAGATTATAATAATTTTTAGTCTATTTAAGTAGCCTATTGACAAGTCGAACTTTTTGGTTTATATTTATAATCGATATAATAAATTATAGGTTTTTACCTATTTTTATTGTTTTAATTTTAAGTATATTATATTTATATATTAGAAGGAATGGTTTTTATGCTTAATTTTGTAATTTGTGATGATAGTGAAAATATATTAAATCAAATGGTTTCTTTATTTGAAGAAGCTTTTTCAAAAGGTGATTTCAAAGCACAAATCGCTTTTAAAAGTACTGATTGTAATGAAGTTATTAATTATGTATCTCTTAATAGAGTGGACGTTGTCGTTCTTGATATTCAGTTTAATAATGCTACTATTTCAGGTCTTGATATTGCTGAGCAAATACGCAAACTTAATAAAAAATGTTACATTATTTTTACTACAAGTCATATGGAATATATTATGCAAGCTTATAAATTCAAAACTTTCGATTATCTTATAAAAAGCTCTATTACAGTTGATATACTTGTCGATACTTTGACAAGACTTTTTGATGATATTTATGATTCTCGTACCGAATATATAAAAATAGATTCTAAGGGTACTATTATTGATGCAAATGATATTCAATTTATTGAAAAAGATGGTATGAAACTGATTTACCATACTACTTTTAATAATTATGAAGTTTATACTTCTTTTTCTAAAGTCCAAAAGAAATTACCTAATAATTTTATTCGTTGCCATAAGTCTTTTGTTGCAAATCTGAAAAATATTGTAAGTATTTCTTTAGCTGATAGCACTATTACTTTTAGGAATGGTGATACCTGCTATATTGGACCTAAGTATAAGGAAGAATTTATGGAGGGATTTAAGCATGACACAATCTATGAGTAAAATTTGGACTTTTTTGAATACGGAGAATGCCGACTTTTTGGAACACTTGGGTATCATAATGATTCCAATAGAAAATTACTTGATTATGAGTTTGTTTTTAATCATTTCAAATATAAACTCAAATAAGAAACAAAAACTGATATATATTTCATGCATAACAATTTATAGTTTATTAGCTTCATTTTTTGTACCAAGTCCATTCAATGTGCTATTAAATTTTATAGGAATATTTTTATTAGCTATATTTGCTTTTAATATGTCTTGGCTAAAGACCTTAACATCATTAATTTTAGCCTCATTTGTATTTGGATTATGTAATGTTTTACTACAAAATCCATATATTACATTATTGCATATTAATCAAAACACATATTTAAACACTCCAATATATAGAATCTCATACTTATTAATTCTGTATAGCTTTATATTTATAATATGTGTACTCTTAAAAAATCTTAATCACATTAAATTATCTTTGAATTTAATTGATGGATTAGATAAAAAAACAAAACTAATTTTGTTAATAAACCTATTAGCTGGACTTTTAACTTTCTGCATTCAATTAGTACTTACAGCTTTTTATATAGAGACTCTTCCTATAATTATTACGATATTAAATTTTATATTTTTAATGGCTTTTCTCTTGCTTAGTATTTACAGTTTCTCGCGTGTAATGAAATTATCTATGGCTCAAAAAGATTTAAGAAATGCAGAAGAATACAATGCTTCATTAGAAATATTATATGATAATGTTAAGGGCTTTAAACATGATTTTGAAAGTATTGTTTTTTCTCTTGGAGGATATTTAGATAGTAATGATATAGATGGAGCTAAGAAATATTTTGAAGATGTAAAAAAAGATTGCAAATATACAAGTAATTTATCTGTTATAAACCCTAGGATAATTAATGAGCCTGCAATATATAGTCTTTTAACTAGTAAATATTCTAAAGCACAGAAAATGAATGTTGAAATGAACATAAAATCTTTCTTAGATTTATCTGACTTAGACATAAACATGTATAAGTTTTCCAGAACTTTAGGGATATTAATAGATAATGCTATAGAGGCTGCCTCATCTTGTAAAAATAAAAAATCTATAAATATAATATTTAGAAGAGAAAATAATCGTGGAAAAAGTGTTATAATTATAGAAAATACTTATTCTAATAAAGATGTTAATATTTCTGAAATATTTAATAAAGGTTTTACAGAAAAAGATGACCATTCAGGTAGAGGATTATGGGAAGTAAAAAAATATATAGACTCAGCTTCAAATCTAAAACTTTCAACATATAAAAATGCATCATATTTTAGTCAAAAGCTTGAAATATTTGATGAAGTAAGAAATTTAGCATAAAAAGAAACTTCTACTTTTTCGTAGAAGTTTCTTTTTGAATTGAATTTATAATATTTAAGCTAAGTAACTTAAAATTACTTACATGTTAATTAAATGATTAATCTTTTTTTATTAATGATGCTGGCATCTTTGGTTGATGTCCCCACCACAATACATAACAAGCTGTATTTGTTGACTTTGCATATTTTTCTGCTACCCTTACTAGAAATTTTAACATAATAATTCCCCCTTTTGGTTCAGATTATTTAATATAAAAATATATCCGGACTATATTTTTATATTAGGCAATTAATTATTTGCATATACTTCATGTCCATATTTATTGTTTGTTATTTTATATGCAAATCTTGTAATCGTTATTGTCTGGAATAAATCTCCAAATATTATAATTGATGTTATTAATGGATTATTTATTACAAGTGCAATTACTATTTCTGCCGTTAAAATTATATATGAGAATATTCGTTTTTGTTTTCTCTCTTTTTCTCTAAGTATCGGTACATTTTCTGTATCCGCAGGTGCATACATTGTTATCATAATCATGCCAAATAGCCAAATTGCAGTTCCTAATATGTATTTGATTAATCCCGTCAGCGTTATATATTTTCCTATAATTGCTGAACCACTATACAATAAAAATGTATAAATTATACAACCTATGTGTGTATTCATATGTACGCCACCAGAAACACATCTAAATGGAGCTATTATTAGCACTGCTATTAAGGTCTGTTCAAATACACCTAACAAATATGCTATAAGTAAAATAATAAATCCTTTTGGTAATTCTCCTATAATATTTTGGAGCCCATACATTATTACTTCTGCTCTCTCGTCGTCAATCTCTGGTATTTCTTGTCTCATCTTCTTGATTAGTAATGTGCAGATTCTATCTATCATCCCCATCACCTCATCTCTGTTCTGAGTACAGTTATACTTTACCACATATTTTTGATATTGGTTCATTTTTTTTATAAAAAGTCCGATTTCATATATGAAAAGTATGTATTTTTTGTTTCGTATATGAAATCGGCATTTTCATAAACTATTTTTTAGCTTACTTTACTATTTTTTAAAACTAATTTTATTGCATTCTCTTTTTCTTTTGGTTTTATTTTTTCTATGTTGTAATTTTTCATCTCAATAAGTATATATTGTAGTTCTGTATATTTTTTTTCTTTTTCATTTAGCCCCTGAAGTTCGGAAAGTTTTATTTTTGCTGTCCACTCCTCTTCTCCTGTGTATAATACTATTGGAATTACCAAAGGACAATGTCCATGTTTATATTTATTCTTTTTCATTTCTATGTCCATTATGCGTGAGGTATAACATAACATAATAAATGCCATGTTGTATTCAATATGCCTCATTTCTTTCATAAAATAATATATATTTCTCTCTTTTTCCTTATATAATATATTTCTTCCTCCAAATTCATATATATCATTAATGTAATTTGTATTACATACTTGTAATTTATAAGGCTTAATGTCTACACCTACATATTTATCTAGTAGTTTTGAAAATTCATTTCGCTCTTTGTCAATATAATATACACCTTCCATACTTTTTCCTACCTTTGCTATATATTTTTTATTTTCTTGATTTTTCTTATCGAATAAAAAATTAAATTTTTAAATTTGGATTTTAAAATTAATATAATTAATAATGAGTTAATTTTAATAAATAAATATTTCTAAAAAAATAATACCATACTCTAACTGAGTACAGTACCATTCTAGCATGTAATATTTTCTTTTTCAAGTACTTTTTTCTCTTTTTTTCATTTCTTTTTGACATCCTTCGACAAATTTCTACATTTGTACATCTCTTAGTATACACCAAGTTCCATTACTTTCAGGTAAGCATCTAAATGTCATTTCTTCTTTTGTAATAGGATGTTTTATAGTAAGCTCATATGCCCAAAGAGCAATTTGTTTATTTTTGCCTCTAGTTCCATATTTTTGGTCTCCAAAAATGCTATGCCCTGAATTTGCTAATTGTACCCTTATTTGATGGTGTCTACCAGTATGAAGGTTAACTTTTACAAGTGATAAATTTTTGACTTCGTTATATGCAAGTACTTCATAATCAAGCTTGGAGAACTTGGCATTTTTTTTGTCCTTATTTACCACTCTACTCATATTATTCCTTTCATCTTTGTATAAATAATCTTCCATTACTCCTTTTTTATTTTCAAACTGTCCATCTACAACTGCTAAATATTTCTTTTTAAAAACCTTCTCTCTTATTTGATCACTTAATCTTGATGCAGATTTTGAAGTTTTAGCAAATACCATAACTCCACCAACTGGTCTATCAAGTCTATGCACTAATCCTAAATAAACATTGCCTGGTTTATTGTATTTTTCTTTCAAATATGCCTTTATAATAGTTAGCATGTCCAAATCTTCTGTTTTATCAGCTTGGGATGGAATATTAGGCTCTTTTTTTACAACAATTATATGATTATCTTCAAACAATACTTCTAATTTTTGCATTCTAATTCTCCCATCTTCCATAAATTCCACATGGTAGTACGAGTTTTGAGTCTTCCATTGGTAACCCTATCTCCCCTGATGTAACTTTACCATTATATTCTTTATTAATTGTTAAGTTTAATATATCTTCCAATACTTTGCTTGAAATTCCTGTTGTATATGAGTTTATTAAAAAGAATAACGGATTATCTGATAACACTTTTGTACATAATTCAACTAAATCATATATATTATTTTCAAATTGCCATACCTCTCCATTTGCACCTCTTCCATAAGATGGTGGATCCATTATTATTGCGTCATATTTATTTCCTCTACGAATTTCACGATTTACAAATTTAACTACATCATCAACAATGTATCTAACTGGTCTTTCTTCTAATCCTGATGATTTTATATTGTCTTTTGCCCATGCAACCATTCCTTTTGAACTGTCCACATGACATACTGATGCACCTGCATAGCTACATGCTACTGTTGCCCCTCCTGTATATGCAAATAAGTTCAATACTTTTATATCTCTTTTTGCATTTCTTATTTTTTCTATCATCCAATCCCAATTTACTGCTTGTTCAGGAAATATTCCTGTATGTTTAAATCCCATTGGTTTTATATTAAATGTAAGCTCTTTATATTTTATTTGCCATTGTTGTGGCATTTTTTTTGTAAATTCCCATGAACCTCCACCTGTTTTACTTCTATGATATGTTGCATTTATGTTTTTCCATTTTTCTGGATACGATTTGCTCTTCCATATTATTTGTGGGTCTGGTCTTGATAAAATAACGTCTCCCCACTTTTCTAATTTTTGTCCATCTGCCATATCTAATATTTTATAATCTTTCCAATCGTATGATATATTCATTATTATCTCTCCTATCTCAATATATCTATTATACAACAAAAAAGATATGTTTTCCATATCTTTTACCACTTTTTTATTTGATTTTTAGTTTGCTGATAGCCAATTCTATATAATTCATAAATTTTGCTCGAATCTAATAATGAAACCTTTTTGGATTGTATTCTTATTTCTTTATTTATTCCTTCTTTTTCATACATTGAAAGTTCCCTTCCTTGTAGTTCCATAGCTCTTTCTGCAACATCTATTAAACTGTCACAGCAATCATCGTTTTTGTATATTGTATCAAATGATATTCCATATACTTCATCTGCTCCTATTTGTTTTAACGGTTTCCATGGTAAATTTTCTCGTGTCCCTCCATCTATTAATTGTAGTCCATTATATTCACATGGTGAGAAAACTCCTGGAAAACTGCAGCTTGCTCTAATAGCTGTCTCAATTGGTATGTCTGTTATAAATTCAGTATTATCAAGTAACAATCCTCTATTTTCTTTTGAACTTGCAATATATACTGTTCCATTTTGTAAATCCACCATTGGTATTGCTAGTGGCATTCTAATTTCATTTATTTTATAAATGCCTTTTTCCATGCATATTTCTTTCATTATTTTTTCAACTATTTTTCCTCTATTTAGTCCATTTACAATTATCTTTCTTTCAAATACTAGCCCAACAATTATTTTGAATACATTTATCCAATCAACATATTTTATCTTTTTACAGTAAATTTGAAACATTTCCCACATTTCATCACTATTATATCCTAACGCATACATTGTAGCTATTATACTTCCTGATGAAGCTCCTGAAACACATTCAAATCTTATTCCTTCTTCTTCAAGAGCTTTTAATGCTCCTATATGTGCAGAAGCTTTTATTCCTCCTCCTGATAAACATAAACCTTTCATTACATCACCCTAATACTAGTTTATGTCCTTTTTTAGATAATTGTCATTCCTATTTTTATTAGTTGGTAAATCATAAAAAAGTTTGCTCCTGTTAATATAACAAAAGAAAATACTGCAAATGAAAACATTTTATGCCTCTTAAAAAATCCCATATATATATCCCCCTTTATACTTGTCCATTATATATATATTATCTTTTTTGTTTTTTATTCATAAATATTAATGTTTTTCATCGCAGTATTTTACATTTTATTTTTTATTTAGTTCTTCTAATATTTTTTTTGCTAAATTTTCATTTATTCCATTTATTTTTGTCAATTCTTCTATTCTTGTATTTTTTATTTTCTCAACACTACCAAATTCTTTTAATAATGCAATTTTTTTAGTTTCTCCAATTCCAGTTATTTGTTCAAGTGCTGATTTTGTTGTAGCTTTATCTCTTAATTTTCTATGATATGATATTGCTGTATCATGTACTTCATCTTGAAATCTCGTTATTAAGTTTTTTATATTTTCAGATATTTCTAATTCGTTTCTATTTTCATCTATTAGTGCTCTTGTTTGATGTTTATCGTTTTTAACCATCCCAAATACTGGAATTCTAACCTCGTATTTTTCTATTGCTTTTTTTATTGCCTTAATTTGTGTAATTCCACCATCTGCAAGTATTAAGTCTGGCATTTTTCCAAATCCAGTATTACTTTTGCCTACAGAATATTTTAATCGACGTGTAACAACTTCTTCCATACACCTTGGGTCATCTTGACCATACACTGTTTTTATTTTAAATCTTCTTGACATATTTCTTTTTATTATTCCATCAACCATCACGCACATTCCTGCGACAAGATATTCTCCTGAAATATTTGATATATCATATGTTTCGATTTTTCTTGGTAATTTGTCCAAGTTCATTGTTTCTTTTAATTCTATAAGTATTTCGCTCTTGTCTTTTTCTTTGTTTAATAGAGTTATTTTAGCATTATTATCTGCCATATCAATAAATCTAAGTTTTTCTCCTTTTTTAGGTGTTTTTATTTCAACCTTTCTTCCCGCTTCTTTACTAAGCCATTCTTCTATTGCTTCCTTATCTTCTAGTTCTTGTCTTATCATTATTTTATTTGGTAAGTTTTTATTGTCAATGTAATATTGTTTTATAAATCCTGAAATTATTTCTTCATCTTCTGCATCTTTTAAGTCCTGAAAAAAGTAGTGTTCTCTTCCTACCATTTTACTTCCTCTTATGAAAAATATTTCTATGCAAACTTCTAATTCAGATTTTGACATTCCTATTACATCTATATTATTTTCATTAATATTTGATACTCTTTGTTTTTCATTAACTCTTTCTATCGCTAACATTCTATCTCTTATTTCAGCTGCCTTTTCAAATTCGAGCTTTTCTGAAGCTTCTTTTATTTGTATTTCCAAATCCTTTATTACTTTTTCTACTTTTCCTTCTAGTATATCCATTATCTCATCTATTTGTTTTCTGTAATCTTCTTTTGAAATATATTTCATACATGGTCCTGAGCATCTATTTATATGGTAGTTCAAACAAGCTCTTGTTTCTGACCTGAATTTTTTACATTGTCTTATTTTATATTTTTGTTTTATAAAGTCTACCATTTCTTTTGCTGAACCTGGATTTGCATATGGTCCAAAATATTTTGAGCCATCATTTAAATATTTTCTTGTTATCATAACATTAGGATATTCTGATTTTACATCAATTTTTATGTATGGATATGTTTTATCATCTTTTAGTAGCACATTAAATTTGGGTCTATTTTTCTTTATCAAATTACATTCTAGTATTAATGCCTCAGCTTCATTGTTTACAACTATATATTCAAAATGGTCTATTAATGATACCATTCTTTTTATTCTTTCTGTTTTTTCTGTCTTTCTGAAATATGACCTTACTCTATTTTTTAAGTTAATTGCTTTTCCAACATATATTATCTTGTCTTCTGCATCATGCATTATATATACCCCTGGCTTGTCAGGTAATATCTTTAGTTGTTCTTCAATATTAAACATATTTCTCACTCCTTGTCTTTTCAAATACTTTTCTTATAATACACTATTATTTTCTATTTTGCAAATTTGATTTCATTATTTTTTCAAAAAATACTTGCTACATTTAATAATTTAGTGTAATATAATGGTAGTAAATTGAAATATACAATTTTTTTTATTAAGCGCCAGAACTCTTAGTAGTTGACGAGGTCTAGAGTTATCGAATTTTCGGCGGATGCTCTAGTGGCTTTACTTAAGCCAAAGTATTAATCAAAAATCAGTAGTGATACTGTAACAAATGTTAGTACATAAGTTTATCGTATATTTCAATTCCACAATTTATTTATAAGGAGGATTCACTATGTGTGGAATTATTGGTTATATAGGAACAAAAAAAGCAAGTCCTATACTTATTAATGGTCTTTTAAGACTAGAATACAGAGGTTATGACTCTGCAGGATTATCAACTATCGAAAAAGATGATTTATCTATTATGAAAGATATTGGTAGGGTAAAAAATTTATACAATTTAGATGGTATTGATGACCTAGAAGGAACAATTGGAATTGCTCATACAAGATGGGCAACTCACGGAAAACCTTCAAAAGAGAATTCTCACCCTCATTTAGATAATTCTAATAGTTTTGCAGTAGTTCATAATGGAATTATTGAGAATTATATTGAATTGCGTAAATTTTTAACAGATAAAGGCTACCATTTCTATTCTCAAACAGATACAGAACTTATCCCTAACCTTATTCATTATTACTATTCACAAGATAAGTCAAATGACGAAAATAAAGTTTTAAATGCTGTTAGAAAAGCTTGTGCAGATTTTAAGGGAAGTTATGCACTTGAAATAATATCAAAATATTTACCTAATAATATGATTGTTATTAGAAAAGATAGTCCTTTAGTTATTGGAAAAGGCGAAAATGAAAATTATATATCTTCTGATATACCTGCTATTTTATCATTTACAAAAGACTTCTATCTTTTAGATGATAATGAATTAGCATTATTATCAAGAGATCATGTTGATTTTTATGATAAAGATTTAAAAAAGATAAATAAAAAAGTAAAAAGTATTGAGTGGAATGCAAGTTCAGCTGATAAAAATGGTTTTGAAGATTATATGTTAAAAGAAATATATGAACAACCGAATGCCATTAGAGAAACTATTGGTTCGCATCTTCCAGAAAACGAATCTTGTAATTTTGATGATTTAAAATTCACAAAAGAATTTTTATCATCTATCAATAAAATATATATCGTAGCTTGTGGTACAGCAATGCATGCAGGTCTTACTGGGAAAATTGCGATTGAGCAACTTTGCAATATTCCTGTTTCTGTTGAAGTTGCATCAGAATTCAGATATAGAAATCCAATTATTGATAAAAATACTCTTTGTATTTTTATCTCACAATCTGGAGAAACTGCTGATACAATTGCAGCACTTAAGTTGTCAAAATCAAAAGGTGCTACAACACTTGCAATATCAAATGTTATAGGTAGTTCAATTACTAGAGAAGCTGATTATTGCATTTATACACATGCTGGTCCAGAGATAGCAGTTGCTTCTACAAAAGCATATACATCACAGGTTATTTTGCTTAATATATTGGCAATTTATTTTGCTGAAATATTGGAAACAGCACCATTAGAGAGAATTAATGAATTAAAAAAAGAAATATTAGAACTTCCTGCTAAAATTGAAAAGTCACTTGATACTGCAAAAAATGTAAAAAATTTTGCTAAAAAGATTTACCAAGAAAAAGATGTATTTTTCTTAGGTAGAGGTGTTGATTATACAACAGCATTAGAGGCTTCACTAAAATTAAAAGAAATTTCTTATATTCATTCTGAAGCATATGCTGCTGGTGAATTAAAACATGGACCTATCGCATTAATTGAAAATGATATAACTGTTATTAGTATAATTACTGACCATAAACTGGTTGAAAAAACTATAAGTAATATACAAGAAGTTATTACAAGAGGTGCTAAAACTTTATTAGTTACAAGCCAAGAGCTTCCAGCTAATAATATTGATGAGATAATTACTGTTCCTGAAACAGATGTATTGTTATCACCTATTGTTTCTATCATTCCTTTGCAGTTATTATCTTACTATATCTCTAAGGAAAAAGGACTAGATGTTGATAAACCAAGAAATCTTGCCAAATCAGTTACAGTTGAATAAGAAAAAAGGAGACTCCTTATTGAAGTCTCCTTAATTTTTATTTATATAAATATTTTTGTGGATTTACTGCTGTTCCATTTATTCTT
Source organism: uncultured Clostridia bacterium (assembly GCA_934162535.1). Classification (GTDB taxonomy): domain Bacteria; phylum Bacillota; class Clostridia; order TANB77; family CAG-508; genus CAG-269. The sequence continues at coordinate 63,798 of CAKPJC010000005.1, read as the reverse complement.
ATTTCTAAGTGTAAATGTGAACCTGTTGAATTACCTGTTGACCCTACTGCTGCAATTACATCTCCTGCTTTTATTTCCTGACCTGCTTTAGCATATAGTTTGTCACAGTGAGCATACCATGTTTCTACACCATTTCCATGGCTTATTTTTATCAAGTTACCATATGAACCATTTCTTTCTGAAAATGTAACTGTTCCTGATGCTACAGATTTTATTGGTGTTCCTGTTGGGCAACATATATCTGTTCCTGTGTGTGCTCCTGACCTTACACTACTTACTGAGCCAAATCTGGATGTAATTTTTCCCTGTACTGGTGATACAGCAAGTAATATACCATTTACTTGTGGCATTTTACTTTTTTCTTCTTCTTTTATTAGTTCTGTTACTTTTTCTTCAACATGAGTTTGTGCTACTTGTACTGTTTCTAAGTTTACAGAATCCATATTTTCTGTGTAATTTTCTGTTATTTGTATATCTAATTTTATGTTGTCTTTTTTATGTTCTTCTTTTATTTGATTTACAGATTGTTCTGCTTCTTCTATATTGTCTACTAGTCCTATTGTTTCATCATTTAATATTACCGCATAATATTTATACATTATTTTAGCTTTTTCTTTTAATGCTAATACTATTTCGTCTTCATTAGTTTGTTGCTTTCTGCTTACTAGTTTTAATTCATATTTTGGCATTTCGTCTAAAGAAACACAATCAATGTTCTTTCCTTCCATTTCTATTATTTCTGCTTGTATTTTTTCTTTTAATTCTGTTTCACTTTCTACATATCCTATTTCATTCCCTGAAATTGTTACTGCATATGTTGGTTTATATTTTAATATTATTATCGCTATTATTACCATTGACGCAATTGCCATTATGCTAAAAACTTTGCAAACTTCTTTTGTATAGTGTTTTAGCTTTCTTTTTAAAATAATATACACTCTCCTTTTTTTACGCGACCAATATCTATTATACCATAATTTGGCCACTTTGGCAAATTTGTTAGCCTTTATATGCCTTTTTTATTAGTTTTTGGTCTTTTTTTCCTTTGTTTTTTGTTTGATTTAGCTATATTTTGCTCTTCTTTTCTTTTTTTTATTCATTTTTTCTTTATTTTTCTACATTTCACATATTGTATTTTACTGTTATGTATGATATATTTATTAATATTATATATGGAAGTGATTTATGTATGAAAGAATTAATAGTAACAGATAAATATGATGGTTGCAAAGTTTCAAAATTTGTTTTTGATTCTTTTCCTTTCCTACCATCAGGAACTTTTTATAAAGCTTTGAGGCAAAAAGATATTAAGTTAAATGGAACAAGAATTAATAAAAATTGTAATATTTTTGTTAGAGATATACTTCAAGTTTACATTTCTGATGAATTATTAAGTCCTAATTTTGATTTGGATGTTATTTATGAAGATGAGAATATTTTGTTAATTAATAAACCTGTTAATCTTGAAGTTACTGGCAATAATAACCTAACTTCTTTAGTTCATGCTAAATATGACTCTATGGCATTTAAGCCAATGCCATGCCATAGACTGGATAGGAATACAACTGGTATTGTCTTATTTGCTAAGAATGAAATCTCATTAAATATTTTGTTTGATAAATTTAAGAAACATGAAATTATTAAAACATATTTGGCATTAGTATATGGCATTCCCAATAAAAAATTCGCAAGGCTTGAAGCTTTTTTGTTTAAGGATAATAAAAAGTCTCAAGTGTATATTTCTGATGTTCCTAAAAGGGGCTATCAAAAGATTATTACATCTTATTCTGTTATAAAAGAATATGGTGATAATTCTTGCCTCCTTGAAGTCAATATAGAAACTGGCAGGACTCATCAAATTAGAGCTCATTTGGCTCATATTGGTTTACCTATTATCGGTGATGGAAAATATGGTATTAATTCTGTTAATAAACAGTTTAATGTCAAATATCAACAGTTGCAGGCTTTTAGATTGGGATTTAATTTTTCTTCTGATGGTGGAATTATGAATTATCTTTCTGGCAAGTCTTTTGAGGTTAAACCCAATTGGTCTTAATTCTTCAAAATTATGAAATTCAAAAACTGGATTTTTTTCTTATATTGTAGTATAATTGTAATATGTTTTATTTGTTGTATTACATTTATAACATTTTTGCGGGTATAGTTTAATGGCAGAATCCCATGCTTCCGACCTGGTGGTGAGGGTTCGATTCCCTCTACCCGCTCCATAAGATGAAATCGTCGCACCAATGTGACGTTAATGATTAAATCAACTAGAAATAGTTGATTTTTTTGTGCGTTATTGCAAAGAAAGGTGTGATGTGATATGATTAAAATAATTAAAAAGAAAAATCAATATGAGTGATGAACTTAGGATTAAAATTAATTGGTCTTGCAAATTTAATAACAGACCCTATCAGATTATTGAGGGTCACCTAAGAATTGTGGAACATACAAATCTAGCGTATGTTGAGCCACACAAAGTAATTATTGGAGATACATTATATTTATTCTTCAATGAACAAAAACATTTTTATATTGGGAATTTAAAGAAGAAAATCCCTATTGCTGATTTATCAGAATACATAGCAAGGCATTAATTGAGAGTTTATATACTCCCATAATATTGGTTTATTTTGTCGTGTAAATAATCAATATGTAAGTTAAGGTGTCTTGTTATGTGACACCTTTTTTGGTGCCTTTCATTAAAAGAAAAGGAGGAAAAATTATGAATAATGAAAGGATGATAGCAGCAGTTTATATTCGTGTTTCGACAGAGGATCAGGCACGAGAAGGATTTTCTTTAGGAGAACAAAAAGAAAAGTTATTACAACTCTGTGCATTTAAGGGGTATGAAGTATTTAAGGTTTATGAAGATGCAGGAATATCTGCAAAAGATATGGAACATAGACCTGCATTTCAAGAGATGTTACAAGATATGAAGGACGGAAAAATTAATTATATTGTAGCCTACAAACTAGATAGAGTTACTCGTTCAGTTCGTGATTTAGAAGAATTAATATCTCAGTTAGAAAAATATAATTGTTATTTAGTTTGTGATAGAGATGATGTTAATACTTCTACTGCTAATGGAAGATTTTTTGTAAGAATGCTAACAGTATTATCACAGTTAGAAATTGAAATTGTATCGGAAAGAACTAAATTTGGACTTAATGGAGCAATTAAGATAAGAAATAATAAAGTTAATGTATTTTTAAGTGATGATGAAAAATTTATTTTAAAAAGAGCATCTTCAAAATTAAACTTATCTCAATCTGAATATATTAGAAATTTAATTGTAGGATATGAAATTAAAATTCCAGAAGTAAAAGAAGAACCTAAACCTAAAAAAGAAGAATATATTATAGAGAATATTGCTAAAGCACTAAAAGAAAATATTGAATGCCTAATTAAAGTAAAAAATAAATTTCACTACCTTGGATATTTTGAAGATGAACGAGCAATCGGAACTAAAATTGAATATTTAAAATTACAGAATACTACACTAAAGAAATATATACCTATTGAAAATGATAAAGACAATGCCACCTAAGCATTGTCTTTATGAATATTAAAAATTTACATATTAGTTTTTGACTTTTTTTGCAATTATAATCTTGCTAATGGAAAAGTATATAATTCCAAATGCTAATATTATTCCACAATTTTGAATAACAGGTTGTATAGTTTCATAATTAAATGTTGATAATTTTGTTATATCATAATTTCCTTGTATAAACCAATATGAAGGAAATATTTTAGAAAAGTTAATTATATTTGTGTCTAACCATTCAATCGGAACAAAACATCCTGAAATAAAACTTAATCCCAATGAAATTACATTTTGTATTCCAGAAATTACATTTTCATTCTTAATTAAACATCCTATCAAATAAGCTAAACTTGTAGCAGTAATTGCAAAACATAACGAATTAAGTATTAACAGTAATCCGTTTATAGTAAACATCAAATCTTTATAAAGAATAACACTTATTAAAATAAAAATTGCCCATATACTTAAAGTTAATGTCATATGTCCTAAAAACAATTGATTTGAAAAACTTTTAGGATTTAGTTTGCTTACATTATTTCTTTTTCTTATTGTTTCCTTATTAAATATGCACATTATTGTTCCAATTATAAATGTAAATATTGATAGGAAAGCATAATTTTCAAAACTATAATAAACCGCTAACTTTTCCATATCAGATTGATTTTCACTTGAAACTTTTACTTCAATCTCATTTTGAATATCTTTTTCTATATTATTAATTATTTCATTTTCGGTCATACCAACTTTTGAATAATTTTCTGCTATTTTAAAATATCTGTTAACCAAAAGTTCAGTATATTCTGAAACATTTTGTGTGGATTTTTTAATTTTTACATTTGGTTCATTTCCCATTAAAAGATTTGCGCCAAAGTTGTCAGGTATTATTAAAATAGAATCTACTTTATTCAAATATAAAGAATCCTGAATTGCTTTTTCATTATCTTCAACTTCTACTATTTCTGCTCGCTCTGTAATGTAATCTACAAAATTATTAGACAAAGAAGACTCATCATAATTTATTACTGCTATTTTGGGCTCTACACTAACATAATCTTCTGTACTTGTATAACTTGTATTTATAACAGATACTCCGATAGAGATAGCAGAAAACATTATTATAATACCTAAATGTCTTTTAACTATATTAAAATAGTTCTTAAATACTATCATATTTTTTCCTCCTTATAAACATAAAAGATAATGCTATTAATACCAGAGAAAAAATTGATATTCTTGCTAAACAATTATAATAAACATCTAAATTATCGTAAGCAAATAATGAATATAAACCATCAGTAATAATATTTACTGGATTTATTTTAGCAAGCAATGGGAATGTTTCATCAAAGAATACTTTTATATCAATAACTCCCATCATTCCAGAAAAGAAACAACAAGTCATTGTTACAGAAATTAATATTCCTATTTTAAATCCTTCTGATTTTCTGTTAGAAACTCCTACAAAAGTTCCTAATGATATACCTGCTAAGCATCCAACCATTGCTAACACTACTGTTGGTAATATTTGATTTCCAAAATTTATATTAAATACAAATATCAAATATAAGAACAATAATGCAAGTGCTACAAGTTGAATGACATAACCTGCAAGTAATCCTGCTAATATCATTTTAAATTTATTTACTGGAGCCATACACATTCTTGCTCCTTTTTTACTTAAATTAGCCTCACAGTCTTTTATAACTTCAAGACCAATTAAACTTCCGTATAAACAAGTCATTGCGATAAGAGTAAAAAAGTAATTTATACTGAAATCTATATTTTCGTTTGAATCATCTGTAATATAATTCTTTTCTTCATATAATGTTTCTAATACACCATTATATAAAATTTCTGGATTATAATTTATCATTTGAGTTGTTGCATTAGACATTTGATAATATTCATCTAGCACACTCTTTATAATAGTTTGATTTATTCCATTTGTTTTTACTATCATTTGGGGATTATTATCTTCCTTTAATAATATGTATCCATCAATTTCCTCATTATCTAATAATTTTTGTGCCTCACTTTCATCAACATACACAGTATTAAATAATTGATTTTCATTTTCTTTTGACAAACTAGAAATCACTTCTTTTAATATTTTATCTTCTTGATAATATTGATTATCCACAACTGCAACAGGTATAACTTCCATTTCAAAAGCCTCACCTACATTACCTAACGCAAGTTGAAAGAATGTACCTAATACAAAAGGAAATATTAATGACCAAAAAAGCATCGCTTTATTTCTCAAAAGAATCTTCATTTTATTCATAAATAAATGCTTAAACATAATTTTCTCCTTAATCTCTTAATTGTTTTCCTGTTAATTCTAAAAACACATCATTCAGAGTTGGAAGTTCAGAAAATATTTTAGTATATTTAACATTATTTTCTTTTAGGAAAGATATCATTTTTTCAAGATTATCTTCACCTTTTTTATATGTAACAAATAAAGTAGCATCTTCATACTTAACATCTATTATATTTTCCATAGTCTTTAATTCAGATACAATTGCTTTCTTCAAGTTTGGAGCTTCTACTGTGATTTTTTCACCCATTGTTGTTAATTCTTTTAAAGCCTCTTTTGTACCAAGTGCAATTACTTTTCCTTTATCTAAAATTGCTATTCTATTGCATAATTGCTCTACTTCTTCCATATAGTGTGTAGTATAAACAATTGTAGCACCATTTTTATTTAATTCTTTAATTCCCTCTAAAATACTATTTCTACTTTGAGGATCTACTGCAACAGTTGGCTCATCTAAAAATATAAGTTCTGGTTTATGTGCAATACCACAAGCAATATTTAATCTTCTAAGTAATCCACCAGATAGTTGTTTTGGTCGGAATTTTTTAAATTCTCCAAGTCCAGTTAATTTTATTGCGTCCTCAACATATTGTTCTCTTTTCTTTTTATTTTTTATATATAATCCACAAAAATAATTAATATTTTCATATACAGTTAATTCATCAAAAACTGCAACATCTTGAAATACAACACCAATTTTTGATTTTATATCATAACAATTTGGTTGCATTTCTTTACCAAATATTTTTATACTTCCTTTCTCAAAATTTAATAAAGATAAAATACAATTTATAGTAGTTGATTTACCGCTTCCATTTGGTCCAAGAAGTCCAAATATTTTACCTTTTTCAACATAGATTGATAAATCATCTATTGCTTTAAATTTACCATAGCTTTTAGTTAAGTTTTCAATTTCAATTACTTTTTCCATAACGTCCTCCTTGTTTTGAACTGGTATAATTATACTATAAATATCAAAATTTTTCCATACTCCCTTGAAAATATATAGGAAAATGATATAATGAATTTATCAGAGAGATTTAATCAAATCTTATAGCTTTAATTTCGCATACGTGTATAGTTAAGGCTCCATTTGAAATCAACTTACGGACTTAATTGTTCGTAAGTTTTTATTTTATATAAAACTTAAAAAGTTCTCTTTCTAGAAAGGAGGACTTTTTTCATGCTTGAATTTAAAGTAATTGAAAAACTAAAAACTAATAAAGATTTAACCGACATCTTAAAAGATTTTAAATATAAGGTTATATTAGGACAAATAAAAACTATATTGCACACCAATCTACAAGTAATAATACCTACTGAATACCAAATTACATATCCTACTACTCTTACAATACTTGAATACAAAGTTAATGAAATATCAAATAAGCCATTTTATATTAAAGAGCATAATCAAAAGTACAATATTAAAGAAATTACACAATTTTTGAAAAAGTTTTAATTTTAGACTATACATTTTGCTTATTTGTGAGGAAACATATGAGAAGTATTTTAATATTTCTCAAAATTTAGTGAAAGGAGGAAAACTATGAGATGTGGTATTTATGTAAGAGTATCTACTGACGACCAAAGAGATAATGGTTATTCTATTGATTCACAACTTAGAATGATTAAAGAATATTGTGAAAAGAATGAATATGATATTGTTGATGTTTATAATGATGCTGGACATTCTGGAAAAGATTTGATGAGACCCGAAATGCAAAGATTATTAAAAGATATTAAATCTAAAAAGATTGATAAATTAGTTGCAATTAAAGTTGATAGACTTACTCGTAATAATTATGATGGCTTTTGGCTACTTAATTATTGTGAGGAACATGATGTAAAAATAGAACTAATACTCGAACCTTATGATGTATCTACTGCTAATGGTGAAATGATTTTTGGAATGAATTTAGTATTTGGTCAAAGAGAAAGAAAAGAAATTGGAGCAAGAACTAAACGTGCTATGGAAGAAATGGCATTGGAACGTATTCATCCTAGCAAAGCACCTTATGGCTATATTAGAAATAAGGAAACTGGTCATTTAGAAGTAGAACCTATTGAAGCAGAAGTTGTAAAAGAAATATTTGAATTATGCAAACAAGGCAATTCTACAAGAGGTATTGCTACTATTATGAAAGATAATAATGCATATCTAAAGCAAGGAAAATGGAAATCTGATAGAGTTTATAAAATACTTTCTAATTCTATTTATATTGGAGTTTTTGAATACGGAAAATATAAAAGAAAGCCACAAGATATTTTAAGAGTTGAAAATTATTGTGAACCAATTATTGATGAAGTAACATGGAATGCTACTAGAAATGTTTTAGTAAAAAACAAACATTCTAACTATGGAGAATATATTCATTTGTTTTCTGGTTTAGTAAAATGCCCTATTTGTGGTGAGATAATGTCATCATCAGAATCTTTTAAATATCCTAACGGAAAGCAAAAAGTTTATTACCATTTAAGATGTAAAAATCATAATTGTAGTGGATTTGGACTTCATTATAATACTGAAAAAATAGAAACAAAATTAAAAATAGAACCTAAAGATGAGGCTATTAAAGGTTTAAATGAGAATTTATCTGCAAAAGAAAATATAATTACTAAACTCAAAGAAGAAAAAGAAAATTTAAAAGCACAATTACAGAAATTTAAAGGATTTTGGCATAATCTAATGAGCCACTTTCATAAGAAAATTACTTACGATAACGATCAAAATTATAAAATTGTAAGTGATGACTTATATAAAAATGGTATATTTGATGACAATGATAATGAAATTGCTAATAATATTTTAAGAAAAGTAACTATATCAGATGAAAATAAGAACAACAAACTAAAAAAGAAAAATGATTTTAATTTGGATTAAAGGAGAATTTGTACTATGGATAGTATTATAAATGATAAAGTAAAAGATGTAATAGATATAATTAAGAATATGGATTTGAAAAATAAATTAAGATTAGGTGTATGTATGAGTTCAAGTACCTGTACTAACTTAAAAAATAATAAAGCACACATACATAGAATATTTGATAAAAGATTAAAAAAATTGATAATGAGTATTTAGTAAGCTATGTAAATATGAGGAAATATCCTACAATTCTATTTGTTATGGCTAAAATAATGGAAATGAATTATACTGAGCAAAATCAAGTGGCAATGTATTTGATTAATGCAATATGAATTGTATTGTAAAAACGGATAATTAATCTTTTAAAATTTGCAATTTTATGTAAAATGTGGTATAATAACTGTATGTTAGGAGCAATCGCTTCAACAAATAATACACAGAAAGGTGTAACAACTATGGCAATCAATGAGTACGGTGAAATCGTAAGAGAGGAGAATACTATGACCCAGGAAGCATTGGGAACAAAGAACTGCGGTCTTCGTATGATGACTCGCAAGGAACGGTTTGAGTATCTCGTGAAAGAGGTCAGCAAAGTCAAGCAGGAACTGCGTACTGCCAACACGGAAGAATCCGTTAACACCACCCTGGATAAGCTGTCCACCCTCATGGATAGGCTGTCTAAAGATAGTCAGGTGACTGATGTTAAAGGCTTGGTTGCGGATATCTCTGGCACGATTCGTGGTGTGAAACTGCATGATGTTACCCGTTCCGCTCTGGATGATATGCTCGAGAAATTGCTCAAAAGGGCAATGGAAATCATCGCGGAGGAGAGTAAGAAAGAGAACGCAAACAAGCTCAAGGCTCTGTTTTTAGAGCTGGCGGAGCACTCCGACGAAATCGCTGAAATCATCGACATCAACAAGATTTTTGGCTGATAAGCCAAAAAAAAGGTACACACCTTCTAGGGAGCAGATATTCTTGCTCCCTAGTTTCGTTTTATAATATTTTTAAAATTAAGATATATGGTAATAATTCTGTCTTTTAAAATCTTTAATTATTTTTCATTATAACTGATGGCTATCCTTTTTTATATTAGTCTTGCAAAAATTAAAATTTTATGTTAAAGTAAAGACAATAAATCGAGTTATATAAGAGAGCTTGAAACAACGTATGTTATTTTTCGCATACCTGTTTCATAATCGCTCCATAATGCGTTTTCGTCGAACTCTTTGTAGTTATTGATACAAGAAAGTTTGAAGAAAGCAAAAGTGAATATCATTTCACAATATATAAGTCGATTTATAACAAGAGCTATGTGGGAATAAGTTCAAAAACAGAAAGAGAAAAATCAAAGGTCTTATTGTAGAAATAGAGTTTATATATTCTTTCAAAAACTTGTATGTCCTACTTGCCGGAAAAATTATGACTTGTAAAGGTGCAGGTGGCAAAAAGGCTAAATATATGTATTATTTCTGTGATAACTGCAATTTGTATTACAACGAAGCAGAAATTGAAGATTGTTTAATTGATTATATTTTGGACTTAGTGAAATATGATTTCCATGTAAATAAATATTTCTACCCTTTACTTGCTGAAAAGAAGAATAATGAAACTAAAGACATTGAAAAAGAAATCAAAAAATTAAAAGAGCAAAAAGAAAGACTTATGAAAATCTATGTTAATGGAATATTACACGAAGAAGATTTTGCTAAAGATTATGAGTTTATTGAAAAGAAACTAGCAGAATTAGAAAATAAGAAAATTGACTCTTTAAATTTTGACAAAGAAACTTATAATCCTCAACACTTACTTGCAGAAAGAGATATTGAAAATGTGATAAATCTTATAAAAGATTGAGACGAAAAGGATTGGAAAATGTCCAATTAGAATTTTTATTAGTTGCATGTGGATATAACTTATATAAATATCATAATAAAATAATTAGATTACAAAAATGTGCGTAAGAATACCATATCCTTCTAATGACATTTTCTCTGTGATCTTCATCATCTCTTTTTGAAATTTTAAACTCCCACATAACGTGATTACTTTCACTTTACTCCCCTCCTGTTTTTATATTATACTATGTCACATTAAAATAACAAAAACAATGCATTTATGCTATTAATCATAGTAAAGTAATAAAATATTTGCTATTTCTGTATACAATTATACCATAAAATTTAGATATAAATAATTCCAAATAGAAAAAATTTATTAACTCTATTGTATAATTTTTCAAAGTAGTTTATAATGTTTTTGTAATAATTATTATGAGGTGTATGCTATGACTATAGAAAACATAAAAAAAATTTTTGAACATGAACATTTATTAGCAATTGTATTAACAATTGTAATATCTGTTATATTATTAAAAATAAAAAATAGAATATTCAATAAAACAATAAAGAAAATAAATCGACATACAAAAGATTACAAGAGAAAACTTACATATTTAAAACTTACAAGCAATATCATTAATTATGCTGTTATACTTATTGCTCTTTTATTTATTCTGCAACTTGTAGGTTTTAATGTAACATCATTTATAGCAGGTCTTGGAGTAGTATCTGTTATAGCAGGTCTTGCCTTACAAGATGCTTTAAAAGATATTATTATGGGATTTAATATTATTGTTGATAATTATTTTTCAGTTGGAGATATTATAAAAATAGGTGAAGTTGAAGGTAAAGTTGTTGAACTTGGTTTTAAGGCAACAAAGTTAAAAGATATTAATAATGATAATATCCTTGTTATTGCTAATAGAAACATCTCACAAGCTTTGCGTATTTCTGATCAACTAGTTATTTCAGTACCTATCCCATATGAAGAAAATACGGATAAAATCGACAAGCTTATGGAAATAATGGTTGAACAAATAAAAGAACATGAAAATGTAAAAGATGCAAAGTATCTTGGATTAAGTGAATTCGCTGATTCTGCAATTATTTATAAAATTCTAATTCAATGCTTGCCTGAATATAAGCTTTCTGTAAGAAGATATGCTTTACGAATTGCAAAGGTAATTCTTGATAAAAGTAAAATTACAATTCCTTATCTACAAATTGATGTTCATCATGTGTAAAACTTATTATAACTCGTACCCTTCCATGGTACGAGTTTTTCGTAACTTATTTTTTGTTTATAAATATAATATAATGAGGTATTTGTTATGAATTATATTAAAAAACAGATTAATATTATTATTGATAGAGATCCTTCTATTAAAAATTCTTTCGACGCCATGCTTTGCCCTTGTTTTAAGGCTCTATTGTTTTATAAAATTGCTCACTTTTTTTACAAGAGAAAACATTTTTTTATCTCAAGATTTTTGAGCGAAAAGGCTAAAAGAAAAACAGGAATAGAAATTCACCCTGGTGCTATAATTGGTGATGGCTTATTTATTGACCATGGTACAGGTGTTGTCATTGGTGAAACTGCAATTGTTGGTAATAATGTTACCATGTTTCATGGTGTTACTCTTGGTGGAAGTGGAACTCCATCTTCTAAAAAGAAAAGACATCCTACTGTTGGCAATAATGTTTTTATTGGTTGTGGTGCTAAACTTCTTGGAGATATTACAATTGGTGATAATGTAAAAATTGGTGCAAATGCTGTTGTATTAAAAGATGTTCCTTCTAATGTTACTGTTGTCGGTGTTCCTACTAAGGTTGTTAAGATTGATGGTAAGAGAGTGGATATATAAGTAAAAAATTTCTCCCTACATTTATTATATTAATAAACATAGTGAGAAATTTTTATATCTTTTTCATTTATTTGGATTATATTATTTTTCATTTCTTCTACATTTTTGTCAAACTAATTTCTTTTTGAAACAATAGTATAAACTATAAAATACAAAATTATTGAAGCAATTACAAATGCCCCTAAAATATTTGCACATTCTTTATATTCTCTTAAGAAAAATGTAGTTATAAAATCCATAATCAGTGATATTCCTATAATAATTTTAAATGTAATAGCAAAAGATTTTTCTTTATTTTGGTTTATTCTTTCATCCATATAAATATTTTCTTGTTCATTACTTCTTTTCTTGTTTTTTGAAAGTTTTATATAATATAACATTAGCATTACTCCTAATATTACTAACGTTGTTCCTGTAGTATACATATATAGTGAATCTTCTACCGTTGCTTTTATTATTGTAGTATAAATTATCCCTATTGCCCCCATTATACTTATTATTATTGATATTATCATTCCTCTTTTTTCATTTTTTTTCATTTTCTATTTCCTCCTCATAAATAAATATTTCTTCGATAAGTTTTCCATAGTGTTTTGCTATTTTAAATGCCAATTTAATAGATGGATTATATACTCCTTTTTCTATTGATATAATTGTTTGTCTTGATACTCCAACTATATTAGCTAATTCTTCTTGTTTCTCATTATTGAGCCTTCTAAATTCTTCAACTTTATTTTTCAATATTATTTTCTCCTTTCTCAATACTGTAAAGTTAACTTTACTTTATTATAATCTATTTTATATGAAATGTCAAGTTTTTTTTACATTTATGTTAAAAAGGGTGCTGTTATATTACAACATATTTATATGTTATTCAACCGAACAGACTAAAAATTATAAAATCATTTCGTTTTTCACACATCATTATTAAAATGTAACATTCATTAATTAGTTTTTTTGTAAGTTCATTTATATTAAAAATAACCCCCATTTACCAAATTTTTAATTTAATAAAAATCTGATAAACGAAAGGTTATTTATACTTTTAATCATACTCAATAAATAAAAATGAAAATATTTTTCTATTCATATAATTATTGGTGCTCTAAGATTGCACACAACTTTTACGCACTTTTTAATTCCAAGCGTAATTTATCTGCAATCATTGCTATAAATTCTGAATTTGTAGGCTTCCCTTTAGCAGCTGAAATTGTATAACCAAAAATGTTTTCAACAACTTCCTGCTGACCTCTTCCCCATGCGACTTCTATAGCATGTCTTATTGCACGCTCAACACGCGATGGGGTTGTTTCAAATTTATTTGCAATCATAGGATATAAACTTTTAGTAATCTGATTTATTATATCAATATCATTCACTACCATTATAATTGCTTCTCTGAGATACTGATAGCCTTTTATATGTGCTGGTACTCCTACTTCATGTATAACATTTGTTACCATTGCTTCTAAGTTTTCTTCTTTTTTTCCAATGTTTCTGGATAAATCAATATATCGTTGTTTTGTTCCTTGGGATTCTCTGGATATAAAATTATTGTTTTGTGTTGGTTTATAATGTTTTAATTCTCTTATTCTCGTGATTAATAATTCAATGTCAAATGGTTTTACGACATAATACTCTGCACCAAGTTCAATTGCCTTACTGGTGATTTTATCTTGACCAACTGCTGATAGCATTATACATATTGGTCTTTTGTTCATTTTTATCATGTTTAACTTTTCTAATACTCCTATTCCATCTAAATGTGGCATTATTACGTCCAATAAAACTATGTCTGGCAATAATTCCGGAATCAAGTCAAGAGCTTCGTTTCCATCTTTCGCTCTTCCTACTACTTCCATATCATCTTGATTTTTTAAGTATGTTGCCAGTGTCATACTAAATTCTTGATTGTCATCTGCAATTAAAACTGTAATTTTTTCTTTCATTCACTTTCTCCTCTCACTTTCTTCTACTGTAAAATATTTACATGCTAATTATATTTCTTTTTCCATATTTTTGCAAGAGGTTTTTGAAATATTTTTCCATATTATGTATATTTTTCGACATTTTTTTCAATGTACTTTTTATCCAAAATTCTATATTCCTTTATTTTCAGTGTTTTTGCAACTATTTCTTCTATCATTTTTTCTTTTACATGTTCTTCCATTTGTAATTTCATCATCACATCTTCCATATATTGTATGTTTATCACATTAATATTATTATTTTTACAATAGTATTTAAAAAATTCCAGATTTTGATAATCAATTTTTAATTCCATTTCTATTCCATATATCATTATTTTTAATTCACATTTTTCTATTGTCTTTTGTGTAGCCTCTGAATATGCCCTCACTAGTCCACCCGTTCCAAGAAGGATTCCACCAAAATATCTTATAACTAATACCAATACATTACATAGATTATTTTTTTTCAATATATTTAACATAGGAGCTCCTGCTGTTCCTGATGGTTCTCCATCATCATTTGATTTTTCAGCAATTTGGCCATCTTTCATAATTCTCCATGCATAACATATATGTCTTGAATCATAATATTTCTTTTTATATTCTTTTAATATTTCCTCTATCATTTCTTCATTTTCAACATAATGTATGTATGATATAAACTTTGATTTTTTCTCTACAATTTCTGAACTCTCGCTTTTTAGAATTGTTTTAAAATTCTTCATTTTTACCCTTTCTACTACTCATCTATCCCACAACTTTTCCCTGCTGTATATCCTGTTGAATATGCAATTTGAAGATTAAATCCACCTGTATATGCATCTACATCTATTATTTCGCCTGCAAAGTATAAGCCTTTTATTATTTTGGATTCCATAGTTTTGGGATTAATTTCTTTTACATTAATTCCACCACTAGTTATTATTGCCTCTTCTACTGGTCTGAATCCTTTTATTGTAACTTCAAATTTTTTTAAGTTATTTATTATCCTTCTTCTTTCTTCTTTAGTTATCTCATTAACTCTTTTTTCAGGATTTATTTGTGTATTATTTATTATTGTTTGTATCATTTTTTGTGGCAATAACTTATCTAAGCTGTGTTTAAATTGTTTGTTTTTTACTTCCTTAAAATCTCTTAATATCCTATCGTTAAGTTGTTCTTCTGTTAATGCTGGTTTCAAATCAATATTTAATTTTATTTTTTTGTTTTTTATTAATTCATCTATATTTTTGTATCTGACTAAATGTGCAGAACCACTTAATATCGTAGGTCCTGATATACCAAAATGAGTAAATATCATTTCTCCAAAGTCTTCATATATTGTTTTGTTTCTTTCTATGTCTATAAATCTAATTTTCACATTTTTTAAACTTAGTCCTTGTAAACCTTTACATTCTTCTTTTTCATAGACTTCTAAAGGTACAAGTGATGGTTTTATTTTTATTATTTTGTGTCCTAATTCTGATGCCATTTTGTATCCATCTCCCGTTGAACCTGTTAGTGGATAACTTTTTCCACCTGTTGCTAATATTACTTTATCTGCTTGTATTATTTCTCTTTCTGTTCTAACTCCTAGTGCCTTGTTTTCTTTTATTAATATTTTCTCAACTTTTGTATTTAGTTTGCATTCTATGTTTAATTCATGTATTCTTTTTTTGAAACAGTTTAATACATCTATTGATTTATCTGTTACTGGAAATATTCTATTTCCTCTTTCTTCTTTTACTTCTAGTCCTTCTGATTTTAAAAAGTCTATTATGTCTCTATTAGTGAAGTTTTGAAATGCACTATATAAGAATGTTCCATTCCCTGGCGTGTTTTTTATGAATTCACTCATATATAATGAACTCGTTATATTACATCTGCCTTTTCCTGTTATTAACATCTTTTTACCAAATGATGGCATTTTTTCTATTATCATTACTTCGTTTCCATTTTCTGCTGATGTGATTGCAGACATCATTCCTGCTGGTCCTCCACCTATTACAATTACTTTTGGCATTATGCCACCTCCTAGCTTTTTTATCATTTATATTATATCATCATTTATTTGGTAAAGCAATAACGTTGTAAATTGATTTCCATTAATACATTTCTTATTGCATTAATTACATAATAAAAAACTCTGTAAAATGCTGATATTTTAGCATTTCAGAGTTTTTATTTTGGCTGGGCTGGCTAGATTCGAACTAGCGCATGGTAGAGTCAAAGTCTACTGCCTTACCGCTTGGCTACAGCCCAATGTAAAATTAATATGGGGTGGAAGATGGGACTCGAACCCACGATCTCCAGTGCCACAAACTGGCGCGTTAACCAACTACGCCACATCCACCATTGTTTTACTCATTTGTGAGCACATACAATATTTTAATATGATTTTATTGATTTGTCAAGCTATTTCTAATAAATTTATCGCGTTTTTGCAACTTTTTTATTTAATAAGAAAAGTCGAAGATTTTTTTATTAAATAAAAAGCTATAATTATTATATCTTTTATACTTCAAAATTTTTGTTTATACATAAAACAGAGTTATTTATTTAACTCTGTTTTATATAGTATTTTTAAATTCTGCCTATTCTCCTCTACCCTCTGGTAGTGCATTTGGTAACTCAATTTTAATTCTAATCTTAAATACATATGATACTGCTCTTGCTAATTTGCTATTTTTAAATCTTTGCCATAATGATGGTTTTTTATCAAATGTAACTGATTCTTGGTATTCTTTGATTTCTTCTTTTACTTCTTCTTCTTTCTTTTCCTCTTCAACAGCTACCACTTGTGATACTTTAGCTTTTTCTTCTTTTTCCACTTTATCTTTTGCTATTTCTTCAACTATAGTTTCTTCAATTTCTTCTACTGGTTTTGGTATAACTTTTAATGCATCTGCAACTTCAATTCCAATATAGCTTAATGCTTTTGACCTATCTTCAATTCTTTCCATGTCAATTTCAATGTGTAAGTTTGTTTCCAAGTTATTTACTCTTGCATTTAATAGCTTTAGTGCATCTTGATAGTTTTGATTATCTTTATTTTTGTCTTTTCCTACTAGTCTTAATGTTTCTATGACTTCTTCTGAGAACATTCCTTCTGCTTCTTTTACTCTATCTTTCCAATTGTCTTCTTTGTATTCTACTGCATCTATTAAATCTTTTAGTTTACCAGCTAACGCTATATTTTCTTCTCTTTGTCTTATTAACTCTTCAACTTTCTTTGTGTTTTCTTCAAATTGATTTGTTGCATATTCAACTAGCCCATATGCTGCTTTATAAACACTAACAGGGAAGTTTTTCTTTTTTGGATATTCTATTAAATAAGCTTTAATTGATTCAATTAAGTCTTTGAAGTATGTGTCATCTTCTAATTGAACAATTTGCTTTTTGCTATTTGGATTTATCATTTTTTGGACTTTATCTATATTTGATAGTATTTTTTCTTCGGTAATAACCATTCTTACATTTACTATGCCTGATTTTCTTCTAGACATTGCAAATACCTCCTTTTTCCTATGTGGTCTATATTTTGATTCTTTATTATTATACACCACTATCCGTAAAACTACAAGAATTTTGAGATATTTTTTTATTACATTTTCATTACAATTATGTTACAATTATATTACATTTGTTTTATTTGCCTTGTAATTCCTATTTCCCTAAGATTTTTTTCAATTCCTCATGTCTTTTTACTTTCAATGTTGTCGTTTTTATAAGAGGTTCTTCTGTGATTATCATTTCTTTTACATATTTGTATTTTGGCATAAGCTTGTTTATTTCTTTGACTTTTTCCCATAAAAATTCTTTTATATTTTCTTCTCCTTCAATATTGTATAATTCTTTTATCATGTCTTTATCATAAACTAATTTTACACATACTCTTGGGTCACCATCTGCTTCTTCTTTTTCATATACAAATGATTCTTTTATTCCTTCAACCTTATTTAATAATGTTTCAATTTCTTCTGGGAATACATTTTTTCCATTACTTAATACAATTACGTTTTTCTTTCTTCCACATATATATATGTATCCATCTTTATCAATTCTTGCTAAATCTCCTGTATGGAACCATCCATCTGGCTCTAAAGCTTCTTTTGTTGCTTCATCATTATTGTAGTATCCTAACATTACCGATGGCCCTTTTGCCATTAATTCTCCTACTCCATCTTCACTAGGATTATCAATTTTTACTTCTACACTATTGAATTTTTTACCTATAGATCCAAGTCTTCTGCTTTTTGGTGTTTCTGCTGCAATTACTGGTGATGTTTCTGTTAATCCATATCCTTGTACCAAATCAAATCCTAATTCTTCAAATCCTTTTTCTGTTTCTGGGTCTAGTGCTGCACCTCCTGTTACAACAAGTTTTAGCGTTGGTCCAAGATTTTCGTGGACTTCTTTAAATACTCTTCCTCTAAGGTCAATTTTCACCTTTAATAATAATTGTGTTAGCTTTATTCCTTTTTGAACATTTTCTAGTTTTCCATTTTTCTTGATTGTTCTCATTATTTTCTTGTATACAATGTCATATACTGCTGGTACTGAAATCATTGCTGTTATATTTAATTCTTTTATATCTGTTGACATATGTTTTACGCCTTGTCCAAATGCAATACTTGCACCAATAGCTATAGGATATAAGAAACCTACTGTACATTCAAAAACATGATGTAATGGTAAAAATGATAATAACCTATCATTTTCTGTTAAGTCAAATGCATGTGTTATATCCATAACATTTGTAACAACATTTTCATGTGATAACATTACTG
Source organism: uncultured Clostridia bacterium (assembly GCA_934162535.1). Lineage (GTDB taxonomy): Bacteria > Bacillota > Clostridia > TANB77 > CAG-508 > CAG-269. The sequence continues at coordinate 44,611 of CAKPJC010000005.1, read as the reverse complement.
CTTTTGATATTGATGTTGTTCCTGATGTAAATAACATTATCCCCATTTTTTTATTATTTATTTTTGCATCAATAAAATCTCTGTTCCCTTCTTCTAGCAACTTTTTGCCTTTTGCAATAAGTTGTTTTTGAGAGTATATTCCATTTGAATTCTCTTGTAAATCCATTGATATGAAGTATTGTAAATTTGTGTTTTTCTTTTCTCTTAATTCATTCATTATTCCATCATATTTTTTTGAATAAAATATGGTATCAACTTGTGAACGAAGTATTAAGCTCTCTATTTCATTGTCTGGCAATGCTTTGTCAAGTGGCACAACAACACCTGTTCCTGTTGCTATAGCTAAATATGCAAGCTCCCATTCATATCTATTTTCTGATATAATTGCAATTCTTTTGTCTTTTAGTCCCATATTTACCAATGCTGTCCCTAATTCTTTTATTTCATCTCTAAATTCCTTATGTGTTATTGTTTTTAATTTTCCCTTTTCTTCTGTTCTTAATATATATGCTGGACAATTACCATATTCTTTTTCTGTTTGTTCTAGCATATCTTTTAAGTCATTAAATTTCATTTTTCTTGTTTTTGTTTCCATTTTATCATCAATCCTTTATTATTATTCCATTTATTTTTACTTACATATTATATAATTTTATTTTAAATTATGCAAGTTTTTTTGCTTTTCAAAGTCTAATTTTAATTTTATGTTTACGTTATAGTTTACACACTGTTTTTATATGCAAACTGTGGAAACTGTGGATAACCCTGTGAATAACTTGAAATAGCCACATTCTTTTTACATATTATTCACAATTAATTGTTGATAACAACTCTTTACATTTATTAGTATATTTTATGTATTATTATGTAACTTGTTCTGATCTAAGTTAAACCCCTATATTAAACATTTTCGTCTAATAATAGGGGTTGTTATTAAATCCAATTCAAATATATACATAATATAATTTCTAATATTAATATTGCTGGTAATCCTATTGTAAACTTCAATTTCTTAGTCTTGTGCCTAAATGTATACATTCCGGCAATGGTTCCAATTCCTCCACCTAATGCTGTAACCATAAATAATGTGTTCTCTGGAATTCTCCATTTTCCCCATTTTGCTCTTCTCTTATCAGACCACATCATATAAAATCCGATTAGATTTATTATTATCAGATATATAATTATATTTTTTACAGAAAAAATATAACCTATATTTATTGCGTTTTCAAACATTTTCTATATCCTTATTAATGAATTTGAGTTTTTATATAGGTTTTACTCATAAACCTTCTATTAGCATTCACTCGTTTCTTGCAATTTTATCCGAATAGGCTTAATTGATTACTTTGACTCATTCCTTCTAAGCATTTATATTTTTTTAGTAATTCTGTTACAGAATCTCCTATTTTCGCTCTTATTTTTAAATCGTCAATTGACATGAATTTGTCTTCTTCTCTCGCTCTTTGAATTCCCTCTGCTGCAACTGTTCCAAGTCCAGGTATACTGTTTAACGGTGGTCTTAATGCACCATTTTCTATTTTAAATTTTTTTGCGTCTGATTTGTATAAATCCATTGGTAAAAATGTTAAACCTCTTTCATACATTTCTAATACTAATTCTAAAACTGGGTACATTGTTTTATCTTTTTGTGTTGCATTATTACCAAGTAAATCAATTTCTTTCATTTTATTTTTTACTTTTTCTTTTCCAAATATCATTACATCACTATCAAAATCTTCTGAAGCTCTAATTGAGAAAAATGCGGCATAATATGCTAATGGTTCATGTACTTTAAACCATGCTATTCTAAATGCATTTGTTACATATGCTGCAGCATGTGCTTTCGGGAACATGTATTTTATTTTTTCACATGATTTTATATACCATTCTGGTACATCATGTTCTTTCATCATTGATTTGTATTCTTCCCACTTAGCTGGATCTTTTAATGCTTTTCCCTTACGAACTGTTTCCATTATTTTAAATGCTGGGTTTGGAGGAACACCTTTTTTTATAAGATATATCATTATATCATCTCTACAACATATTGCTTCATTAAGTGTTACTGTTCCCGCTTCTATTAAACTTTGTGCATTTCCAAGCCATACATCTGTACCATGTGATAATCCAGATATACGGATCAACTCATCAAATGTTTTTGGCTTTGTATCTACTAACATTCCTCTAACAAACTTTGTTCCAAATTCTGGCACACCAAAACTCCCTACTTCTGAATGAATTTGCTCTGGTGTAACTCCAAGTGTTTTTGTTGAACTAAATATTGACATTGTATCTTTATCATCTAATGGTACTTTTGTTGGGTCAATACCTGTTATATCTTGCAACATACGTATTACAGTTGGATCATCATGCCCAAGTATGTCAAGTTTTAATAAGTTTGCATCAATTGAGTGATAATCAAAATGTGTTGTTATAATATCTGAATTAGGATCATCTGCCGGATGTTGTACAGGACAAAATTCATATATTTCTCTACCTTTTGGCACTACTATAATTCCACCTGGATGTTGTCCTGTTGTTCTTTTTATTCCAGTACAACCTTGAGATAATCTCACTATCTCTGCTTTGTTTATCGGTATATGTCTTTCTTCAAAATAGTTCTTTACATATCCAAATGCCGTTTTATCAGCAACTGTACCTATTGTTCCAGCTTTAAATGTTGTTCCTTTTCCAAATATAACCTCAGTATATTTATGTGCTTTTGCTTGATATTCTCCTGAAAAGTTTAAGTCTATATCTGGTTCTTTGTCCCCATTAAAACCTAAGAATGTTTCAAATGGTATGTCCATTCCATCTTTTGCTAAAGCATGTCCACATTTAGGACATTGCTTATCTGGTAAGTCAAATCCATTTTGATAGCCATAATCCGTGAAGTCAGAATATTTGCAGTTGGGACATCTATAATGTGCTGGCAGTGAGTTTACTTCTGTTATTCCTGTCATATTTGCAACAAATGATGAACCTACTGAGCCTCTCGAACCTACAATATATCCGTCTTCATTAGATTTCCATACTAATTTTTGTGCTATTATATACATAACTGAAAATCCGTTTTTTATAATAGAATCAAGTTCCTTGTCTAGCCTTGTTTGTACTATTTCGGGCAGTGGATTTCCATATAATTCATATGCTTTTGAATATGCAATTTCTTTTATTGTCTCTTCGCATCCCGGTATATGTGGTGGACATTTTTCTGGAGATATTGGACTTATTCTGTCACACATGTCTGATATTTTGTTTGTATTTGTAACTACAACTTCATATGCTTTTTCTTCTCCAAGGTAACTAAATTCTTCTAACATCTCTTCTGTTGTTCTTAAATATAATGGTGCTTGATTGTCTGCGTCTTTATATCCCTGCCCTGCTTCTAGAATTCTTCTATATATTTCATCTTGTGGATCTAAGAAATGCACATCACAAGTCGCAACTACTAGTTTGTTTAGTTTTTCTCCTAGTTCAACTATTTTTCTATTTATATCTCTTAAATATTCTCTGTCTGGCACTATTTCTTCTCTTACTAAAAATTCATTATTTCCTATTGGTTGAATTTCTAAATAATCATAGTCTCTTGCAATGTTTTCTATTTCTTCATCTGATGCACCTTTTTCTATTGCTTGATATAGTTCTCCAGCTTCACAGGCACTTCCTAATATAAGTCCTTCTGAATATTTTTTATATAGACTTTTTAGTATCCTTGGTTTCTTATAAAAATAGTGTAAGTGTGATAAAGATACCAACTTATATAAGTTTCTTAGTCCAATGTAATTTTTAGCTAAAATTATTGCATGATATGTTCTTGATTTTTTGAATTCTTCTTTTCTGCTTGCCTCATCTCTGCCTATTGTGTCTATCTCCTCTAATTTTGTTACTCCTCTTTTTCTAAGTTTTTCCAGCATAACATTAAATACTTTTACTGTTGTATCTACATCATCTAACGCTCTATGTGCTACTTCTACAACGATTCCAAGTGCATCCGCAATTTTACCTAATTTATATTTTTTCATTTCTGGAAATACGTCTTTTGCAAGTGCTAATGTATCTAATACTGTATAATCAAAATCATATCCAAGTACTTTTGCATTTTGTTTTAGGAATCCAACGTCAAATTTAGCATTATGTGCAACAACAACAGAATCTCCAAGGAATTCTAATATTTTAGGAAATACTTTATCAATTGTTTCTGCATCTTTTACCATATCATCAGTAATATTAGTTACTTCTACAACTCTTTGTGGTATTGGCTTCTCTGGATTTACAAAACACGAAAATTCATCTATTACTTCCCCATTTTTTACTTTCATTATACCAACTTCTGTTATTTTTTCCGTAACAGCTGAAAATCCTGTTGTTTCAAGGTCAAGTACACAATATGTTGTATCTAAGTCTTGCCCTTTTACATTTGTTACTGAATTTTCTTTTTCTGGTACAAGATATGCTTCAACACCATATATTACTTTCATATCTGGATTATCTCTTCCAAGTAATTTATGTGCTTCTGGAAATGCTTGTACTACTCCATGGTCTGTTATTGCAATTGATTTCATTCCCCATTTCATTGCTCTTTTTATCAAATCTGTCGCAGATGTCATTGCATCCATTTGACTCATTTTTGTGTGCATATGTAATTCTACTCTTTTTACTTCAGCTTTGTCTTCTCTAACTTCTCTTTTTAATTTTTCTGAAGTAATTATAGTATTTGCCATTATTGTTAATTCATTTGAGAATGAATCCATTTGAGCTTTCCCTGCAATTTTTACTGCTGGTGCATTTTTTAATCTTTTTACTATTTTTTTTGCATTTTTTTCTGGTAAAAATGCCTTGCATGTCATTGTACTTGTTCCATCATATATATCTATACTTAATATGATTTTTCCCGATTTAATTGGTTTTTCTTCCATTGCTTGTATTTCTCCATCTATACAAACATTTCCAGATTCTAACCCTAAGTCTATAATTTTTGTTAATGGTTCATTTATTGTAAGTGATGAGCCCAAAATTAATGGTGTGCTTTCATCTTCTTCTGGCATTTGTGGTAATCCTTCATCACTTATTTCTGATATTATATTTGCCATTACTGTTATATCTCCAGCATATGCATCAAGTCCTGCTTTTCCTATTGCTTTTACTGCTTTTGCTGTTTTTATTTTTTCAAGGATTTCATTCCCTTTTCCTGCGTCTTCTGCAAATGATTTACATGTAATTATTCCTGTTCCATCATATAATTCAAAAATCAACATTCCTTTTCCTGTTTTTGTTTCTCTACATTCTGCATTTACTATTCTTCCTTCTAATGTAATTTTTCCAGAGTTAGCATCTATCTCTTTTATTTTTAATTTTTTCTCTTTTCCTCTTGAAGGTTTTCCAAATATAATGTTTTCTGCTTGTGGTAATTCTTCAATTGGTGGTGCATAGCCTAATCCATCATCTACTGGCATTGCATAGTCTGCATCATTATATATTCCTTCAGGAATTGGAGGAATATCTGCTTCTGAGTAATTGTTGACATTAGAAATGTTTTCTTCCTTTTTATGTGTTTGCATTTCAATATTGTGCATTGCCTCATCTATTGCTTGCTTTTCTATTTCTTTCGTTTTTTCTTTGTATTCTTTTATTACTTCTTCTGCAAGTTTTTCTTCGATTTCAACATTATATTTTTTTCCAAATAAATGGTATATTACATTTTCTAATTCTTTGTCTAGTTTTCTGGCTTTTAAGAAGTCTGCTCCTTTTATTTTCATGTATATATTTATATTGTTTTCTTTTAATTCTATCGTGCTTTTTAATAATAGTAAAGGTTTCATTAATGGATATTTGTGTGCCATATAGCATATTATATTTTTCCATTCGTCATCTATTCTTTTTATGTATGTTCCTTCTTTGTATTTTACTACTATATGGGTTTGTTCAAATTTGAACCTTTCTCTAAGGAATTTTTCAAAATACCATATCTCTTTTACTTCTATGTATTCATCTGAATATAACCCTATTTCTAGTATGTTTAGTTTTTTGTTTAGGTTTATTTTGACTATCTGTGCTTCTTCAATATTGCTTGTTGTTTTGTAGTCACTAAATATCTCTTCTATTTTTTTTGTTTTGCTTTTTTCTGCTTCTGCCAATTTTCTCACCTTCTTGCTTTTTTATTGTTTTATATTATCATATTTTGTAATCTTTTTCAAGAAAAAAGCTTTGATTATTCAACTAATCAAAGCTTTTCAATTTTATTTTTTCAATATATATCTATATGATACTCCATGGCTCATAACAGTAAACCATGCTTCATCATTTCTAGGTGATACCCAATATAATATTGGTTTAAATAATTCTTCTGAAACCTTTACAATTTCTCCAAAATCTTTTACATCTATTACATTAACTGCGTCAACTTCCAGTTTACTACTTACTTGTACAAGTTTGTCTTGGCATAAACGTAATATTCTATTTAATTCTTGTCTAAATTCATTTCTTGTTTTATTCATTCCCACTGTTTTTGTTGTCAAGTAATTTAACATTATTACTGATATTATAAATAGTATTATATTAAATATCTTTGTTACTGAGCTTATACCTGCTTGATGTATAATTTCTTTTGAAACATATTGTTTATCTTCTTTATTGTTTTCTCCTTCAATTGTTGTTGTTTTCTTACCTAATTCAACTGATACAGAAGAAATATATTTATTTTCTACTTGTTCTCCGTCAATTTCAGTATTAGTCTGTACCTCAAAATATACATTGTATTTAGCATCAAGACTTATTCCAATATCTTGTTCAAAGTCTTTTACTAATTTATTTTGATCTTTTAAGTCAAGTTTGACATTTTCTTTTATTGAAAATCCTTTGTCAATTATAGTATCTTCTGTAAGTTCCTTTATTGTATATTCTTTATTCCATACTTTTTGTTCATTACCATCTTTAGTATATACACCTGATAATACACCTTTTATACTATATTTATATTTAATTGTTGATTTGGTATCTGATTGATAATTATACCCTAAATCTAATCCTATATTATCTATCAAGTCTGTAATATATGCTTTTTCATTCATTCCTAATGTTTTATTTTCTATATATTTATTGGGTACTAAATTTACTTGATAGCCATAATTAAATTTGTTTGTATATGAATATATTTCTTCTTTTGTTTTGTCAGTTTTGCCTCCAAGGAAAGATCCAAATAGAGTAAATGAAGATATTGCAAATAAAATACAAGCTATTATTATATATGCAATTCTTGTTGATTTACGCATTTTTATTTTGCTTTTTTTCTTTTTTGCTCTCATTTTTCTCCTCCTTTTTTCGCTTTTGTTTATTATTTACCTGTTTCAACCTCTATTTGTTGTTCTGCACTCAAATTGTGTAAGAATATTGCAGGAAATCCTATATATCTTATTTTGAATATTACTTTTCCTATTAATTGGTCCTCTGACACAGGGTATCTATCTTCTTGGTCATTATTGTCTCCTTGTGTTATAAATGTAAATTGACCTTTTTTTTGTGTTTTATTTTTAACTCTATGAACTACAGTATATCCTTCCATTTTGTATTCAATAATGTCTCCTTCTTGTATATCATTTGCATTAGATTTTTTTATTATTGCTACATCTCCAACTTTTAGTTCTGGCTCCATACTTCCTGTTGCAATTGCTATAGGTTTTATTGTAAATATTCCTATTGCAAACCATATCGCAAGTATTATACATATTGAAAGTGGAATGATATTCCTTGGGTCTGAGTTCATTAGATTTTCTTTTGTTCTGTATATATCTTTTTTGTTTTTTTCATAGCGAATATATAGAAATAGTATTAATGGTATCACACACTCTATTATTGCTGTCATAATCCATGGTGAATTTGGTAATATTGGAGATAACCATAGGTATAGGTTTATTCCCATTTCATATATAATTGCTGGTATATAACTAGCATTTATCGCCATATAAGAGTATAATAAGTTTTTCATCGCTAATGGCAATACTACACTTGCTAATATTTCCATTATAAATATTGCACTTATTTTTGCTCCAATTATGTTTTTTAAATTTATGTCTAATATTATATATACAATTGATATTAGTATTGCAATTTTTACTTTTTCTTTTTCATATGAATTATTTATTAATCTATACCTTATATATTCTCTTGCTATTATTACTGTGCCAAATATCCATATATTTGTTACAACTCCTATCAGTGTTCTAGAATATGGATTTTTTCCAAATGTTATAAACAAACCTGATATTAAGTACGTGATTATATATGCTAGTACTGCAATAAATGAGTATGTAATTATTTCTTTTTTTAATTTTTTGGTTTCATATTGCTTTCCTAATACATATCTTAAAAATATTGCAATTGCTATCCATATTATGGGATTAATTATATATGTATATATTGTATTTATTTTTGTTGATAGAACAAATTGTGATAATAATCCATATGCAAATATAATTGCAATCATTGTTACTGTTGCTTTTTTATTTTTTTGCATATCTTTCTACCTTTTCATATTTATAATTACAGTTCTTATATTATGGGAGATTTTTACCTCCCATAATATAAAAATTGTGTAAAAGGCAATATGGTTATGTTATTGCCTTTTATTAATTTTAGTTGAAGTTTTGTACACCATTAAATGTTCCATTTATTCCAGCTTGTTCATAATCAAATGTGATTTTAAAGTTAGCTGTTTGGTCTGCATCTAAAGTTCCTACTGTTGGATCCCATTCAACTGAAAATTCAAATGTATGTGTTCCATTAGCATCTAGTATTGTTCCATCAGCAACTGTTGGAACTTTTACTAATACTGCACCACATTTATAAACTCCATTTCCTTCATCTGTAAATGTTGATCCATTTGTTCCTTCGATTTTAAATCCATTATCTGCTATTTTAGCTTTTACTGTACCAGCATTTGTAATGATTGCTTTTATATTTGAACCATCTCCTGGTGTTGCTAAATTAACAGATACATCTACAGATTTTCCATCAGTATTAACAGTCGCAGTGTTTGCAGTTGTGTCTTCTACTATTGAATTTGTAATCTCTGCACTAGTAAATTTTACATCCCATTTTCCAGATGCTTTTGCAGTACCTGTTATTGTTAATTGTTGCGCAAATGCTGCATAACCAACAGCTAATGCTAATAATACTACAACTAATGCTATAGCTACATAATTCTTTTTAGTTTTTTTCATGTGAATATCCCTCCTAATTTATTTTTACACATCATATTCTATCATTTTTCATCATTGTTTTACAATAACACTCATATTACTTTTTTATTACATTTATATTACATTCTTATGACAATTTGTAACATTTTTTTAATTTTTTTGTAATAGATTTATGCGTTTTTTTGTGCTATTATATAGTGGGAGTAATTATAAAGGAGAAATACAAATGTTAAAAGATTTAGTTAAAAATAAAAATTATTTGAATAGTCTATTTACTGAGAAGGATTTTAATTTTATTAATAGTTTTGATGATGAAATCACTGAAATCAATTCAAAAATCTCATATCAAGAAAATATAAGGAATAAAATTGTTCAGTTTATAAGTTCTATTGCTGATGTGTTAAAATTAAATGATCCAGAAATAGATAATTATGCGTTATATAAATTAAGCAATGAAGTAACACAAATATTTGAGATTGTTAATGGTAATATCGAATTACTATCTGATTTAGCAACACAGTTAAATTCTTTAGATTCAGAAATTGTTTCATTGCTTTTAGATATAGAAAAATCAACTTCTAGTGAAGATTTTTATAAATCTTCTATTCAAAAGATAAAAGATAAAATTGATGCATTTTCTTTTTTATTAAAAGAAACAGAGCAAGAATTATCTATGAATAATACAAAGGTTATTGAATTTCTTACCAAGCCTGATATTAAAAAATATTTGGATGGGTTTAATATTAGCATAGATACAATTCAGCCTTCTTCATCAAGTAAAGTTGCTATACCTAAAACAACAAAATACATAGATAATGAAAAAGATAATAATACTTTGATAATTTCCGAAAAAGATAATAAGGTGTTTTTACCATATAAAGTTGAGGAAATAAATGATTATTTAGAACAATTTCCTGACCAATATAGTTCATTTGAAAGTGTTGTTGCTAAAGAATTTATACTTCCTTTGAACTATTATATGTCGCATCCAGTACTTGCAAGGTTTAGAGAAGCTTATTCTCTTTGTAGAGATAGAGAAGGTAAAACTATATTGGAGAGTTTAAAATATGGAATGGATTTAATGTTTAACAGAAGATTGAATCCAGCAATAATTGCAGCTTGTAAAACACAAGATCAATTATCAAATTACTTAAACCTTTTAGAAAAAAATGACCTAAAGAATTTTACTGATTTCGAAATAAAATTTGAAATGAATTTATTTTAAACTAATTAGTACATCAAAAATGAAGGAAAAAATTTACTTCCTTCATTTTTTTAATGGTAATTCAATTAATCTATCTATTAATTCTGAATACGAAACACCTACTGCATTAAATAGTTTTGGGTACATACTTATTTTTGTAAATCCTGGCATAGTGTTTATTTCATTTATATATATTTTATTTGTTCCATTTTCTACAAAGAAGTCTACTCTTGATAGTCCTTTACCATCTATTGCTTTGAATGCTTTTATTGCTGTTTTTCTTATCTCCTCAATTATTTTTTCATCTATTTTAGCTGGAATTATAGTTTTTGATTCTGGTATATTGTATTTTGCATCAAAACTATAATATTCTTCTGCTGATGCTATTTCGCCTATTGTTGATGCAATAACCTCATCTCCATCAAGTATAGCACATTCAAATTCCCTGCCTATCACTCCCTGCTCTACAAGTATTTTACAGTCATATTGTCCTGCATATTCTATTGCATCTTTTAATTCATTTATACTCTCTACTTTTTTTACCCCAACTGATGAACCTGAATTTGATGGTTTAACAAACATTGGGAATTTTAATTTTGAAGTTATTGTTTCTAGTTTAAATTCTTCTTCATCAAAATTTTCATTTATTATTGTGTATCCGTCTTTTTTCTTATGTACATATACATATGGAGTTTGGCTTATTCCTGCTTTATCAAATATTACTTTCGCATATACTTTATCCATTCCTACACTTGAGGCTAATACACCACACCCTACATATGGCACTTGTAGCATTTCTAACATTCCTTGTATTGTTCCATCTTCTCCCCAAAGTCCATGTAGCACTGGAAACGCTACATCTAGTTCTTTTAAACACCATATAAGGTTATATATTTCTTCTTCTTTTCCATCTTTTCTCTCAAACCATTTTCCATATTTGTTTATATATATATCATGTATTTCATATTTGTCCTTATTTATATTTTCTAATATTGATTTTGTTGACATTTCAGATACTTCATGCTCTGTTGAAACTCCTCCATGTATAATTCCTAATTTAATCATAAAATCACCTTCCTATTGTTTTCTTATTTTTTGTAAAGATTAATAAACTCATTTATTAATACATCTTGAGAGTATCTGTCTTTTATTTTATCGGCTATGTATTTACTATCAAATACAACTTCTCCCTCAAGAATTTGTGTAACAGCCTTCGCTAATGCGTCAGCATCATCTACATTAACTAAAATACCTACGTCTGGTGTAACAAAGTCTGGAAGCCCACCTTCATTTGTTGCTATAACTGGCGTTCCACAAATCATTGCTTCTGCTGCAACAAGTCCAAATGGTTCTCTTCTTGATGGTACACATGAACAATTTGCAATATTATATATTCCTTTTAATGTACTTTGTGGTTGGTTACCTAAAAATTTAACATTTTTTAATTTTAATTCTTTTGCTTGTTCTTCAAGTTTCCCTCGTAATTCCCCATCACCTGAAATAAGTGTTAGTACATTTTCTTTTTCATATTTTGCAACAGCATCTAATAAGACATCAACACCTTTAAATGCTGTTAGTTTTCCTGCAAAACTTACTACTTTTTCAAAGTCTTTTTCTATTCCTAAGTCTTTTAGTACTTGTTTTTTGCTAATGTTAGGGTCTCTTTCAAATACATGGCTATCAACTCCATTTCTTATCCAGATTGTTTTTCCTTTTGATTTTGGCATGATTTTTTCTATTAATGTATTACTATCCTTTGATATTGTTACAACATCTTTTGCATATTCAACTGCCTTTTCTGCCCATTTGCTTCCCCATTTTTCATTTCTTTTTTGTTCATCTTCTATTCCCATTAAGTCTGTTCCATGGCATGTTACTATCATTGGGATACCTGCCTGTTTACAACATTCTGCTGATATTCCTGCTAATGTCCATACATGTTGTGCATGAACTACATCAGGTTTAAATTCTTTTATTACTTCTTTTATTTTATTTGAAAATTCCTCTTCATATTTTTTTCTTTGTTCTTCTGTCATGTCTCTAAAATTGAACACACTTCTTGGATGTGTGGTAAAACATGGAAAATTCATATCTAGTTGTTTTACATTCGGTATTTCTTCTTTGTTTTTGAAAAATACAGGATATAGTTTTATATTTTCATATTTTTCATATTCTGCTCTATTTTCTGGAAATATGATTGCTACATCATTCCCCTTTCTTACAAGACTTTTTGCTAAATTTGCTGTGTATACTCCACTACCTGAACCTGTCAGTGGGAAATGGTTTACAAATAATATTTTCATTTTTTTACCTCTTTTCTTATTTTTTTCATATTTTATCACATTTTTGGCTAAATTGGAATTGTTTTTTTATTATTTTATTTTTTTGTTTGTGTGTCGAGGTATGGCAATACTTCACTGAGTATTTGACCTCCTACAGGTGCTGCAACACCTCCTCCTTGATGTCCTCCTTCTCCTGTTGGATTATATAATGTAATCAAAAGTACTATTTGAGGATAATCCGTTTCAGCAACACCACAAAACGATGTTACATATTTTCCTGTATTAACACCATCTTCTGACGTTCCAGTTTTTCCTCCAACTTCATATCCTGAAACTCTGGCATTTTTTCCTGTTCCCTCAGATACAACACTGTTCATCATACTTAATACTTTTTTTGCATTTTCTTCTGATATAATTCGTTCCCCTGTTTCAATTGGCATTTCAGTTATTTCTCCTGTAACGCTATCCTGTATGCTTTTAACAATTCTAGGTTTTATATATGTTCCATTATTAGCAATTGAAGATACTGCTGTTACCATTTGCAATGGTGTTATTTCAAATCTCTGTCCAAAGCTTATTGTTGCCAACTCTACAGGTCCTGCTTTTTCCTCTTTTACAAATATACTGTTTGCCTCTCCTGGAAGTCTTATTCCTGTTTTTGAAAATAAACCAAATTTTCTTAGGTATTCATAATATTTTGTTATCCCTATTTTTTGACCAAGCCCTATAAAAACGGGATTACAAGAATTCATTAATCCAAGTCTCAAGCTTTCAGAACCATGTGGTCTATAATATCTCCAACATTTTATTCTAGTACCTGCAACTTCTATTCCTCCCGTACAGCAAAATTGTCTAGTATCATCAATATCTGTTACAATCCCCTCTTCTAATGCTGCTGAGGCTGTAACTGTTTTAAATACTGAACCTGGCTCATATGTATCAGATATTGCCTTGTTTCTCCACATCCCTTGCAATTCTGCTGTTCTATCTTTTGTATCCATATTGTTCCATTCATTTTTCACTTCTTCATTGCTGGGTTCATATGGAGTATTTAAGTCATAACTAGGATATGTGGCCATTGCTAATATATCTCCATTTTGAGGATTCATTGCAATTATACTTCCACCATCAGTGCATATATTATCAATACATGCTTCTTCTAAGTATTTTTCAACTATTGATTGAATTGTCATATCTATTGTCAGTATAAGATTGTTTCCATCTCTTGCAGGAACATAATCTTCTCCTCCTATACTTTCTCCTGTTGCATCTGTTTGTCTTTCTATTTTTCCATTTTTCCCTCTAAGCTCTTCATCATATTTGGCTTCAACACCGTCTAATCCTTGATTATCACTCCCACAAAATCCGATTACTTGTGCTGATAAGTCTCCATATGGATAATATCTTTTTGAGTCCTCATCTATGTTTATTCCTGATGTTATTCCTGTTTCTTCCATCCATTTTCTTAATTCATCTGTTTTGTTTTTCTCTAGTCTTCTAACTATTGTTTCTATTGAGCTTCTTTTACTTACTTTTTTATATACTTTTTCATAATCTAACTCAAAAATTTCACTTAACTTTTTTGCTACTATTTCTTTTTTATCTGCCTGAATATTGGTAGGATTTACTGTTACTGCTTCTACACTTGAACTGACTGCTAATATGTTTTTTCCTGTACTATCATATATTGTCCCTCTTTTTGCTGTTACACTTCTACTTTGCGATTGTTGTTCTCCTGCTTTGTAGCTTAGTTCTGCTCCCCATACTAACTGTATGTATCCTAATCTAATTGTTAATGCCATAAATGCTATTATTACTAGAAATAATGCATTTCTCATTTTCTTTTTGTTTGTTAAGGATATTTGCAATTAAATCACCTCATGTAATTTTATGCATTTGTATTATTTTTGAGAACACTTAGCATAATAATTAAGAAGGTGCAAAAGCACCTTCTTACCTAAAAAATATTAAATTTCTCTTATGATGTTGCATTCTCCTTCCTTAACAAACTTTAAGCTACGTATTCTAGCTTCATTTGCTATATTTTCCTTGAACCCATCTATATTCTGATGAGTTGAGATTATGACAATTCGTTTCTTGTCTTGGTTAGCATATCTTACAATATACTCCAAAACTTTTTCAGCATTAGCGATTCCTACATCCGACTTGTCGTCAAGTCCAGATGTGCATTCATCCAATGCCAAGACGTCGATATTGTCATCCATCCAATACAACATTTTAGCCAGAACAATTCTTTGTTTTTGACCATTGGACAGTGACTTGTTGTACCGTTTCTCTCCAAGCCATGTCCATACATCCACGCAATTGGATTTTATTTCATCCCACAAATTGAGATTTTTTAAAATCCCTTGCATTCTTGGAAGGTCTGGCTTTTCCTGGCAGCAGAAAAGTTCATCAAACATTGACATACTGCCAAAGCCCATCGTTTCATCATAAAGAAGAAACCTTGATGTTGTAGGAATTTCCTCACTGTCTTTGAGTTGAACTTTTCCAGTCAACATTTTCATGAATGTTGATTTTCCAGAACCAGAAGCACCGTAAAGAAGTACCACTTCTCCTTTATTTATGGTGAGTTGGTTTTCAAGTTTCAGCTCAAATGGTCTATCATTCTCTGACTCCTCAATGTAAGAAATCGAAAATGGATTAACTAATATTTGCTCCACTTTTTTAGTTGAAGCATTTTTAGTTTCCTTGTGATAGACCTTTAAAATCAAAGATATATCGTCTTTGATTTTATCCAATCGTTGAATCGCTTCTTGACGATTAGCAAGGATGTGGGCAATACTCCTTATTTGAAGTAATGCCGTTTCTACCACGGCCAAAATTGCAGTTATTTCTGC
The DNA here is from genome assembly GCA_934162535.1 of uncultured Clostridia bacterium. Taxonomy (GTDB): domain Bacteria; phylum Bacillota; class Clostridia; order TANB77; family CAG-508; genus CAG-269. The sequence continues at coordinate 29,064 of CAKPJC010000005.1, read as the reverse complement.
AATTCCAGCTAAAGTAAGTGTTGACCATTTTATTGTCGCCAGGTATGTGATTATAATTCCATATCTAGCAACGAGCTCTATACCCATCAAAGCAACCCATACAGAGTTAACTTTTTGGTTTAACTTGGTCTTACTCTTTCTGACATTATATAGTACTTCTCTTATTTTTTTGATTCGCATATCTATGTCGTGCGAAACAATTGGATTAACCCGTATAAGGTCATGGAGAAAAACATCGCTTCTCTCTGTAGCTTCTTTCTCATCACACCAATATTCGCTCTGCTTACTGTTAATGTACGCAGTAACACAAAACGTTAATACTGAAAAAATTATCAGCATTAAGGTGAAATACCCATTAGGCACTTTGTTGTTCATAACAATTGCTACGACCAACATTAGTACTACACCAATCACTCTTACTATTTCGAATATGTGCTTGACTTTTTCATTCCATGCATTTAGCATGTAACTTTTAAGAGTGTTGACTACCTTTTCGTTCGTCATAATTTCGTACACTCTTTTTTTGGGTTCATACCTCAATATTTTGTTTGAGGTTTTGGACATAATCTTACTCCCTAAAAGAGTAATTTCTTGCTCAACACAAAGCTCCAGTTCCTCCTTTCTGGGCTCACACACCATATTTAGTGTGGCTGTTATAATTTGTTGAGCCTTATAGAACATATAAAGTACTATTCCTAAAAGAATGTACTTTGTTTCTATCGCCATGTTAGTTGCTTGTAACATAAACGATGATACAAGCCCAACTCCTGTAGCCACTAGGGTGATGATACCAGTCCTGAATCCTATCCGCTTAACACTTTTAGGAATGTCAAGGATCTCATCTGCAATTTTCAATGGTTTGCAAAAGCCTGTTACGAGATGTACAACCTCCTTTACGAATTTTTTAATCTTTTTTAGTTTTTCCATCTTTTCACCTCCACAATTGTGTCGGAAAAACTCCACTAAAGACTTTACTTACAGGTAAATTATACCATATTTTATGTCAATTGTAAAGAAAAAATTAAAAATAGCTAAAGTTCAGACATGTCTTGAATGTAGTTATTTTGCAATTTGAAAAGAAAGTTCCTTCATATGAACTTTCTTTTATTTCTAATCTAGCCCAAAGCTTACACCAAGTGCATTATTTAATTGATTAATTATTTGGTTATCATCTATATGTCCTATTTTCTCTTTTAATCTACTTTTGTCTATTGTTCTTATCTGTTCTGCTAATACCACAGAATTGCTCTTAAGTCCACTCGTATTTTCTCCTAATTCTATGTGTGTTGGCAATTTAGCCTTGTTTGTTTGTGAAGTTATGGCCGCAGCAATTACAGTTGGACTATATTTATTTCCCAAATCATTTTGTATTATTAAAACTGGTCTTATTCCTCCCTGCTCTGAACCTACTACTGGACTTAAGTCTGCATAAAACATATCCCCTCTTTTAACTACCATTTTCTTCACTCCTAAATTAGTATATTTTAAGTCTATTTATTCGTATTTAAAACTTAGTTATGAAGCAAAGTTAGTTTACTATTATATATTTGTAAAGTAAATTACATTATTTTTCATTATTCAACTTTACCTCATTATATAATATGTAAATTGTCGTATTTTGTTTATTGTCCTTTATTTCCATTTTTATAGGTTTTAGAGTTTGTTTATCTATATATAATGTTTTGTTTTGTATATATATGTTTTCTATGTGATTTCTTGCCTTCATTATTATTTCTTTTTCTGTTTCTTCAGATGTTGCTTTATCATCTTTTCTGTAATCTTCTATAAAACTGTGTAAGTCTAAACTATTATCTCCCAAGTAATTATAATTTTCTAGTATTGTATTCAAATTTAATCTACTATTTTCTATTTTTATTTTTTCTCCATCATTTTCAATTTTTACTCCTTCAATATTGCTGGGTTCTATTACTTCTTGTGTACTTTTGTCTGGATTTTGATATGTTTGTTTTAAAATATATTTGTTATTATTCTTATTACTTGTTACATTAACAGTCACTTGTGCCTCATATGAACTAGTGTTTAAAATATAATCTACGATTTCTTGACTGTTTTTATTATTTCCAATTTTTAAATTTTTAAAACTGTTTTTATAAAAAATAAATGCTATTATTCCAATTATTATGATTACCAATAATATTAACCAATATTTCTTTTTCATGCTTTCCTCCTTTTGGTACAGTATATTAAGTTTTGTTTTAACTTATTACTGTATTCATTGGGAGAATTAAATGATGTAGTTACTATGAAAGCATATTGGCTACAAATACATAGTGTTTGTATATATATATTTCCTGCTATGTCTATATTCATCCTTTTTACTACTGGTATTGTTTGGCTTAAGTCTCCTACTTCATATCTTCCTTGAATTTTATTTTTTCCATTTTCTTGTATGTTTTCATCGACAAAGTTCGACAAGTAAAAATATATACATTAATTAACTTGTAAAAAAAGTTTTTCCAAGGTTCCTATCAATTCTTCTTTGTTATCAATTTGATTAATTTTCGCCCTAAATAGACTAGCATCTTTTAAATTCTTTGTATAATAAGCAATATGTTTTCTCATCTCATTTATGGCAATCTTTTCTCCTTTTTCTCTTACACATAATTCTATATGTTCTTTTAATATATCATATTTTTCTTTATTAGATGGTGCACTTAGCTTATTGCCTGTTTCTAAATAGTATTCTATTTGTTCAAATATCCAAGGATTTCCTATTGCTCCTCTACCTATCATTATTCCATCAACACCTGTGTATTCAAACATTCTTTTAGCAGTTTCTTCATCTGTTATGTCTCCATTTCCTATAACAGGAATTTCTACCGTTTCTTTTACTTTTTTTATTATATCTAAATCTGCTTTTCCAGTATAGAATTCGTCTCGTGTCCTTCCATGAATCGTTATTGCTGATATTCCATTGTCTTCTGCAATTTTCGCAATATCACAAGCTACGATATTTTGATTGTCCCAGCCTTTCCTGAATTTTAGTGTTACTGGCACACTTGAATTTCTAACAACTGCTTTTATTATTTCTTCTGCCTTTTTTAAGTCTAGTAAGAGTTTACTGCCATCCCCATTTTTTACTACCTTTGGTGCTGGACATCCCATATTTATGTCTAATATGTCTGCAATTTCACTTATTTTTTTTGCTGAATAAGCCATGGTTTCTGGATCGCTACCAAATATTTGCATGCTTATAGGTCTTTTTTCTCCATCTGTTTTTAATAGTTTTTTTGTTTTTTCGTCTCCATAGTAAATTGCTTTTGAACTTACCATCTCTGTACACACTAGACCTGGATTAAACTTTTCAGTTATAATTCTAAAAGGCAGGTCTGTTATCCCTGCCATTGGTGCTAATATTAAGTTGTTTTCTAGTTGCACATTTCCTATTTTTAGCTTTTTTAAGTACATATCTTTTCTTCCTTTTTTATTTGTTAAACATTCCTGTTCTTCTTTGACTACTTATATTTAGCAATATTCCTATACATATAAAACTTGTTACCATTGAGCTACCTCCATAACTAACAAATAGTAATGGTACACCTGTTATTGGTAATAATCCCATTGTCATTCCAATGTTTTCTAGTGTATGGAATAAGAATATTCCTGCAATTCCTGTTGCAACATATGCTCCCGCTTCGTCTCTAATTCCTTTAGCAACTTGTATTGCTTTTGTTATTATTAATACATTTAAAATTATTACTCCTCCTGCGACTATAAATCCCATTTCTTCTCCTATTACTGAAAATATAAAGTCTGTTGTTTTTGGATATAAGTAACCAAGCTGTGTTTGATTACCTTCTAATATTCCCATTCCAGTAATTTGACCAGCTCCTATCGCTAACTTTGATTGTATTATATTGTATCCTGAACCTCTTGGGTCTTGCTCTGGATGTAAAAATGTATCTATTCTTGTTCTCGCATGTTCTGGTAATATAAAGTTATATGCTAGTGGTACTCCAATAGCTACTACTATTGTTGCTATTATTATATATTTCTTGTCAATTCCAGCAACAAATATCATTAATAAAATTGCAACTATATATGCTGCTGCTGTTCCATAATCTGGTTCTATTATAATTAAGCCAAGTGGAACGAGTATTGTTGCTAATATTATTGCTAGTTTAGGTATTCTATTTATCTCATCTCTTCCTTTTCTTTGGATTATAGATATTACATATGATAAGAATAATATTATAAATATTTTTGATACTTCTGCTGGCTGGAATGATAATAGTCCATCTTTTATATCAAACCAGCTTCTTGCACCATTTACTGGCTTTGTAAATAGTACGGCTATTAACATTACTATTGCTATGCCATAGAGCACTGGTGATATTCTAATGAGAATTTTGTAGTCTATAAACATTACTATTATCATTACTACTAAGCTTATTCCTACCCATATGAATTGCTTTTTAAATTCATCTAATCCTGAATCATACGAAGCTGAGAATAGTGCGACTAATCCTATTCCACATAGTATTAATGCACATATTGGTATCCACCATTCAATTTTTCTAAAGTTTCTAATATTCATTTAATCACTCTTTTTTTATTGATTTTCTTGTTTTCCTTCTTGATTATCATTATTTTCTTGATTGTTGTTTTGTTCCTCAGTTTCTTGTGTTTCTATATTATTACTTTCTTGTTGTTTTTCTGCTTTTATTGCGTTTTTATTTTCGTCTTTTATGCTTACTATTGGAATATTTGCATATAATGCTGGGGCTCCATTTGTGCCGTCAGTGTTTTCTTTATTTGTAAGTCTGACATCCATTGCATTTTCGTCAATATCTATGTATTTTTTTATAACTTCTATTATTTCTTGCTTCATTAAGTCTAAAAAGTCTGCTGACACATTTGCTCTGTCTTGCATCAAAACTAGGTGTAACCTTTCTTTTGCTGCATCTTTTGATTTTAATGTTTGTTCTTCCTTCTTAGTAACCTTTTTAAGAAAATTCATTATGTTTTCAAACATTTATTACCCTCCAAATTTTGTTTATTTTTTAAATAAGCTTTTAATTTTTGCAAAAAATCCTTTTTCTCTACCAGGTATTGTTACTTCTATATTTTCTCCTAATACTCTTTTTGCAATTTCTAGGTATGCTCTTCCTGATGGTGCTTTTCTATTTTGTATTACAGGTTCTCCTTTATTGGTTTGTGTTATTATGTATTCATCATCTGGTACTACACCTAATAAGTCTATTGATAATAAGTCTACTATATCGTTTACATCCATCATTTCGCCTTTACGTACCATATTAGGTCTAATTCTATTTATTACTAATTCTGGATTTTTTATTTCTGATGCTTCTAATAATCCTATTATTCTATCTGCATCTCTTATTGAAGATATTTCAGCTGTTGTTACTACTATTGCACGATTTGCTCCTGCTATAGCGTTTTTGAAACCTTGCTCTATCCCTGCAGGGCAGTCTATAAGTATATAGTCGAATTCTTCTTTTAATTTACTTGTTAATGCTCTCATTTGTTCTTCATTTACTGCACTTTTATCTCTTGTTTGAGCAGCTGGTAATAAATATAATTCTTTGAATCTTTTGTCTTTTATTAGTGCTTGTCTTAGTTTGCATTTTTCTTCTACAACGTCTACTATGTCATATACTATTCTGTTTTCTAATCCCATTACTACATCTAGGTTTCTTAGCCCAATGTCTGTGTCTATTAATACTACTTTTTTTCCTTCTAGTGCTAAGCTAGATCCTAAGTTTGCAGTTGTAGTTGTTTTACCAACTCCACCTTTTCCTGATGTTATAACTATAACTTCTCCCATAATCTTCCTCCTTAGGACTTAAAGTCCCAATTTTTACATCTACTATCATACACTCAAAACACTAAAAAGTCAATGTATTTGCATAAATTTAACAAAAAAATTGCTAGTTCCCTAAGGGTTTAGCAATTTTGTAATATTTATTTTTTCTTATTTATTGTTGCAGTCAAATGTATTTTATACAGGCCAACCTGTTGTTGCAGATCCACTATATATAATATTGTCTTTTTCTATTATAAATGTGAATTCCTTTCCACAATCTTCAGATTTTATATATCCACTTTCTTCCAAATTCCAAGCCGGCACTATATCATATTTTTCTTCTCTTTTAATCAATTGTGATATATCTACTATATTGCCATTATAAATTATATATATTTTTGAAAATGTAGTTGGCAGATTAGTATTCTTGTCAATTAAATTTATTGTCTCCCATTCATAGTTATCCACTTTATATTTAAGTTGGTCATTTTCTCCTATATTGCTAACATTTATAGTTTTTTCGTATTGTTTCCCCGTGTTTCCATCTTCCACAGTAAATGTATATTCTCCATTTGTTGTTGCCATGTATAAATTGCTATTTACACCTTCTGGGTTCTCAATTTTATATGATTGTAAAAGTTCTTTTGTATCATAATTATATTCTCCTATTAAGTTATATCCAATGTGATAAATAGGATTAATCCAAAAATCAAAATAAAAATTTTCTAATCCCCTTTCCTCTTTTAATTTATAAAAAGCCTCTTTTGTATTTGATTCTATTACACCAGCATTATAAAGTTCTTCATAAAAGTCGTCTAAGCTATCAATATTTATTCCTACATCTTTACCTTCAATCTTAGCAAGTTTCAGTAGCAATTTCTCCCTGTCATCATCTGTCATATTTTTTATTCTGTTTAATAATAGTTCTATATATTCTTCTTCTGACTCCAATTGTTTTTTTTGAGTTTCTATCCCTTCGACTGAATCAACTCTTAAAAGTACAGCACTAGATAGTTCTGTTTCTGGAGTTTTACTTGTATTTATAACAACTTGTATTCCATATGGTATTTCATGTGTTCCTATTTTTATTATTTCATTTTGCCTATCTATTTCATTTTCATATACAAGTCCATTTGTTTTTAAATCATTTAGCATTTCTTCTTTTGATATTAATGTTTGATTATCTTTTTTTCTAATCTTGTTGTCTGTTTTCCACAAATCAACATTTTCTTTGACATTTCCTGCTCTTGTTTCTAATTTAGAATCAGAAGCTTGATTTATTATCCCATTATCACCTTTTAGCATACTGATACTTATTCCTGCGAGTATCAATAGTACTATAATCGTTACTACGAGTGCTATTAAAGTTATTCCTTTTTTATTTTTTATCATTTGGATATTCCTCCTTCTTTTGTGTTTCTCTTTTTTTATTTTATATGATTGATATTTCTTTGTCAACAATTTCTGATAATCTTCTAGGAGAAATTTCGTCAAATATTACAAATATCAAAATTTTGTTATATTCGATGAGATTTCCCTAATAATATTCTATAGTTATTTTCATTTATTCATAAAAATAACTTACTATTCCATTGTATATTCCCCATGCTAATTTATTTTGATATTCATCTTCTAACAAGTTTTTTTCTTCTTCCGGATTTGACAAGAAACCACATTCAACTATTGTTATTGGTATTTCAACATGTTTTATTATATATATGTTGTCTATTGTTTTAGCAATTCTATTGTTTTCTTTTTGTATTGCTTCATTTAGTTTGTTTTGTATTGATACTGCTAGTTTTCTGCCATTTTCACTGCTTGCATTATAAAATGTTTGCCAACCATCATATTGCTGTTGTGGTATTTTGTTTAAGTGTATTGATACAAATATATCTGCACTTGATTCGTTTCCTATTTTTACTCTATTATGTATGTCTGATATTTTTTTCTGTTTTAGCGTCTTTGAATCTAAATCATATATTGCGTTTTCATCCGAACGTGTTAGTATTACTGTTGCTCCACTTTGTTCTAGTAGATTTTGTAATTTTAATGCTATTTTCAGATTTGTTTCTGCTTCTGTAGTTCCCCTGCTACTTTGTGCTCCGTTCATCTGGTTTTCCATGTCCGTGCATCTATCACTATTGTCTTCCCAGATACTGGTAGTGATACTGTTGGTACACTTGTTTTACTATCTTTCACTAGTATGAACGCAAATATTGACACAAATACACTTAACACTATAATATTAATTCTCTTTTTGTTTAAAACTATCATAAAAACACCTCATATTATAAATATACGAGGCATTATTTATTTTATTCTTTTATTTTTTGTTTTCTAAGATTTCTTTTCTTCTTTCTTTCAAGATTTTCATTTCTTTTTCAAAATCTCCATCATCCCATTTACAAAATGCATAATTGTCGTCATTTAATTTTTTATATTTTTCCATTTCTTCTATTGTAACATACTTTACTGCTGAAACTTCTTCCTCTTGTAAAATATACTCTTTTATTTTATGGTTTACTACAAAAATAAAGTTATATGCAAATCTACGATTTTCATTATTGCATTTTTTGATGTTTACAACTTTGACTTGACCCTTAGGTATATCTATTCCAATTTCTTCTTTGACTTCTCTTATTATTGCATTTTCAACTGTTTCGCCAGCATCAACTTGTCCTCCAGTTTTTGACCATTTATTTGGATTTCTTCTTTTTGTTGCTGTTCTTTTTTGTAATAATATTTCTCCATTCTCATTCATTATCCAACATGATACAGTTCTTCTCCATAAGCCTTTTTCGTATGCTTTCCATCTTTCTTCAACTTTTCCAGTCAATTCATTATTCTCATCTACTATGTCTACTAGTTCCATTTCCTACCTCTACTTATAATTCAAATTTTCCCTTTATTATTTTTGCAGTGTCTTCTGCACTGATTTTTTCGTTATTTATTTTTATATAATTTTTTTCTTTGATTTCTCCGTCCTTTGAATTAAATCTGTATTTTTCTTCAGATTTTAATACATCATTTTTACTCCATTCTAAATCTCTTTTTTCTTTGGGAATTTTTTACTGTTCCTTGATAAATTATACTCCCATTATATTATATCCGCTGTCCGCATAAATGGTTTGACCTGTTATTGCATCAGACATGTTGCTTAATAAAAATGTGGCAACATTTCCGACTTGTTCAATTGTAACATTTCGGTGTAATGGTGCTTTTTTTTCAACAACATTCAATATTGATGAAAAATCTTTTATTCCTTTTGCTGATAATGTTTTTATTGGTCCTGCAGATATTGCATTTACTCTTTTGCCTTCTTTTCCTAAATCATTCGCTAAATATCTTACACTTGATTCAAGTGCAGCTTTTGCGATACCCATAACATTATAGCCTGTTACAACTTTTTCTGAACCATAATATGTTAGTGTAACTAAACTTGCATTTTCATTTAGTAAATCTATTTCCTTTGCAATTCTGGCTGTTAGTACAAATGAATAACTGCTTACATCAATTGCACTTGCATAACCATTTTTACTTGTATAAATAAAATCATTGTTTAAATCTTCTGTTTCAGCTCTTGCAATTGAGTGTACAATTCCATCTATTTTTCCATTTTCTTCTTTTATTTTTGTAAATACTTCTCTAACTGCCTCGTCTTCTGATGCTTCGCTTAAAACATATGCTTTGCTATCTTGAAATTCTGATATCATTTCTTCTATTTTTTCTCTGTTTTTTTCTCCCCAATATGTAAAAATTAATTTTGCACCATTTTCATATGCTGATTTTGCTATTCCATAAGCTATGCTCCATTTATTTCTTATTCCCATTATAAGGATTTTTTTATCTTTTAATAACATTGTTATTCCTCCTTGTTTTTAAAGCCTTTTATTTCTCTAAATTTATTGTATCTATTTTCTACTATTTCATTTTTTGTCATCTTTTTTAGTTCTATAGTATCTTTTTTTATTTCTGATTTCATTGCTTTTACTATATCCTTAAATGCATTTTCATCAACTTCTTTTGGCTCTTTTATTATTTTATTTATAATCTTAAATTCATATAAATCTTTTGCTGTTAATTTCATTTTTTCTGCCGCTTCTTTATATCTATTAGCATCTTTCCACAATATACTACTATAACCCTCAGGAGATAATATTGAATATATAGCATTTTCTAACATGTAAACCTTATTTGCAACGCCTATCGCTAATGCTCCTCCTGATGAGCCTTCACCAATTACTATTGCAATTATAGGAACTTTTAATTTTGCCATCTCAAACATAGATTTAGCAATAGCTTCTCCTTGTCCTCTTTCTTCTGCTCCAACTCCTGGATAAGCTCCTTTGGTATCAATAAAAGTAACTACTGGTCTATTAAATTTTTCTGCCTGTTTCATAAATCTTATAGCCTTTCTGTAACTCTCAGGATTAGGCATACCAAAATTTCTTTCAATATTTTCCTTTGTTGTTCTACCTTTTTGTTCTGCGATAATAGTATAACACAAATTATCAAATTCTGCTAGTCCACAAATAATAGATTTATCATCTTTATATAGTCTATCACCATGAAGTTCAATAAATTCGTCAAATATACACTCTATATACTCTATAGCTGTTTTTCTTTTAGGATTTCTTGCAATTTCAACTCTATCCCATGCTGATATATTATTCATTAGAAATTCCTCCTTTGTGGTACTGAATCAATTTATAGATAATTTCTTTCATTTCTTCTCTTTCAACTATTTTATCGATAAAACCATGTTCTAACAAAAATTCAGATGTTTGAAATCCATCTGGTAAATTTTCGCCAATAGTTTGCTCTATTACTCTTTTTCCAGCAAAGCCAATCATCGCTCCTGGCTCTGCTAATATTATATCTCCTAAACTTGCAAAAGAAGCTGTAACACCACCATATGTTGGGTCTGTTAAAACAGATATATATAATAGTCCTGCTTCATCTAACTTAGTCAATGCAGATGTTGTTTTTGCCATTTGCATAAGTGATATTATCCCTTCTTGCATTCTAGCACCACCAGATGTGCAAAATATAATTAATGGTAATTTTTGTTGTATAGCTTGTTCTATACTATAAGTTATTTTTTCACCAACAACTGCTCCCATACTCCCCATTAAAAATCCACTATCCATAATACATATAGCAACTTTTTCACCATATATTTTTCCTGTTCCACAAGCTACCGCTTCTTCTAATTTAGTTTTCTCTCTCAATACTTTTAATTTGTTTGGATAATCTTCTAACTCTAATGGGTTTGTTGTATCTATATTTAATTCAAACCTTTTATAAGTTCCTTCATCTATTATCAATTCAATTCTTTTTCCAATGTGCATTCTGAAATAATGACCACAATTAGGGCAAATACTATAATTGTTCCTTACTGTTTCTTTATATACTATTTCTTTACACTTGTCACATTTAATCCATTTTCCAACTGGAATATCTATATTTGTTTTTTTATTATAAATTCCTTTATTCTCTCTTTTCTTTATTTTATCTACAATCATTTTATTATCTCCTCTTCAATAAATGATGTATCATATTTACCTCTAATAAAATTAGGATTTCTTATAATATCAAAAAGAAAATCCCTATTTGTATCTACTCCATCTATTACTAATTCCTCTAATGCTCTTTTCATTTTACTAATTGCTTCATTTCTGTTTGTTCCATGTACAATTATTTTTGCAACCATTGAATCATAATATGGTGGAATTGTATATCCACTATATATCGCAGTATCTATTCTTATTCCATTTCCACCTGGCAAATTTATCTCTTTTATCAACCCTGGTGATGGCACAAAATTTTTGTTCGGATTTTCAGCATTTATTCTACACTCTATTGAATGACCTCTAAATTCAATATCTTTTTGTTTATATTTAAGTATTTCTCCACCTGCAATTCTTATCTGTTCTTTTACCAAATCTATACCTGTTCGCATTTCTGTTATTGGATGTTCCACTTGAATTCTTGTATTCATTTCCATAAAGTAAAAGTTTTTATCACTATCAACCAAAAATTCAACTGTACCACAACTTGTATATCCTGCAACTTTTGCAACCTTTACAGCCATATTTCCCATTTTATTTCTAAGTTTTTCATCTATTATTGTTGATGGAGTTTCTTCAATTACTTTTTGATGTTTCCTTTGAATTGTACAATCTCTTTCTCCTAAATGTATAACATTTCCGTGCTCATCTGCTAAAATCTGTATTTCTACATGTCTAGGATTTTTTATATATTTTTCAATATATATTTCATCATCATTAAATGAATTTTTAGCCTCTTGTTTAACAATATTATAATTCAATTCTAATTCTTGGAATGAGTTTACTATTCTTATACCTTTTCCTCCACCACCAGCAGAAGCTTTTAATAAAACTGGATAACCTATTTTCTCACAAACCATTATTGCAGATTTTAAATTTTTTATACTTCCATCAGAACCTGGAATAACAGGTATTCCTTCATTTTTCATCAATTCTTTACTATTAGATTTATTTCCAAGTAATTCTATTACATTTGAACTAGGTCCAATAAACTTTATATTTGATTCTTCACATATTTTTGAAAATTGAGAATTTTCGGACAAAAAGCCGAAGCCCGGATGAATACTATCTGCTTTTGTTATATTTGCAGCTTCTATTATATTTTTTATATTTAAATAACTTTGTTTTGAATTAGCTGGTCCTATACATATTGCCTCATCTGCAAGTTTAGTATGTAATGCATTTTTATCTGCTTCTGAATATACTGCAACTGTTTTTATATTCATTTCTTTACATGCTCTAATTATACGAACAGCTATTTCTCCTCTATTGGCAATTAGTATTTTATTCATTTTGTAATCTTCCCTTTCTTAAATTGTAATTATTTTTCAACCACAGCAAATGTAAGTTCACCTTTTGCTACAACATCTCCATTTACTGTTGCAATTCCTTCTCCTACACCAATAGGTCCTTTCTTTTTTATTATTCTAACTTCTAGTTTTAATCTGTCTCCTGGTGTAACCATTTTTTTAAATTTCATTTTATCAATTCCACCAAAAAGAGCATTTTTGCCTTTATTTTCTTCTAATGATAATATTGCAACTGCACCTGTTTGCGCTAATGCTTCTGTTATAAGCACTCCTGGCATAATAGGATTTCCAGGGAAATGCCCTTTAAAATACCACTCACTTTCATTCACATTTTTATATGCAATAGCCATTTCTCCAGATATATATTCCTCCACTTCATCTATCATCAAAAATGGTTCTCTTTGTGGTATGATTCTCTTTATTTCCTCTTTACTTAACATATTATAAATTCCTCTCTACTCAATTATAAATAACTCTGTTCCGTATTCTACTGCATCTCCATCTTTTACAAGAATGTCTTTTATTTTTCCATTAAATTCTGACTCAATTTCATTCATGAGTTTCATTGCTTCAATTATACAAAGTGTTTCTCCTTTTTTTATTTCTTTTCCAATCTCAACATATTGTGCTGAGGTTGGAGAAGGTTTTAAATAAAATGTTCCTACCATAGGTGATTTCACTATATTACATTTGTCTGACTTAATATCTATTTTTTCTGGTACATCTATGACATTACTTTCTTTTTCAGTTATATTTGATGTTTTCTCTTCTCTTGTCATACTGATTTTTGTTCCATCTGGAAAGTTTATATCAAGGCTTGAAAGCCTTGAATTTCCCATATCATTTATTAATTGTTTTATTTTATCATAATCCATTTACCTGTTACCCCCATTTCTTGAATATTATACTTGCATTATGACCACCAAACCCTAAAGAGTTTGACATTACTATATTTAGTTTCGACTTTCTTATTTCATTTGGGACTATGTCTAAATTACATTCTTCATCTTTTTCTTTGTAATTTATTGTTGGAGGTATAATCTGATTTTCAATTGCTTTTAAACAAATTATTGCCTCAACACTACCTGCAGCACCTAGTAAATGACCTGTATTTCCTTTTGTAGAACTCACTGATAATTTTTTTGAATGTTCTTTAAATGCTGATTTTATTGCTAATGTTTCAATTGAATCATTTAGATGTGTTGATGTACCATGTGCATTTATATATTGGATTTCATCTGGCTCTATCTTTGCACTTGATATCGCTCTCAACATTGCATTTTTTGCACCTTCTCCATTAGGACATGGTGATGTTATATGATATGCATCTGTTGTTGAACCATATCCGATTATTTCTCCATAAATTTTTGCACCTCTTTCTAAAGCGTGTTCAAGCTCTTCTAATACTATAATTCCAGCTCCCTCTCCCATTACGAAACCATTTCTTTCTTTATCAAATGGAATACTTGCTCTATTTTTATCAGTACTACTTGATAATGCTTTCATATTTTCGAATCCTGCAATACCTACTTCACATATTGCTGCTTCTGTTCCACCAGCAATTATAACATCTTCTTCTCCAAGTTTTATTGTTTTAAATGCCTCTCCTATTGCATGCGTTGATGAACTACATGCTGTAACTATTCCCATAGATTCACCCTTAAAACCAAATTCAATTGCAACATTTCCTGAAGGCATATTTGCAATTGACATTGGTATAAACATTGGAGATACTCTTTTATTTCCCTTTTCAAAGTTTATTTCACATTGTTCTTGTATTGTTGTCAGACCTGCAATCCCTGAACTAACAAATGTTCCAACTCTATTAAAATCTGTATTTTCTTTTGTTATACCAGAATCTATTACTGCTTCTCTACTTGCAATAATAGCAAACTGTGATGACTTGTCTAGTCTTTTTGCTTGTTTAGCTTCAAAATAATCTAATGGAGTATAATTTTTTACCTCTGCATCTAATTTAGTCTTAAAATTTTTATTATCAAAAAGTGTAATCTCATCAATACCACATTTTTTCTCTTCTATACTTTTCCATGTTTCTTCTACATTGTATCCGATTGGAGTAATTGCTCCTAATCCTGTTATTACAACTCTTCTTTCCATACTTTCCATAAATTCTTGCCTTCCTTTCTTGGTTTTGAAAATTTAGATATTTATTTGTATTTCTTGAAAAAAATATACTATATCTGCATTCCACCATCAATGTTTATAACTTGCCCTGTAATATATGAACTATCGTCTGAAGCTAAAAATTTAATAACATTTGCAACATCATTAACTGTACCTGTTCTTTTTAATGGAATATTTTTGCTTATTTCTTCTTTTACTTCATCTTTTAATATATTTGTCATATCTGTTTCTATAAAACCTGGGGCAACAGCATTTACAAGTATATTCCTGCTTCCCAATTCTTTTGCTAAACTTTTTGTAAAACCTATTATGCCAGCTTTTGATGCACTATAATTTGTTTGCCCAGCATTTCCACTTATTCCTACAACAGATGATAAATTTATAATCTTTCCTCTTCTCTGTTTCACCATATATGGAATAACATTTTTCGTCACATTAAATGTTCCTATAAGATTTATATTAATTACATCTTCAAAATCCTCTTTTTTCATTCTCATAATAAGCATATCTTTTGTTATACCTGCATTGTTAACTAATACATCAATTTTCCCAAACTTTTCAATAATCCTTTCTACCATATTTTTCGCATCTTCAAAGTCTGAAACATCTCCTTGTATTGCCATACATTTAACATTAAATTTTTCTATTTCATTTTTGACTTCAATTATTGTATCATCTTTTGTTTTATAATTAATAATTATATCATATCCGTTCTTTTGCAAGAGTTATGGCAGTTTGTTTGCCTATTCCTCTTGAGCCTCCTGTTATAAATGCTACTTTGTTCATCTTAACCCTCCTTCTTTTTCAGCTTTAAATCATGTATGGTTTGCTCTAAAGTTTCCACATTATTAATATTGTAAATTTCAACATTTTTTCCAAAATCCATTCTTTTTACAAACCCACTTAATGTTTTGCTTGGTCCAATCTCAATAAAAGTATCTATCCCATTTTCAGACATTGTTTTCAAACATTCTGTAAATCTTACTGGACTCATAATATGTTCTGACAAGATTTTCGAAATATCGTCTGATTTACTATAAATACTTCCATCTATATTTTTTACGACCTTGCATTCCTTTTGATTTATCTTTATTTTATCTATTTCTTTTTTTAATTGTTTTGAACATTCAATTAATTTTTCTGTATGAAATGGTCCTGTAGTTTTTAATAATGTAGTCCTTCTTGCACCAGCTTCTTTTGCAAGTTCATTTGCACATAACACGGCTTTTTCATCGCCAGAAATAACTATTTGACCAATTGTATTATAGTTTGCAGGTACAACAAAACCATCTTTTACTTGCTCACATATTTTATTGACTTTTTGTTCTTCTAGTCCAAGTATTGCAGACATTTTCCAATTTCCTTTAGGGACAAAGTCTCTCATTATTTCTCCTCTTTTTTTCACAAGTTTAACACCATCTTCAAAATCAAATACGCCATCTTCTATTAATGCTGTATATTCTCCTAAACTTAGCCCAGCTGATAAGTCTGCACTAATATTATTTTTCTTTAAAATTTCTAATATTGCCAGGCTATGTGTTAATATTGCTAATTGTGTATTTTCTGTTTTATTTAATTCTTCTTCTGAAGCATTAAAAGATATTTCTTTTATATTAATTCCAGTTATTTTTTGAACATTATCATATACTTTTTTTACTTTTTCATATTTATCATATAAATCTTTTCCTATTCCAATCGCTTGGCTTCCCTGGCCAGGAAATAAAAATCCTATTCTCATAATATTTTTCTCCTTTGGACTATTTCTTCAAATTCATTACAAAAATCCGATATAATCTTTTCTCTATCTGTTTCTATATTCAATTCTCTATATATTGATGTTGCTATATCTTTTATATCACTAGTGAAGTTTGTTTTGGTTGTATTAATCCCTATTCCTATTACAAGGTGCTTAACATTTTTATTAATAACTTTACATTCAGTTAATATTCCACCTATTTTTTTTCCATTTATATTCAAGTCATTTGGTTCACTAATTTCTACATTTATGTTATATTCTTTTTTAAAAATACTCACTAATGTTTTGGCAATATCAATAGTTAATCCATTTAATTGATTCACACTACAATTAGCTTTTATATATAATGAAAATGCAATATTATTTATCTCATCAGTGTGCCATATTCTCCCATGTGTACCTTTTCCATTTGTTTGAATATCTGCAATAATTATCGTTCCATTTTCTAAATTATTATTTTGCATTAGTCTCCACATTTCCTCTTGTGTTGAATCAATTTTATTATAGTAAATTACTTTTTGACCTAAAATTCCAGTCTTTAGATTTATTAATTTCATCTAAATTTTCCTGCCTTTTTATTTTATTTGTTGTTGTTTTTATTAATGGTTTTTGTGTTAATATTATTCCTAGTATAGCCTTATATTTTGGCATTTGATTGTTTATTTCTTTGATTTTTTCTGATAGAATTTTATGTATTTCATTTTCACCTTGTGCATTGTATATATTTTTCATAATTTCTTCGTCATAAACAATTTTTACATTTATTTTGATATTCTCTTTATCATCTGATTGCTGTTTTCCAAATATAAATGATTCTTTTACACCTTCAATTTTATTTATAAGATTTTCCATTTCTTCAGGAAAGATGTTTTTACCATTTTTCAATACTATAACACTCTTTTTTCTTCCACATATAAATATATACCCATCTTCATCTATTTTTGCTAAATCTCCTGTATAAAAACCATCTCCTCTAAATGCTTTTTTTGTTGCTTTTTCATCATTATAATATCCTAATGCAATATTGGGTCCTTTTACTATTAATTCTCCAATACCTTCATTATTTACATCCACAATTTTTGCTTCAACACCAGGAATAGTTTTTCCTATTGAACCTAATCGATAATTTTTATTTGTGCCAACTGCAATAACAGGAGATGTTTCGGTTAGTCCATATCCTTGTACTAAGTTTAGTCCTAGTAATCTATATTTCTCTTCTATGTGTGGGTCAAGTGCTGCTGCTCCTGATATTAATAATTTTATATTTCCGCCTAACATATCATGTATTTCTTTAAATATTTTTTTTCTTTCTTCCATTGTTGTATTTTTAAGTTCTTTTTCTTTTTCTAATATGTTTTGAAGTTTGCCTTGCTTTTCTAAATTTTTCCTTATAAAGCCAAATATTCTTTCATATATTCCAGGAACACATGCCATAACTGTTACTTTATGTTCTTTCAAATTATCTATTATATGTCTTACTCCCTCACAAAATACTGTTGTTGAACCTCTATATAGTGAAAATAGAAAACCTACTGTGCATTCAAAAACATGATGTACTGGTAATACGGAAAGGAATATGTCATCTGATGTTATTTCTAATGTATTTCCAATTGCCATCAAGTTTGAACATATATTTTTGTGTGATAATGCAACAACTTTTGATGCAGATGTTGTTCCAGATGTAAACAACATTATGCTCATGTCCTCATTATTTATTTTTGCATCTATAAAGCTTATATTTCCATTTTGAACAAGTTTTTCTCCTTCTCTTATAAGAATACTTTGTGAGTATATTTGATGGCTATTTTCTTTTCTATCCATTGATATTAAATATTTTAAGTTATTGTCATCTTTCTCTTTTATCTTTTTTAGTATTTCTTCATATTTTTCTGAAAAGAATATTGCTTCTACTTCTGATCTTTTTATTAATGATTCGAGTTCATTTTCTGGCAAAGATTTATCTAATGGTACTACTATTCCAGTTCCACATACAATTGATAAATATGCTATTTCCCATTCATATCTATTTTCTCCAATTATCGCTATTCTTTTATTTTTCAATCCTATATCTATTAGCTTTGTTCCAAGATAATTTATTGTATTTCTCACTTGTTCATGTGATATTTCTATATATTCATTTTTTTCATTTTTTATTTTATATGCTGTTTTGTTTTTATATAAGTCCTTAGTTTTGTTTAACATTTCTTTTAAATTTCTTATCTCTATTTGTTGTTTCATTTTTTATAATCCTTTCTTAAGGCTCAATTTCGTTGAAAAAGAATTAATTTTTCAACGTACTGATATTTATAACATATATATCAGCATATGTCATTAGACTGAGAGGTCAGTATAATGTATTTTAGGTAATATTAGTCAAAAAAAATAGACCTTATAGCCTATTTTTTACTTAATGTTCTTGTTACAGAATTTATAAAGCCATTGTATATTGTTTCAACATCTACTTCTCTGTTTCTTTTTAATCTATAGATAAGACTTGAGCATGTTACTCCAAATATTCCTGCTGATATTGCTTCTACATCTCCATCATAAAATTCTCCATTTTCAATTCCTTCTTGAACAATTTCTTCTATTATTTTTATATATTCAAATACTGCTTTTTTGCATTTTTTATTTTTTTCTTCTTCTCCCCATATTTGAGAAAGTACAACATTTAAAAAGTCTTCATATTTTACAATGACCTTTATTTCAACTAAAATTATTGCTTTTATTTTATCTAATGAACTTTCACAATTTCTTGTTTTTATTTCAATACTGTTTCTTAATAATTTCATTCCTTCTTGTAATATCAAATCAAATATGTCTTCTTTTTTTGCAAAGTGATAATATAGTGACCCCTTTGCGACACCTGCTATTGCAGTTATTTCTTCTACACTTGCATTATCATATCCCTTATCGGAAAATAGCTTTACTGCTGTATTAAATATTCTTCTTTTTGTTTTGTTCATTTGATTTATCATCTCCTTATTTAGAAAGGCACACCTGCACGAAAACAGATATGCCTCTTTTCTTGGAATATTACAGTTTATTTTTCATAATTGCTTCCTTGATTTTTTGTACATTTCTACTTTATTCATTTTCTCCCTGATGATACAACCTCATCCATTTTCTCAAGTATTCCTTAGAATTAGAAAACTTTGTTAACTTACTCTTGGCAAGGTGATTTATGTGCCTATTTTATCACATTTATTTTTTAAAGTCAATTTTTTACAGTTCATTTTTCTTTCCTTATAATTCAAATTTTTCCTTTATTATTTTTGCAGTGTCTTCTGCACTGATTTTTTCGTTATTTATTTTTATATAATTTTTTTCTTTGATTTCTCCGTCCTTTGAATTAAATCTGTATTTTTCTTCAGATTTTAATACATCGTTTTTACTCCATTCTAAATCTCTTTTTGAAGCCTTATGGTTTAATCTATTTTCAGTAATATTTCGTTTAAGCCTTTCTTCTAATGTTGCTTCAAGCTCTACTATATATATTTCTGCATTGTGTTTTTTGAATATATCAAAATAACTATATATTCTGTTCCATTCATCCTTTCTATCAAATTCCCATGTTGTTGTAAATATTAAACCCTTTTCATTACTTGCTGAATATTCTTCAAATATTGCTTTTCTAAATTCTTCATTTAATTTTCTAAATGCGTTTTTATCATAATCAAATATTTTTGTTAAAACTTCTATCGTCATATGATTATGTAATAATTTTAATCCTGTTATTTTAGATAGTTCTTGCCACACTGTCATTTTTCCAACTGCCTGTGGTCCTGTGATTAAAACAAATTTCATGAATTCACCTCTTTATTCAACTATATATTTTTGATTTATATCATCATTTATAATATGTACTTTTTCTCTTTTTTCTTTTAATATTGTTTTTATACATTTAGGTAAAACATTATATTCTTCAATTTTATCTATGTCAATCCATTCATAAACCAAATAATCTTTTCCCTCTTGGTTTGACATTGTTGTATTTATTTTTTTATCTTGTTCATTAGTGAATTCTGCATTATAGATAAAAAATAATTCATGATATTTTTTCTCATTTAATATGAAAAAGTTTTCAATTATTCCAATGTATTTTTTGATTTCAATTTCTTTTTGCATTTCTTCTCTTATTTCTCTTTTGATAGTTTCTTCTGAATTTTCCCCTAGTTCAATTCTTCCTCCTGGAATGCAATAGTGATTATTCTTTCTTGTGTCTTTGTGTGTAAGCAATTTATTATCATGTACAATAATTGCTCCTGCTCTAATATTTAGCTTAAAATCCTCTAGTTCAATACATAAATCCATTTTCCATATCTCCTTTTCATTTTATTATTTCAATATTTTACCACCTTTATTTCAATGCATCAATAGTAAATCGACAAAAAAATTGCAACCTTTAGCATTTGCAATTTTTCTCACGTTATGGTTCTAATTTTAATATATAGTAAAATTCTTTTACCCCATTTTCTGTGTCAAAATATATTTTGTATTTAAAATACGTTCCAGATGTTATTCTACCAACATATACAGAACCTTTTATTGTAATTTCTGTTGAACCGCCTGGTTCCACTGTAACATTTGTCATTCTTTGCGTTCTTGATGTCAGAGAATTTTGGGCTCCACCATTTTCTAGGAGTTCAACTTTACCATTAGTGAATGTGTGTTTTGAAGCATTTTGTATGTTTAGTTTTATTTGTAATGATTTTCCTCCTATAGCAAATTGTGACATAACTTTCATAGTCGTTGTTATAGTGCCATTTGCATATTCCTCGTTTGTAACCCTTAATAGTTCCATTCCAAATATATTTTCTACCTGTACATTTGATGTAAATCTTGTTACACCATTTTCATCTTCTCCTTGTGGTGGTATAACTATTTCTTGTGCTTTTGCTATTGCTGTTGCGTTAATTGTTAATTGTTCACCATACATGGAATACCCTGTTGCCATTGTTACACATATGACAAGCATTATTATTATAATATATGCTGTTTTTAAGCTATTCTTTCGTTTCTTTATTTTATACTTTTTCGTTTTTATACACCTTTACCTTTAATATTCTTTTGTCTTCATATTCTTCTATTTTAAATACTAGTTCTTTTGTTTCAATAATTGTGTTTTTCTCATCGTCTTTAGGTATTCTGCCTAATTCTTCTTGTAAATATCCTGATAGCGTGTCATAGTCACCTTCTGGTATGTTTGCATTTAAAAGTTTATTTACATCATATATTGGCATACTTCCTGATATTATATATGTTTTGTCATCTATTTTTTCATATTCTTGTTCTATTTCATCATATTCATCATATATATCTCCAAATATTTCTTCTAGTATGTCTTCCATTGTTATTAGTCCTGCTGTTCCACCATATTCATCAATTATTATTGCTATCTGTTTTTTGTTTTTTTGTAATTCTCTAAATAATTCGTTTATAAGTTTATTTTGTGATACAAAGTATGCTTCTTTCATAATGTTTTTTATTTTAAATGTTTTTTTATTGATGTTTAACAATAAGTCTTTTACATATAATACACCTTTTATTTCGTCTATTGTTTCATCATATACTGGTATACGGCTATGTCTACAGTCGTCTTTTTTTATTTCATCTAAAAGCTCGTCTGCTCCCATGTTTATATCAACTGCAAACATGTCTGTTCTGTGTGTCATTATCTCTGATACTGTTATATCATTAAATTCAAATACATTGTTTATAAGTTCTTTTTCTTCTTCTTCGATAGTTCCCTTTTCTTCCCCTTGGTCAACCATCATTTTGATTTCTTCTTCTGTTACTACCTCTTCTTCATTTTCGCCTACTCCAAATAGTTTTGATATTGCATTTGTTGTTACTGTTAGTAGTTTCACAAATGGTGCTGTTGCTATTGATATTCCTCTTATTATTCCAATTGAACTAAATGCAATTTTTTCATAGTTTTTCATTGCAAATCTTTTTGGTACTAGTTCTCCAAATATTAACGTAAAGAATGATAGTATTATTGTTATTAATATTATTGATATGCTTTGCCATACACCAATTCCTATTGGTATTAAATCATTTAGTATTGGTGCAAGTTTCCCAGCAAATGTATCTGATGCAAATGCACTTGATAAAAATCCAGCTAATGTAATTCCTATTTGTATTGTTGCAAGAAATTTGCTTGGTGATTCAAGCATTTTTTCTATTTGTTTTGCTTTTTTATTTCCTTCTTTTGCCTGTTTTTCTATTTTGTTATCATTTAATGATATAAATGCAATTTCGCTTGCCGCGAAAAATGCATTTAATCCTATTAATACTATTAAAATAAGTATTTGCATATATTTTTATATTCTCTCCTTTACATTTGTCTTCTATCTACTGCATAGCTGCTTCCCATGATAGATTTCGCCATATGTTTTACTTGTGCCCCTATTTCTCCTATTTCTAGGATGTTTGCAAATCTGCCACTTTCAGCTATTACTACTCCTATAGATATTGAGGTTAGTGGGAATTGTTCTAATACTCCCTTTCTGTTTGTTACCTCTATATACCCTTTTTCTAAGTCTTCATCTGTAAAAAAGTTTGTTACGTCTTTGTCAAATGTTGCTATTATTGATTGACATATATTGTCTATGTGTATTGATGGTACTATTGCTATAAAGTCGTCTCCTCCTATATGTCCTATAAATGAGTTTTCCATAAATTCTTCATGTATACATTTTAGTATTGTTTTTGCTGTAAATTCTATTATTTCGTCTCCTTTTAAGAAACCATATACATCATTATATGCTTTAAAATTGTCTAAGTCTAAGTATAGTACAGAAAAGTCCTCTTTATTTGATAGTCTCTTTTTTAACTCTGCATGTATTTGTACGTTTCCTGGTAAGCCTGTTAATGGACTTATTCTTCTATTTATGTTTAACAGTCTGTTTAGATTTTTTACTGTATAGTACAAATAGTCTGTATCAACAGGTTTTTTTATGTAGTATTCAACAGATTCTCTTAGTACATCAAGCCTATGGTTTCTTTCTATGTTAGATGAAACAACAATTATTGGTGTTATTTTGTTGTCTTCGTCTGTTCTTATTTTTCTACATAATTCTGCTACATCTCGATCTATTGAGTCTTCATTTATTATTATTAGAAATGGTATATTTTTTAATGCTATATTTATTTGTTCTGTTTTTACTCCAATAAACTTGAATTCTTTTTCATCTTTGAATAATTCTCTAAATATTGGTAATGATGATTCGTCATTATCAATTATATATATTTCTTGTATCATATGTTTTTTCTCCTATTAATTATTATAACGTGCTCCTTTTAGTGCTTCTAATTCGTTTATATTGTATGCTTTTACAATTATTTTATTCTCTCCTTGTAGTATCTCAATTTCTTTATGATATGTTTTTCCACTTACTTCTGTTTTGTCAACTGTGTTGTCATTTAATATGATTTCAACATTTGCTAATCCTGTATCATCTTCTGCATCGATTACAAACATTTTCTTTCCGTCAATTATTGATGCTTTTATTGTTACTGTTGGTGCAGTGTCTCCTACTACTACCTGTGTTTTTGTTCCGATGTTTCCGTTTATGTCTGTTGCTGTTATTTCTAATGTGTGTTTTCCTCCTGGCGCATTTATTATTCCTTCATATGTTTCTTCTGATACATCGATTTTTTCTACTGCCCCATCATCCCACTTGTATGTTATGCTTGCTAATTTTTCTTTGCTTGTTGCTTTTACTTTTACTCCATTTGATGCTGAGCTTAGTTCTATTTGTGGAAGGTTAGCTACCTTGTATATGTTGCTGTATGATACTGTTTGTCCGTTTTCTTCTGTAACACTTACTGTTAGTGTATTTTGACCACCTATTAGTGGAATGCTTTTTTGTATTTTTGTTTGATTGTTTCCTTGTATTATTTCTTCATTTCCATTGTTCCATTTGTATTTTATTTCTTTTATTCCTCTAATGTGTGATACTTCTATATCTATTGTGTTTGTGTCGTCATTCCTGTTCATTTCTACTGTTGGTTTTGCATTTGCTTCTACTGTTTCATTTATTTTTTCTCTTGCATATGTACTTCCTGTTGCCATACATATTCCTAATATTATTATACATATTGCAAATATTGTTACTATTGTGTTTATACTTGCTACTTTTTTCATTTTTACTGGTTTTTGTTTTTTGTTTGGAGATTTTTTTTCTTCCTCGTATCCAGTTATTAATATTTGATTCACAAAATCACCTCATTGTTTTATACATTTTTCTATCAGATTATATCATAAGGGGTTGTTCTTGTAAATAAGTTTTAGAGGTAATTTTTAGATATTTTTTCCAGATTAATAAATAATTTGTGATAGTCTGATTTAAGGTATTTGTCATATTTATTTTTCATTTTTTATATCCTTGATACCAATTTATTTTTCCTATACATATCACTTACATCTTCTATTGGTATCCATACCCATTGATTTCTCTCACATTAGGCTGTCCATTGATTTCTATCTGTTACTTCTTCTGTTCCCTCATATACATATGACTCACTTTTTACTGATGATGCTGTATAGCCTTTTGGTACTGGTACATCTATTCCGTCTCTACTACCATTGTATAATTGTTGGGGTTCATTGCTTGTTTTTGTATTCTCCCTGTATTTTCTACTTCTACATTTTTATCCTTTTTTGTTACCAAGCAAATTACTGCTGTTACTAGTATTATTGCTACCAATACTATTGAGATTATAACAATTGTTTTCTTATTTATCTTTTTAACTTTTATGTTTTTCATTGACAATTCCTCCTCTGTTTTTAAACAACAAAAAGACAGTGACATACTAAACCATTTTTGCTTTGGCTTTTATCACTATCTTTTATTTTTATTATTAAATTTTTCGTGTTTTTTATTAGTTCGCAAATACCATGTTTAATAAAGCTATACCCAATATATATATTATATATACAGCCCCAACGCTTTCACAGGTTTGTGTCTTAACTTTAGTTTCCAAGGCTTTTTTCTCCTTTGCTTCTAATCTATTTAAATAGTATATTTATTTGTTTAGACTGTCAAGAGATTTTGAATTTTATTTTTCAGGTTCTTCTTTTTGTTTTTTTTTGATTTCTTTCCTGATTTTCTCTATCTCTTCTTCTTCATATCCGGTTATTCTTTTTATGAATTGATTTGTCATGTTTTCTTGTATTAGTTTCTTTATCATTTCTACTGTGTTTCTTCTACTCTCTTCTCTTTCTTCTTCTCTGCCTTCTTCTCTACCCTCTTCTTTTGCCAATCTTGTTTGTACTTCTTGATCCATTAATGCCAATGCTCTTCTTTCTACTATCTCCTGAAAATCTTTGTCTCCACTCAAATATTCTAATTCTTTTCTAGCTTGTTTAAAATATTTGTTATTTTCATACATCATTTTTTCTAACCTCCCATCCTCTGGGTCATTGATAAAACTCATCCATTGTGCTAGTTCGTCTGTTTGTATTTCTATATCTTTTACCTTTGGAATTTCTAATATATGCATTTGAAACTTATCTGTTAGTACTGAGTCTGTTTCTTTATCTTCTCTTAGTGACCAACTTGTGTGATATCTGGAAATCTCTTTTATTTCGTCTAATTTATAACATGTTATTAGTACTGCTATTGTTGGCTTTATTTTTGAATAGTCTTCTCCTCTTTCGAGTTTGTTGATGTAATTCATTGACCAATATTGTAACATCCTATCTGGCATATGTTTATATGGCGATACTTGAAGTTCTATGTTACATTCTTCTCCATCATTAAATTTTGCTCGTATGTCTAATATACATGTTTTTAGTCCTTCCCTTTTTCCTATCATTTGCTTGTTTACGTCTAAGTCTACATTGTATACTTCTTTTCCTAGTATCAAAGATAATAAATGACCTGTTATCTCCTTGTTCTTTTGTTCTCCAAATAGTTTTTGAAATACTAAATCGTTTCTCGGTTTTAATAATTTCTTTTCCATTTTTTTCTACCTCCTTAATTATATTAATTTTTTTATGATATTGCAATAGCTATTTTCCTTATTTCACTCATTTTTGCTATCTTTATTAAAATTAATAATTTTTGGGTTAGGTTAGAAAATTAAATTTTTTCGATATTAATTACTTTTGAAAATTATTTGAATTAATTATCTTTGATTTAAAAAATTATTAAACTATGTTTCAAAAACTTTATGAATTAAGTGCAATATTTATTGCGAATTTATTATACTATGAAATATCCTGAATTGCAAGAACTTTTCATCGACAAGATTCGACTTTGAATATATGTTGTTTCACTCTTTTTCTATCCTATTACATAAAAAATTCAGTATGCACATTTTTATTTTCTTAAAATCTACACACTGAATTATTTAATCATCTTAATCATGTCAATTTATACTTTGCTCGGCTTTTCTATACAGAATTCAATATTACTTTATGTAAAGTGTACCACCATACCCGAAAATGCTGCTGTAGTCGTACGGATAGTTGTAGTTACGACCACTAGCATAATGGCTCGTACCATAGTCGCTACAAGAACCTCCCCTGTAGTACCTGCCGTCGCCAGCCCCTGAACTAATGGCCTCGAGCGTCCATAGCCATACGTTCCCTGCTAGGTCGTATATGTTATTCGCCTTTGCTCCTTCATAGGCTCCACTTGCTATTCTTTTTTGTCTTCCTAATTTCTTTGTTGCAGTTGTTTTGGATGTGTTTGTATAATATTCAAATTCTACATCTCTATAATTTCCCCATGCTACTGAACCTTTATTATCTAATGGTGTTTTCTCTCCTGATTTTATTAGCCAATTCATTACTTGGTCATATTGTGTTCCCCATATCATACTTGTTTTTACATTTGTATTTGTTCCTGATAATTTTTTACATTTTTTATATCCTTGATACCAATTTATATCTCCTATATCTGTATTCATTCTTTTTACTACTGGTGTTGTTTGTTTTAAATCTCCTACTTCATATCTTCCTATATAAAATCCTCCATATGTTGCTACACTTTGTAACATTTCATAAAATTCTTGCTCCATTTCCATTAAGAATTCATATCTTGATATTCCTCCTAGATATTGTGTTAAATATGTTGATTCCATATCGTGTCTTGTTAATTGTGGCTCATATTTTCTATTACTTGTACTTTTTGTATATGATGTCGCACTTTCATTATAATATGTTCCATATATCTTTCCATCTGTCTTATCTTCCCAATACATATCACTTACATCTTCTATCGGTATCCATACCCATTGATTTCTTTCACATTGGGCTGTCCATTGATTTCTATCTGTTACTTCTTCTGTTCCCTCATATATTACAAATCCTCCATATTTATGATTTTGTATTGTATCTGTATTTCCATTGTTTTTTCTGTCATATATTTTTACTTCTTTTACATATCCTTTATCTAGCTCTTTATTTGTTGAGGCATTTTTACTATATATTATCTTTAGTTTATATGTTCCTTGATTTAGTTCTACTTTTGTGTTCATATAAATTAAGTCTGATTCTGTATATCCTGAATCCTTTGTTACATAATATGTTCCATTTAGTTTTATTGTTGTTTTTTCTGTGCTATTTGTTGTTGTATTTATTATTTCTCCATATAAGTAATCATTATAAAATTCACATGACACTGTCCAATTTAATTGCAATATTCCTCCATCTTCACTTACTGTAAACTCTTCTGATATCATCTCGCTTGTTGAACTATCTATGTTATAATTACCACTTGTCCATATTCCATTGCTATTTTTTGACCAAGGATATGTTCCTTCTGATGTAAATGTATCTGTTAAATTTTTATTTAGGTACAATGTTTCAAATGTTCCATTTACATATGACTCGCTTTCTACTGATGATGCTGTGTATCCTTTTGGCACTGGTACATCTATTCCATCTTTACTTTTTACCATTGTGTAATTATTGGGGTTCATTACTTGTTTTTGTATTCTTCCTGTATTTTCTACTTCTACATTTTCATCTTTTTTTGTTATTAAGCAAATTACTGTTGTTACCAGTATTATTGCCACCAATACTATTGAGACTACAGCAATTATTCTCTTATTTATTTTTTTGCTTTTGATGTTTTTCATAGACATTTCCTCCTCTGTTTTTTAACGCCAAAAAGACAGTGACTTAATAAGCCTTTTTGTGTTTGGCTTTTATCACTATCTTTTATTTTTATTATTAAATTTTTCGTATCTTTTATTAGTTCGCAAATACCATGTTTAATAAAGCTATACCCAATATATATATATATATATATATATATATACAGCCCCAACGCTTTCACAGGTTTGAGTCTTAACTTTAGTTTCCATGGCTTTTTGCTCCTTTGCTTCTAATCTACTAAAATTATATACTCATTTGTTCTGGCTGTCAAGAATTTTATACTACAAATTTTCTTATTGCCCAAACACCAACTAATACTATTGTTAATAATCCTAATGTTAGTGTTATATATGTCTTTGGTCCACCTGTTGAGATTGCTA
>CAKPJC010000004.1 GCA_934162535.1 uncultured Clostridia bacterium | reverse complement strand
AATTTCCTATTTTCGTTTATTTCTGTAACTTTTATCAACACTTTATCATTAAAATGTGGATAATTATTAAATCTTGCAGGAATTCTACACAATGTTGTAACTTTTGAATTATCTAATTGTACTAATACTCCAGAATTACCTTTTGGAAAAGCAATTACAGTTCCAGTATATTCACCATTTAAAACAAGATATTTTCGTATATTTTTAAATGGGTTTTCCTCAAATTCTTTTGCAGACAATTCATATATGTTATTTTCTATATCTAATTTTTTTATCTTTACTCTTAGATATTCTCCAACTTTGTATATATCCTTGCAATTTACAATATAAATATGTTTTAGATTTTGAGCTTTAATAATTACTTCTTTTCCATACATATCAACTAAAATATGTTTAATTCCAATAGCAATAACTCGTACTTTTATGGTATCATTTTGTTTTAATTTAGGAATTTCTATATTTGATCTTAATTCCATTGCATCAATTCTACTTGCTATTGCTATGTTAGAAATACTATCATACTCAAGTACAATAAAGTCAATTTCAGCACCAAGCATTCCCCTAATTATTGATTTACTTGTACTTTTTTGTACTAACAAATTTACTGGAATAAGAATTTTTACATCATAATACCAAACAATGGCACAAGCAATATGTTCATTTTTTAAGTAATATTCATCTTCAATTCCTGTAATTAAGCCGAGTTAATATTCTTTTTTCTTCTTTACTTCTCAAAATTTCTTTTATATGTGTATCTTCCAAAAATTTCACCACCTTAAAAAGCATCTATCAATATTGATAAATGCTTAAAATTTAAAAGTTATCAAATGTAATATCTTCAAATTCTTGCTCTTTTTTTATTTTATTTTGCTTTGTAACAACTCTCTTTTCTTTTTTTTCTATTGTTTTAGGAACTTCAATATTATTATTCCAATCTGGAATATATGTAAGAACAGAAACATCTTGCAATTTTTTAGCAAGTGGATGTTCAGTATATATCATCTTTTGTAGTAACAATGGTTTATTGCCTCTAATAATAACCATTAACTTAAAACTTGGTATTCTAATTATTTCATCAGGATTTAATAAATTTCTTTCTAATGTAGATATATTTTTTTGTCCAAATTCTAATTCTCCATCAATTCCAACTTCTTTCTTAATACTTTGGGTTTCTGCAGTTGCAACACCAAGCAAATCACAAAAATACATTGCAGTTAAGGTATCTGTCGTACCTAAATTAAGTTTTAAATCTGTATTACCAAGTATTTCATCTGCTAATCCATTTGGATAACGATTGTTTAATTGGCCAATATTTTGGAGTATTGGAATTAAGGCAAGTCCGTCTACTACGAACTGTTGATATTTTTTTATTGAAATCTGGTATTTGACAAATATTCGCAAACTCATCTAAAAAGAAGAATACATCAACTTTACATCTTCCACTTTCAGTTGAATCAGCATATTTTACAAGCTTTATAAACAAAAATGTAAAAAATAGAGAGACTAAAAAATCTCTACTTGAATCCATATCACTTGTTATTACATAATAAATACAAGGCTCTTTTCCTGGCAAAGTCAAATCAATGTCTGTATGATTAGTAAGTTCTTGTAATTCTTTATTTTGAAATGCTTGCAGTCTAGTACCAAGACCTGTCAAAACAGATGCTTTTATTGTATCGGAACCGACTAGCAAATATATTGTAACTCATTCTTGCAGGACTTTCTTGTGGAAGTCTTTTGAACATTGTATCAAGTGTTGCAATATCTCCACTTGCAATGATTTTATAAATATCAGTCAATGTATTTTGCTCTAATTTATTCTCCATAAAGTAGAACTCAAATGCTTTCAGTAAATTTTCTTCAGCTCTTGGCCAGAAATCATCTTTTCCAGTTTTCTTTTGTGTACCACTAATTATCACATTTGAACTTGTTTGTATGTCTGTAATATCTTCGTTTTCGCCTAATGGATTCCATCTATCAGAATGAGCCATATTATTAAGATTAAATACTTTTACAACATAGCCGTTATCTCTAAACAAATTACTTGTTTTTCTGTAAATTTCACCTTTTGCATCAGTAACAATAATAGATTTTTTGTATTTAAAAAGTTCCAAAAGGTTAGTTATTAAAAATCCTATTGTCTTCATACTTCCGCTGGAGCCAAACACAGCAATATTTTTGTTAAAATAACTATCAAATGGCAATTTAATAATATCATTATTTAATTTCCCAAGTATAATACCAGGTGTTTCATTTTTGCCTAAAACCTTTTCAATCTCATCTTCAGACATCCAATCTGCAGTTCCATGTGTTCCATCTTCTTTCTTCAATTTAATGCCCTTTATTTCATCTTTTTTATAATAGATGACTAATTTTATACATGCCATTATTAAAATTGAAATTAAGGCAATTATGAAGCAAATAATAGCATAATATAAATTGCTTATAATAATGTTTTGATTAAAACATTTATTTAATATTTTTATGTATGAATTTATATTAAAATCTATTACAAAATTTAAAATTACCAATATTATTGCAAAAATATATATAATAATTTTCTTATTCATAAAAATTTATTTCCTTTTCTATAAACTTATCAATATCTATTAAGTGAAAATTACAAGTAGCAAGTTCACTTCCGAGATATTTAACAATAGATTTTGGACATATAATATCTACTTTTTTGTTTGTATTGTTTTGCATAAATGTACTAATTCTATTTATTTTTTCAGTATCTACAAAATAGAAACAAGAAACATACAAATTTTTATTATTAGTATAATCACAAAAATTAAATTCTGATAAGGTTAATTTTTCTTTAAACTCTGCTTGTACGACTTTAGTCCAATTTATTTGCTGTAGATATTTTATTTTATCTAATGCTTTGTCTGTATCTCCACAAATGATTACAGAGTTAAGTCCAAAAGAAAATTTTAAAAAATCTATTCTTGTTATATCATCAATCATAATAATTACATTTTTATATTTTAATTCTTTTTGAAGATCATATATAACAGAATTTAGATATTTATCAGTATGCTCATTTGAGATATGATATGTTAAATACTTTGTACCAAATATATTTGAAACTCCAATATATTTTCTGGAGCTTTCTGTAAATGCTGTTTTATCTTTAATTAAGAAAGATGGAGTAAAGGTTACATTTGAATATCTAAAATAAGCTGCTAAATGGCTCATAAATTTTAGTCTATTAGCGTATTTTTCTTGATATCTTAGTTTATTTGTTTCAAGACCTAGTATCTTCATAAAATTATAGCCATCTTCACCAAGTACGAGAAATCTTTTGTACCTTCTTAAAATATTATTTTGAATAAGTTTTGCAATTCTTTTTGGGTAATATGTTGTATTAAAAAAGTATGGCAAATCTTTTGGTGAAAGATACTGATATGTATTTATAAATTTAACTAAATCTATCTCATTTTTATCTGTCGGAAATATACTTTTAATTTTAACCACCTGCCTTATAAATTATTTCTCATAATGGTTCAGTGGGTAGCAATGTGAGAGCTTACGCTCACACACACCTACCCTATGAAGAAAAATATGTCCTATTTTTTTCTAAAAGTATTGAAATCAAAGGCTTTTAATACAATAAAAAATGTCCTAATTTTAGTTTTTTAATTTACTAAAAAAATGACATTTTAAACTAACATACTTTTAAACAAATTTACTGAATTATTTACATCTGTAATATATACTTCTGTATGCGGATTTTTTCCAATTTCTCCTTTCGCACAATAAAAAACTTTATTTATATTATCATCTTCAATTACATTACTTATTATTAAACTATCAAAGATAGGTTTTATAAATTTATTATCAATATCCCATTTTTCCACTTTATCAAAAATCTTAATATAGATAAATATTTGATTTTTAAATATGCCCTCATAATCTTTTACTTTATCTGCAATATTCAAAAGAATATTTTTATATGCGTGTGTTTTTAAATTTTTGTATGATGGCATAACCTCTGGTATGTAAATTTTAAGTATATTATCTTCATATTTTGCTTTATACTCATTACTAATAGTTTCTATTTTTTGAGTTCCATAGGTTACTGTTTTATTATACAACTTGATTTGGTTTAATATGCTGTATCTTCTTTTTTCTAAATTTCTTAAAAATGATTCTATTTGTAAATTATTTGGATTTTGTGCTAATGTAAGTGAATGTATGCTATTTTCTAAACTTAATAAATCATCTAATAAATCTTTCGTTAAAATCATAAAAAGGTCCTTTCTAAATATGATAGGGCAAATTTAAGATAATTACTATTCTTCTTTTTCTTCTAGTGCATCATAAGCTTCAAAAATTTCTTTTGTCAATAATTCTCTTGTTTCTTGATTAAGTGGATGGCACAAATCTCTATATGCTCGTTTTTCTTGTCTTAATCTTCTTGAAGGCATTGCAACAAATCTTCCATTTCGTTCATTTTCCAATATTTTAATACCTCTAATAATAAAAGAGTTATTAAAAATAACATTTGCATACCCAAGTAATGCACCCCTTTGTTTAATTTTAAAAATTTTAATGTCTGTAATTTCCATACTACAAATCCTCCTATAAATTTATTTTTGAAGGGTAATTTTAAGGAAGATTAAAAACTTATTTTATTTACCTGTTCTAGGTAACACAATTTCATGTTTTTCTTCTGGAATGTGTGTAATTGTAGTCCACTTGCTATTAGCTTCAGCAGTTACTCCAAAATATGTACCAACAGTTTTAGTGTGGTTTGTAAATGTGTCATTTTCTTTTAGTGTGTCAAAAGATTTACAATTCATTGTTGGAGATGTGCTTTCTCTAAATCCTTTTTCTACTTTTCCAAAATCAAAACAAGTTTCTGTTATATATTCATCATCTGCAAGTACAATTTGTGTAAAATCTAAATCGTAATTTTCATTTGTGCTTAAATCTTCTTTAAATAGTACATAATCATTTGATTTATTTGTTTTATAATATACTTTATAAGTCAAGTCTTGATTCCAAGTACCAGTAGTCATTTTTTGTAATCTTATATAATCTGTTGGAATATAATCATACCATTTAAAATTGTCTAAATAAACATTAGAGTTATTGGCTACATTAGAAAATTCATAATTTACATCTTCACCTGGTTTTATTTCAGTAGTTCCAGTTTTATCTACATCAACAGTTATATCAGTTGGCTCATTTTTAATTGTTTTCTTAATAGTTTCTCCATTGTTTGCAATTTCAAATTCAAATGTATCTTCATTCAATAAATAATAATTTGATCCTGTTTCTAATTCTTTTAGATAGTATTTTCCTTTATACAAATCTTGACTTGTTGCAATACCATCTTTGTCTGTAACTAATGTTTCGATTAGATTATCTTTTTCATCATATAATCCAAATTTTGCACCTTCTAATTTTTTATTTTCATCTTTTGAATCAACTTTTGTAATTTCTACTTTTCCTTTTATTCTTTCGTTTTCAAATTTAATATTTGTAATTTGATTTTCTTTTAATTCTATTGTTTCTACTTTATCAGATAAAACATAAGTATCTAATGTTTTAGTTTCTCTTAATTTTAGTTTAGCAAAATCTCTTATTGCATATCTTGAAGTTAAGGCTTCACCGTTTTCATCAGTAATAATTTTTTCTAATACTTTGTCATTTTCATCTAATACTTCAAATTCAACGCCTTCAAGTTTTACTTCGTTATTATCTTTGTCAACTTTTATCACTTTTACTTGACCTTTTTTAAGTTCATTTTCAATATTTTTTGTAGTTTCTTTGTCCCATTCTACTTTTATTTCTGTATCATTAGCAAGGTTGTACCATTTGTTAGTTTTTGTTTCTATCAGTTTATAATTTCCTGTACGAAGATTTTTTATTTCCAATTCACCATTTACATCTGTATAATATGTTCCAATGATTTTCTTAAATTCTTCAGAATATAGTTTAAATTCTACATTTCCTAATACAACTTTTTTATTATCTTTATCTATTTTATATACTTTAATATTTCCTTTTTTGTGTTCATTTGTAATAGTTTGTATATTAGTCTGATTATACTCTACATTTACATCAAATGATTTTTCACTTAGTATGTAATTATCATTTGTAGATATTTCCTTTAAAACATAATTTTCTTGATATAAATTTGAAAAAGATGCTTCACCATTTTTATTAGTTGTACTATTAGCAATTACAGTTCCATCTTTTTTTGTTAGTTGGAATGTAACTCCTTCTATTGGTTGGTTAGTATCTACATCATTTTTTACTATTTTTATTTTTCCTGTGTTTGTTTTAACATTTAATTTTGCCATACCAGTTACATCGCCAAATGGATCAAATGTAAGTAAGTAATTTTGTGTTCCTGGTACAGTTGTCTCTCCATAAAATACTGGGTATGTTTTGCATTTTGCTTGTAAAGTTATTGTAACATCAATGTCTTTATTAAGTTCAGTTTTTGGAACTTTAATTTTAAAATGTTCACTTCCAGCAAATGAATTTTGTTCATTATTTGACATATTTGTTATTTTGCTTCCATTAGGCAATCCATTTGTTGCAGTAATTATATACTGACTTGTTTCTACTGGACTATTTATACTATATTCTTGCGAATAATAATCTCCATCTTCTGTAAATCCACCAACTTTATTTGCAGATACTTCTGTATTAGCTGGTGTTTGTGAGCCATTTCTACCAATATCTACTAATCTAACAATAGCATTTTTTATTGCTTCACCTCTGGAATCTCCACCTCTATAATATGTGGTTGGGTCCGTTCCATAAATTATACAATAGATACTTTGTTTAGTAGCAACAAAAGCATCATACTTATTTTCTAATCCCAGACTTTCAGGACTTTGATATGGATAAGAATTTATTGCAACTCTCCAAATTCTAACATCATTTATAACTTGATTTACATTAACAGAATAAGCATCTCCTGCAGCTTGACCACCAACACCGGGTAAGTCTCTATTTAAACAGTATGCAGGATATTGAACGCCACCATTTTCATAATATGCAAACGTTGTAATGATATAAGACCATACATTTTTTGCACTATTATAAAATTGTAAATGGTAACCACAATCTCCACCATTTTGGACATAAGCAGAACTGATTTCTGTAGCATAAGTAAAGTTTGAAAATGCAGATAATATTGTTAGTAGTACCATTATTAAGGCAATACTCTTTTTTGTAATTGATTTTAACATATTAAAAATTCCTCCTATATTTATTTAGAAAGGCTTTAATATAAGAGAAAACACTATATAAAAAAAGCCCCTTAAATAGAGCTTTCTTAGTTATAAAATATAACACATAGTCATTATTAAATTTCCATTTTTATAATAATCTTCAGCGTAAATTCGTATTGTTCCAAATTTGTATTTCAAATAATTTATTACTCTACTTTCTGTGTAAGTAAATTGATTTGTTTGTGCTTTTATTGAACTATCCACAACTATGTTGTAACCATATTGTTTCATAAAATCTGATTCATTGTTTTGCATAACACCCCTGATTTTATTTATCATTTCATCATTTCTTACATATTTTTCAGTATTAGCTGGTGTTGTAGTTTGAGTTGGTTTTGAATCTTCTTTTTTAGGTGTTTCAGTAGTAGAAGTAACCGTAGATTTATTCTTTGTATTTTTAGGAGTTTCTACTTTTTTAGTTTCAATTTGTGTTTTTGCTTTTGGCTTTGTTTCTACTGGTTTATTATTTTGTTTTTCTGATGCAACTTGTGGCTTGGTTTCAGTAGGCTTATTTGAAGTATTACTTTCTTCTTGAGCAGGAATAGTTTGAGCTTCCATTTGTTCTTCAGCAACAGTTGCTACATTATTATCTTCTTGAACTTCTGCTGTTTGTATATCTGTTGTATTTTCTACTACATCATTTGGTATTACTTCATTTTGTGGTAAATCACTGCTTTCTAAATTTTGATTATTTTTGCTATATAAAAATAAAGCTACACAAATAATAATTATAAAAGCCAAAACACTAATAATTACTATGCTAATTTTTTTCTTATTCATAAAACATCACCCTTTCATATTTTTTATTATTTCTAGGGTAACATCATTTATATTATTTTGACAATGCTCAAAAGAAAAAAATTTTATTTTATTTCTTTTGCTTGAACACAGAGTCTTAAATCTTTTTGTCCTTTTACACAAGTAATAAGTGTCAATACATTAGTGTCAGTATTTTTTAAAGAGTCCCAATCTGTTTCACTAATTCTTGAAACATTATTTACTTCGTATTCTTTTGTGCCTAAAAAGCAAGTGTACTGTATCTTATCTCCGTTAGACAAAGTATGTAATTTAGCCCAATATGGATTAGTATTATGAGCTGCTAAACATACATTTCCTTTAAGATATGGTGTATTTTCAAAGTGTCCCACACCTTTTGCAAGAGTTTGCATAGAAGTTCCTTCATAAATTAGCCCTTCAAAATTAATCTTATCAATTTTAATAACACCAAGTACATTTTCTCCATCAATATGTAACATTAAATTATCAGTCGAATCTAATTCAGTATTGTTATTTTCAGTATCTAGTCTGTTTTGTGTATTATCATTTGAATATTCTTCATACACATAGTTTATTTTATTTTTATTCATAAAATATTTAACTATAAAAAAAGTAGATATTGTTGCAATAATTATAAGAATGACTGTAATTGATATTATAATTACTTTTTTGTGCAAAACTAAAATCCTCCTTCCATTAAAATTTTGAAATGTAGTTATATCACCGCCTTTCAATTAGAATAGTTAAAATACTTTAATTCAAGTATTTTTCTATATATATTGAAATTTCAGAAAATGGGGTAGCAATGTTGATTTTTCTTTTTATATCTTCAATTTCAAAAGGATCAAAAATAAAGTCATATATTCCTAAAAAAAGAGCATCTTTTAATTCTGATATTTGTGCATTTTCAAGAATTAAAATTACTCTTATATTTTTTTCTCTAACTTTAAACATAAAGTCTTTAAAATTGTATTTATTTGGCTGTAATGTAGCAATTAAAATATTTGCTTCTTTTTCTTCTAATATGTAATCTGGATAATATACAACCCTACTATTTTCAATATTTTTGTTCAAATCTTTGTTTAATATTTCATTATCTGTGAAAATTAAAACCATTTTTAAAACCTCCTATTTAAAATAAGTTTCAGGATTTACAAAACTTCCTTTTATTCTAACCTCAAAATGAGCGTGTGCTCCTGTTGAATAGCCTGTTGACCCAACTTTTAAAACTGGATCACCTTGTTTTACTTGTTGACCTGTTTGTACTAATATTTCAGAACCATGTGCATATAAAGTTACAATATTGTTTCCGATGGTCTATCATTACCATATTTCCATACGCATTACTATATTTTGCTGTTGTAACAATACCATCAGCCATTGCTACGAAATTAGCTCCAATAGGTGCACCGACATCTGTACCACTATGCAATTTGTAGACTCCAGTTATAGGATGTGTTCTCATTCCAAAATGTGATGTAATTAATGTATAGCCAGGTATTGGCCAAGTAAACATACCAGTAGGAATAAGACCTTTTCCATCATTTATTATTGTACTAGGTGTTGTTTCTTTATCTTTTAGCCATTCTGCATATTGTGCTTCGTAATCTTCGCTTGAAAGTTTTTCAGCCATTTGCATATCATCTTCAGTTGTAAACATAGAATCTACTACAGTACATACTGCCAAAACAATTAAAAAAATTACAATTATAAATGGGATAAATGGTTTAATTATTTTTAAAACGATTTTTTTGAATTTCTTTTTAATTTCATTCTTCGTTTTTTCCTTTAAACTCATTTTCAGCCCCTTTCTGCAAATTATTTATATTGTTTAAATATTCAGTATTTTGCATAGACTCATTATTTTTTGAAGATGGTTGTTTTTTATACTTGTATGAACTAAAATCGCCTTCAGCCATTTTTGCCCCTATACTTAGATATGCTTTTGTTCCTTTGAATCCGGTACTTGCAACATTTTTTACTACTGATTTTGGAGTTATTTTTCCATTGCTCATATTATTTTTGTTATCTATTTTTGATTTAGGCATTGTTACAGTATCTTGTTTACCTTCTTTTGTAGGTGTTATTACATCTCTTATAGGATTTACATTTCCGTTGTAATCTTTTTCATCAGATAAGTTTGTTACTGGATTTATAAATGATTTTGCTCTTGATATAATGCCTTTTAGTCCATTATTGGAATTATTATCAGTTCCATTGTTAGATGATTTACTTGGAATGTTAGGAGTTTTAAATTGTTCTTTAATAGCACCTAATCCAAAGCCAAGCATTGCACCTGTTCCAAGAACTCTATTTGTCATTTGTTCATTATCAATGCCAGCAATTCTTGAAGTTAGATTTTGTAAACAATTTTGTAATGTATCAGCAAGTGGAAGGATCATCATAGCCCAAATTAAAGAGATAGCCCAGCCACCACCAGATGGCAAAAATGCAAGATATATTAAAAATAAAAAGCAATATATAAATTGCATAAAAATATTCATAATAATTTGACCAGCCCAAATTGATGCAGCAGTTACATTTTTATTTATTATCCAAAGTCCAGCAGCAACAGGGGTAAAAATAGTAAATATTATAATTGTAAATTGTCTAACTATAAATTTAATATTTAACTTCACAAATAAATATATAAACATTGCAATTACAAGGGCTGTTGAAATTGCATTTCCAGTTTTTATACTTGTTAGCATAGAGTTTCCTAATGTTGCATCAAGTGTTCCAGTATTTGCAGCTGTAACTAATAAATATACTAAGCTATTATTCATATACAATAAAAATCTAATAAATAAAGGAGCTAGAGCTATTGCAGCACCACCAAAACATAATCGCATCAAATTTTCTTTTGCTTCATTTTTTCTAGTCGTATTCATACCTGCATTTATCATTTTAAAAGCTAATATAAATACTGCAATTAGTATCAATGTTCCAGAAATAATGCTAAAAATTTGATACCATTTCATAGTTTTAGTCCATAATTCTTCTGTAAATGGTGATAAACTATCATTTGATTGCTTATTATTAAAAATAAGTTCATCATAATCTTTAAAACCTACATTGGCTTTTTCACCGAGTTGTAAAGTCTAGGACTGTTTC
The DNA here is from genome assembly GCA_934162535.1 of uncultured Clostridia bacterium. GTDB lineage: Bacteria > Bacillota > Clostridia > TANB77 > CAG-508 > CAG-269. Next base: position 84,000 of record CAKPJC010000004.1, on the reverse strand, counting down.
AGCAATTCCACCAATACATTCGGCAATAATTTTTTCAAATAAAGAGCCATCTTCCTTTTTTATTTGTTTTTTTAGTTCAGGAGTGGCCCCAAAACATATAGGAGATAATAAAAAAAGCATTGTAACTACTATTACAAAACTTTTAAATAATTTATTCAATTTTTCTCACCTCCAGTTTTAAGTAAATACAAAGGTTTCTTCATATTTTGTTATAATAAATTTTATTGCAGTAACAGTATTATTTAGGCTTATTACACATTGACCAGGAGTAGCAGCAGTAAGAAAATTTTTTGTACCTTCAGATAAATTAAAGAAATCTACAACTTCATCGACGGATCCAGGACTTTGCTTAAATAAATATCTTGTTGAGCATATATTTATAATGGTTTTTCCGTTCTTCAGAACTTAAAAATTCATCAATAAATTGGCTACCGAATGAATAATGGAACATTATACTTGCGACCGGCGGCGAGCAACATTCACAAGGAAGTCTGCGGATTCTTGATATTTTAAAAATAACCAAGCTTCATCGCAAACTATGATTTTTTTCTTTTCTCTATTTTTTAGTACATATTTTTGCCATACCCAAGTTAAGATAACAAAAGAAGAATATAATTTTGTAAATTCATCTTTAATCTCACTCATATCAAAACAAATAATATCTTCAGAAGATGTAATTTTACTTTCACAATCGAAGATTCCCAAAGAATTACCTTTTAGGAATGGGATTAAAATATCAGCTAATTCTTTACATTTTCCACGTTGTACTAATTTGTCATGAAAATTTGTAAGAGTAGGCATTTTCTTTTCTATTTTTCCTACTACATATTTACCATTATCAAGTTTTCCACCTTTTTTCTCATAAAGCGAATTCACATCACTTGTAATGCCTCGTTCACTATATAATTGATTTACTATTATCTCTATTTCAGTATTTTCTGTTCCTGTAAGTGTTCGACCATAATTTCTGCATATTGTTGCAATTAAGGCTCTAATTTCTGCCACTTTATCAAGTATATTTAAAAACTTCTCTTTACCTTTAAAATCTGCCTCTAGTTCAAAAGGATTTATTCCTGCTGGTTTTCCTTGCTCAATTTTAATTACTTTTCCACCAAGCATTTTAGTTAAATTACTATATTCGCCTTCGACATCAATAAAAAATGCTCCGCATCCAGTAGTAGCAATATTTCTAGCGGTTAATGTTTTTAGTGCTACACTTTTTCCACCACCACTTGTGCCACAAATAAATACATGTGGATTAGGGAGTGTAGGAGGACCGCAAAATGTATCAATGTAAACAGGTGCATTTGTATATATATTTCTGCCAATAAAAATACCTTTATCATGTGATAAATTAGGTGTAGAAATAGGTATCAATGTTGCAATACCACCAGCTACCATATTTCGCTCATAGTTTGGAATAGGGTATTCGTTTGTAGGAAGTATTGTTTTATATCCTTCTAACTGTCTAAAAGTTAGTGTTCTAATCATTGCAGTTTTTTTGTTCAATTCACTTTCTAATATTTTTGTTTTCTCGTTTAAATCTTTTAGACTTTCAGCATTTAGAGATATAAAAATTGTAGCATAAAATAATTTATCTTGATTAGTTTGTATTAGCATTCGCAAATCTTCTAAATCTCCAATTTGTTTTTCTAATTCCGGCAAATGCAATATATTCCCTTGTCTTGAATAAGTTGCATATTCGCTTTGAGCTTGTACTAATTTCTTTGTTAATTGATTTATAACATTTCCATTGATAGATGGCTCTATTTTTACAGAAATATTTATATTTCCAATAGCAAATAAATCATCTAGCCAACTAACCCAAGTTTGTTCAGGATAAATTGTCATAACAAATATTCTAGTAAATTTGTTATATCCAAGTTTCAAATAATCTACTTTTTCTTGTAACTCATCAGGAATCAGTAAGTCGGAAAGCTTAGGTACATTTTCAAATATGTTTATTTCTTTTGATTTTTTGTTTTTTCCCAACATATAATTCTTTTCCACCTCCTTGTAAATTGCTAATATTTATGGTTGAATTTTTATTTAATTCTTTATAAATTAAATCGTAAATTTCATCTTCAGTTAAAACTTCACATACTATCTTTGCTCTTAATAAACTACTTGTAAAAGATAGTGTTTTTCTGTTTAATTCTTGCATTGCATCCTTTAAATTCCCATCATAACTAATAATTGCATAACTCCTAACAACAGAAATAGTCCTGTTTTCCATTAAGTTATGCAAGTAGTCTATTAAATAGTTTTTGTATTCTTCAATTTTTTCATTTGTATTTTTATTCTTTTTCATAAGTGAAATAACTTTTGTTGTATCTATGTATTCAGTTGTACTAAAAAATTGAACCGGATAATCTATTGAAAGAGCAGTTTGTATTAAAATATTTTCAATAGAATCCTGTTCAGAAACAGAAAGCATATTGTAATCAATGTTACCAAGTCTAACAATATTTGAATATCTGTTACCAATGCAAATTATATTATCTTTTATTTTAAAATTAAAAATATTTTCTAATTTCTTTTTATCTACTTTTTGTCCTTGATTTTCATTTGCTTTTTTATCATTTTTTTGAATAAATCCATTTTGATTTTTCTTTCTGTTTAAATAAATAGCAGTACCAATAACAAAGACAACCGTTAATCCAAGAAAAATAAACATTATTATCATTTTAAGCACCTCTCATATTTGAATTTTTTTCTACGAACAATGTATTTTGTGGCACATAAAAATAACTTATCAAAATTTTGCTCATTTATTTTTAGAAAAGCACAAAGTAGAAAAAATGTAGCAATTATAGTGATAATAACTATTTTTATAATAATATTTAGTGGTGTAGCTAATATACTTAAACTTGATGCAGCAAGCATTAAATATAAGACCTGCCTTAAACTTAAATAACCACCAAATATTTTTTCTTCTCGTTTAATATCAAATGGAATTTTAAATACTCTCACAAAAAATCACCTAACTTCCAAGCAATGTACCACTATTATTTGTAGCAACATTGATAATGATTCCAGCAATAATAAGTGAAGCACCTAAAATCACGCCACCACCACATATCCAGGCAAGAGCACCAATACTTTCAGACCTTTTTTGTGGATTGTTTGAATTGGCAATCATTTTTAATGCTGCAACAACTACACTAGCAAAGATTAAAACTCCGACCTAATGGCATTGCAATACTTGTGATAACTCTTTTAATATTATCTGTTGCAGTTTGCACTTCAGCTGTTCCAATACTTTCAGCAAAACATTGATTACATTGAATTAGTAACAATGTAATTGTTGTTCCAATGCTTGATAATTTTGGAATAAGTTTCTTTTTCTTTTTTGTAACATTCATAAAACATCATCTCCTTAACTTTTTGATAGGGCAAATTAAGGAGAACACTATTTATATTAAATTTTTAAATTGCACTAAAATGTAGGGCAAAAGAAGTAAAAAAATAAGACTTAATAATAAGCCTGGTACAATTTTTAAAAATTTCGATTTTATTGTTTGTGATTTTATAATACAACCAATTATTAGAAAAATAAGTGATAATATTAGCATAATCACAAGTAAAAATAAAGTATATTTAAAGCCATAAAATAAAAAAATTGACATTATATTTTCAAAATTATTTATATAATTATTTATCATTAATCAAAACTCCTTTATGATGTGTCTATGTATTTATTTATAATAGATTGTCTGTAATAATTAAAAAAGTCATCTGTATTATGATCTTTGCAAGTTAAATATAAATTTACCAAAATTTCTCTATCAAACTTACACATAATACTTTTAAAATTGCTATTGTATATTAAAAATAAAGTATAAATGATTTCTTTTAATTTTATCAAATTAGCCTGTTCCATAGTATTTATAATTTTTTTAGGATATATAAACTCAAGCCTTTTCAAATTTGAATAAAATTCATTTGAAATTTTATTGCTATTATTTATAATTAAAATAAATAAATCATCTATATTATATTTTATATTATTATGGGTGAAATTTTTTTCATACCCTCCTATGAAATTATTTTCGTGGGGTGGGGTGAAAATTTTTTCATACCCTAGTGCATCTGTTAAATATATTTTTCTTTGATAATTATTTTCTACAATTATTTTTATATAGCCTTTTTCTTGTAACTTAGATATTGTAAATTGTATTGCTCGAGGAGTGCAATTATATAAATTAGCAAAATAATTATTTGTAGCAAAACAATATCCTTCTTTATTACACAGACACGTGATTTCACTATATAATAACTTAGCCTTATCTGTTAAATCTTTATCATATCTAACAACTGCTGGTAAAATGGAATAATAACTACTTTTAATATTTTCATCCAAAATTTAACTCCTCTCATAAAAATTATTCATCTGATTTTTTTCCTGCTAATATACAGGCATATAAAAAGAGGCTAAGATTAGCCCCTAAAAATAATCCTATTATAAAGTGTAACATTTTATCATCTCCGTTATTTAAAATTTAATAGACTTTTTGTGCATTCCCCAATTTTCAGGGGAACTGTGGAACTGTTGAAATAAGTGGTTTTGAACCATATTGAATATCTAAAAAACTTTTTTTATTAAAAGTTCCCCAATTTTTTTCTAAAAGTTCCCCAGTTTTGTTATATTATTTTAAACTTTTTTGATTTTTTTTAAATCTCTTTAAACTTTTTTAAATTTTTAATTTTTTATGTAGTGCTTGATATATCTATATTTCATTGAATTTTCAGTTGTTTTATAAATTCTGATGGTAGCACTACGAACTTTGAGATCGGGGGTTCAAATCCCTCTGGGCACACCACAAACAAAAACTCTGTGAGGTTGAAATATCAACAACTTCTAACAGAGTTTTTTGATATGCAATGGAAAAACTTTTCAAACTTTCTATCATATAAAAGTTTCAGTTCCGGAATGCAGGCTAAATCATTTTCTATCCAAAGTAACATCATAAGTTCGGGAAACATATCCTCGACTAACAACTATAGAAATAACATCGCCAGGAGCTTTAGAATAAATATAAGATCTAAGTTCTAGCATAGAATTAATAGAACGACCATCAATAGACGAAATAATATCTCCAACCTTAATTCCACTAGAAAAAGCAGGACTATTCTCATTAATATTAACAATATAAACACCAGAGGAAGCACTTGATGAATTAATATAAGGAATAATCTCTTTATCATAGGCAAAAATACCCAAATAAGCCTCATCGAAACTATTCTGAGTTACAAAGCTCTCAATAACAGTTTTAATAACATTAATAGGAACAGCAAATCCGATTCCCTCGGCAGAGGTAATCTTAACAGTATTAATCCCAATAATTTCTCCATTAGGAAAAATCAAAGGACCACCACTATTACCGAGGATTAATAGAAGCATCAGTTTGAATCAAATTAGACATATAACAAACATTACCATCCTCTTCGATTTTAATAGTTCTATTTGTAGCACTAATAATTCCAGAAGTAACAGTACGTTTAAACTCAAAACCAATAGGATTACCAATAGCAAAAACACTTTCACCAGACTTCAAAGCAGAGGAATCTCCAATTGTAGCATATGGAAGATTATTAGCATTAATCTTAGTAATAGACAAATCCAAATCAGAATCACACCACATAACGGAGCCTTCGTAGGTATAACCATTTGCTAAAGTAATATAGCAAGTACTCAATTTTTCACCAGTAACATGACAATTACTAATAATATAGCCATTGCTAGAAACTATAACACCAGTGCCAAGTCCCAATTCATCAATAAAACTACTAGAAAAAACCGAATTAGAATGAGACTTCAATTTTGAAATACCAACAACACATTGAGAAACATTTTCAATCATACTTGCAACAGAAGTATTATTTTCGATAACATTATCCACAGTTTCTTCAGGAATTGTGGAATTCATTTGTTTAATTTCATATTCTGGAGTAATATTTATATTATTATATATCACAAACAAATAATATGAAAATGCGACGATGCAAAAAATAACGAAAAAACAAATCAAAAACTTTTTAAATTTATTCATCAAAAATTCCTCCAAATCCTAAATATTTTATATATTATAATGAAAAATATAAAAAAATAAACAAAAAAAACATAAAAATTAAAACAAAATTTGCAAAATTTGTAATAAAATGGTATACTTAAATAGGCAAATTGAATAAAAGGTGGAGAAAAGTGAAAATGAAAATCGAAAAATTAACCGCACCACAAAAATCGATATGGAGTGTGGAACAATATTTTAAAGGAAGCAGTGTAAATAATATATGTGGAACTGCAACATTTAATGAAGAAATTGAATTTGAAAAATTAAAACAAGCAATTAAGCATGTTTATAAAAAACATGACAATTTTAAATTGCGTTTCAAAATTGATGAAGGAGAAATTGTGCAAACAATTTCTAACAATGATAACTGTGAGATAAAAATAATTGAAGTACAAAGCGAAGAAGAGTTTAGAGAAAAACAAGAGAAAATAGCAAGAGAGCCTTTTAAGATTGAAGAAGAGCCACTAGCAAAATTTTATATCTTTACGTTTCCAAATGGTAAAGGGGCTTTTGTGCCTATTATGCACCATTTGATTTCAGACGCGTGGACAATAGCGCTTATTTATAATGAAATAATCGAAACATATTCAGCAATAAAACAAAACAAAACAATTGAGTCAAAAGAAGAATATTCTTATATTGACTATATCAATACAGAAAAAGAATACAAAAACAGTGAAAAGTTTAAAAAAGACAAGCAATATTGGGATGAAAAATTTAAAACAATACCAGACATTGCTGTAATACCAGGAAGTATAAAAGGAAATATAGATAAAAGTAATCCTACTGGAGAAAGAAATCAATATACAATAGAAAAAGAAAAAATGGAAAAAATAAAAGAATACTGCAAGACAAATAAAATATCATTATACAACTTTTTTATGGCAGTATATGCAATATATATAGGGGAAATATCAAATTTAGACGAATTTGTTATAGGAACTCCAATACTAAATAGAACAAACTATAAAGAAAAAAACACAGCAGGGATGTTCGTAAATATGGCACCATTAAAAATCAATATAGATGAGGAAATCGAATTCAAGCAATTCGTAAAAAACATTGCAATAGATTCAATGGGAATGTTAAAACACCAAAAATACTCTTATCAATATATACTAGAAGACTTAAGAGAACGAGATAAAAACATACCAAGTCTATACAACATATTGTTATCATACCAAATAACAAATACAACGCAAAACAGTAGTGGAGTAGAATATAAAACAGAATGGAATTTTAACGGTTGTTGTGCTGAAGACATTGACATACAAATATTCGACCTTAATGATACAGGTGAGTTAAATATATCATATGACTATAAAACAAGTGTATACAAAAAAAGGGACATAGAAGAAATACATGAGAGAATTATAAATATCATAATGCAAACTATATCTGATGAAAACATAAAACTAAAAAATATTGATATAGTAACACCTATAGAAAAGAAAAAGTTATTAAAAGACTTCAACAAAACAGAATTAGAATATGATAAAAATAAACCATTCGTAAAATATTTTGAAGAGCAAGTAGAACTTACGCCAAACGAAATAGCAATAGTATTTGAAAATGAAAAAATAACATATAAACAATTAAATGAAAAGGCAAATAGTTTAGCACATTTATTAAGAGAAAAAGGAGTAACAAACAATACAATAGTTGGAATATTAGAAAAACGTTCACCAGAAGTATTAATATCAATGATAGCAGTATTAAAAGCAGGAGGAAGCTATATTCCAATCGCAATAGACTATCCAAATGAAAGAATAGAATATATGCTACAAGACAGTAATGCAAAGATATTATTGACAAGCGAAAAAGGTAGAATCAATACAGACAAAACAATAATAGATATAAGAGACCCTAAAATATATGAAAAAGACAAAGAAAATATAGACAACATATCTAAACCAGAAGACTTATCATATTTCATATACACATCAGGTTCAACAGGAACTCCAAAAGGAGTAATGCTAAAACAGAAAAATTTAAGTAACTTCTATAACTCTATGAAAACAATGATAAGATATTTACAAGATAGAAAAAATCACAAAATACTATCAATAACAACAATTGCATTTGACATATTTGCATTTGAATCATTAATGTCATTAACAAGAGGACTAACAGTATATCTAACAAATGAAAATGAACAAAAAATGACAACTGAAATAGAAAGAATTATAAAAGAAAATAAAATAGAGATAATGCAAACAACGCCATCTGTAATGAAATTTCATATTGGAAATATAAAAAATGAAGAGAACTTAAAAAGCTTAAAATATATTATGCTAGCAGGAGAACCATTACCAAAAGCACTAGTAAATACAATAAAAAGCATGATTCCAGATGTAACAATATATAATGGATATGGACCATCTGAAACAACAATATTTTCAACTGTATCAGATGTAACAGATGAAAAAACAATAACTATAGGAAGACCAATACATAATACACAAATATACATAGTAAACAAAAATAAAAAAATAGTGCCACAAGGAACAATTGGGGAAATATATATATCGGGAGACGGCGTAGGAAAAGGATACATAAATAAAGAAGAACAGACAAAAGCAAACTTCATTCAGGATATTTTTGATAGTTCAAAAATAATGTACAAAGTAGGAGATTTAGGTGCATTTAATGAAAATGGAGAAATAACTTGTTGTGGAAGAATTGATAATCAAGTAAAAATAAGAGGATTAAGAATTGAACTTGCGGAAATAGAAAGTCAAATGCAATCAATTTATAATATAGCGGATTGTGTTGTTGTAAAAAAAGTTGTAAATGGTAAAGACACATTATGTGCATATTATGTGGAAAACGGGTCTGTAAATAAATCTGTTTTACAAACAATATTACATTCAAAATTACCAGAATATATGATACCACAATATTTTGTAAAACTTGATAAAATACCACATACACCAAATGGAAAAATTGATAGACTAGAATTACCAGAACCTAACTTGGAAGAAAGTGAAAATGAGTTTGTAAAACCTAGAAATGAAATAGACAGAAAATTAGCAAGAAGAATTAAAAAGATGTTGCAAATAGACAAAGTTAGCATAAATGATACATTACTTCAACTTGGTGGGGATTCGCTTACAGCAATAACTTTATCAACTAAAATAGTCTCAGAATATAATGTGCAAATAAACATAAAAGATATATTATCAAACTATACAATAAAAGACATATCAGATTATATTGAGAAAAATAAATCAAAAGATGTATCAAATGTAAAGATAGAAAAAGCACCAGTACAAAAAACATATCCATTATCATCAGCACAAAAAAGAATATATTATAATTCAAAAATGATAGGTGAAAATAATGTCGTTTATAATACACCAGGTGGAATTATAATTGATGAAATTTTAAATATTAAAAAAATTAAAGAAGTATTTTCTAAAATAACTAAAAGACATGAAATTTTAAGAACAAAATTTGAAATAGAAGATGGAGAAATAGTGCAAAAGGTATGTGATAATATCAAGTTTGACATACCAGTTTACTATAATACACAGGAGGAAATAACAGATATACTTAAAAATTTCACTAAGCCTTTTAGATTAGAAGATGAAATATTGTTTAGAGTAGAAGTCCATTATATTGATGAAAAAAGTACAATATTATTAGTAGATGCACATCATATGATTATGGACGGAATATCACTAAATAACTTGATTATAGAGTTTAATAGGTTATATAATGGTTCAGATTTAAAAAACTTACCAATACAATATAAGGATTATTCTGTTTGGGAGAATAAGCATAATCAAAGTAAAGAAATATTACCAAGTGAAAATTATTGGGTAAAAAAATTGAAGGATTGTAAATTCACACCTACAAACTTACCTTATGATTATAAACTTTTAGCCAATAGAAGCTATAATGGTAATAAAATAATTAATGTTATTGATGAAAAAAAATTTAGAAAAATAGAAAGATATGCAAAAAAGATAGGGGCATCACCATATATGCTATTTGTATCAGCACTTTTGATATTATTATATAAATACACAGACCAAAATGAGATAATTTTAGGTAGCCCTATAGCAAACAGAAATAGAAATGAAACAAAAAGAATGATAGGAATGTTTGTAAATAATATTGCAATTAGAGGGAATATAAATGGAAATGAAACATATGAAGAATTTTTAGAAAAGGTAAAAGAGCAAGTGCTAAATGATTTATCATATCAACCATATCCTTTTGATATGCTTATAAAAAAATTAGGAGTAAAAACTGATAATTCAAGAAATCCTCTATTTGACGTGATGTTTACATATCAAAATAAAGAAGAAAATATGGTAAAGTTAAATGGAAAAAATATAAATGTTTTAGAATTATACAATAATATAGCAAAATATAATTTATCAATTGAAATAAGACCAAAAATACATACTATAAATATAGAATATTGTAGTGACTTATTTAAAAAAGACACAATTATAAATTTCTTTGAGCATTATATGTATGTAATAGAACAGATATTAAATAACAATGAGATTAAGATAGATGATATAAATATAATAACAGAAAAAGAAAATAAGTTGTTGGAAAAATTCAATGAGACAGATGGAGAAATAAATAATGATACAACAGCATATTTGATTGAAAAACAGGTTGATGAAAATCCAAATAATATTGCAGTTATATGTGAAGACAAAAAAATAACATATAAAGAATTAGATGAGAAAGCCAATAGTTTAGCAAACCATCTTATAGAAAAAGGAATAAAAAGAAATGACATTGTCTGTATAATGACAAATAGGTCAATAGAAACAATTGTTGCAATGTATGCAATACTTAAAGCTGGTGGGGCATTTTTAAACATAGACCCAACATATCCGTTAGACAGAACCAAACATTATATTGAAAATAGCAAATCACAATATGTGTTAACACAAAGAGAATTAAAAGATAGAGTAAAAGAGATTCCTAATTGTATAGAAATTGATTTAGATAATGAACTATACAATAAAAACTTAAACAGACCAAATGTAGATATAAAAATGGAAGACTTATCTTATATTATATATACATCAGGTTCAACAGGAATTCCAAAAGGAGTAATGTTAAATCAAGTAGGATTAGCAAATATGTCTAAAGCAATGACAAAAGCATTAGATTATTTACATGATGGTAAGATTCATACATTATTATCAGTAACATCAACACCATTTGATATATTTGTATATGAAATAATTGTTTCATTAACACATGGACAAAAAATAGTTATGGCAAATAATGCTGAACATAGAAATCCTACATTACTTGAAAACCTGATGGAAAAATACAATACAGATGTCATGACAGTAACACCAAGTTTAATGAAAATAATATATGATAATAAAAGAGAAGACTCACCATTAAAATTAGTGAAAAATATGGTTTTTGGAGGAGAACCTTTGCCAGAAAAGTTTGTTAAAGATTTAAAAGTACTTGCAGATGATATAACAGTATTTAATATTTATGGACCAAGTGAAATAACAATTTTATCAAATGTTCAAAATTTAAATGGAGAAACAGAAATTACAACAGGACCACCAATAATGAATACACAAATACATATATTAGATAAAAATATGAAAAGAGTTCCAATTGGAGTTGTAGGAGAAATTTATATTTCTGGAATACAAGTTGGAGAAGGGTATTTAGGAAATCCAGAATTGACTCAAGAGAAGTTTTTGCCAAATAAATATGGTGAAGGAAAAATGTATAAAACAGGTGATATTGGTAGATGGACATTTGATGGAAAAGTTCAATGCTTAGGAAGAATTGACAATCAAGTAAAATTAAGAGGTTTAAGAATTGAACTTGGAGAGATTGAAAATAAAATGGAAGAATATCCAGGTATATCATCAGCTGTTGTAAATAAAGTTACAATTGATAATAAAGATTCTCTATGTGGGTATTATGTTACAGACGACATGATTGATGTTACAGAAACTGAGATAAAAGCATTTTTGAAAAAATATTTACCACAATATATGGTTCCGACTTATATTGTACATTTAAAGAAAATGCCTTATTCAATAAATAGAAAAATAGATAGAAAAGCATTGCCGATACCAGAAATCAAAGAAAGAGAATTTAAAGAAGAAAATCCAGATAATTTTGCCACAGATGAATTAAAATTGTTACAAATATGGAAAAATATTTTACACATAAATAAAATATCTTTATATGATAATTTCTTTGATATAGGAGGAGATTCAATTTCAGCAATAAAAATGCAAATAGAAGCATTAAAATATGATTTTGATTTTGAATATTCTGATATATTTAAATATCCGACGATAAAGGAATTGGCGAATATGAAAAGTGAGCGCAAAGAATTTAAAAAAGATATATCAAAATATGATTATACTGAGATTAATAAAATCTTATCAAAAAATACAATATCAAATATTTCAACAATAAAGAAATATAATGTTAATAATATTCTTCTGATAGGCGGTACAGGATATTTAGGAGTACATGTATTAGACAAATTTTTAAAAGAGGAAGACGGAAAAATATATTGCTTAATTAGAAGAAAAGATGATGAAGAACCATTAGCTAGATTGAAACAAAAAATTGTATTTTATTTTGGAAATGAGTATTATGAGAGATATCAAGATAGAATACAAATAATAGAAGGAGATATTGTTAAGAAAAATCTTGCAATATCTAGGGAAGATAAAGATTTACTCGAAAGAGAGATTACAACAGTAATAAATGCAGGTGCACTAGTAAAACATTTTGGTACAGCAAAATTATTTAATGATATAAATGTTTTAGGAACTCAAAATGTTGTTGACTTTTGCAAAATACTAGGAAAAAGACTAATACATATTTCAACAATAAGTGTATCTGGTAATGGAGAAAAAGAAGAAGCTATAGAAGAGACAAAGGAAAACATAAACAATAAAAAGTTGTTTAAAGAAAATACTTTGTATATTAGGCAAAATTTAGAGGGAGTATATACAACAACAAAATACCAAGCAGAAACAATTGTATTAAAAGCAATTGAGGATGGACTTGATGCACAGATTTTGAGAATGGGTAATATTACAAATAGATATAGTGATGGCATATTCCAACAAAATGTTGAGGAAAATGCATTTGCAAAAAGATTAAAATCATTTATAGAATTAGGTGTATTTCCCGAATATTTATTACAGCATTCTGTTGAACTGGGACCAGTAGATTTATGCGCAGAAGCGGTTATCAAAATATTACAATATAATAGTGAATGTAATGTTTTTCATATATATAATCCGAAATTATTACCAATAAAATTATTTATTAATACTTTAAATGAGATAGGAATTAATATTAAAGGTATTAATGAAGCTGAAATGACAAAAAAATTAATAGAAACTTTAAATGATGACTTTAAAAAAGAAATTTTATCTGGTATAATACATGATATTAGTAAAAATAAAAAATTAATATATACATCAAATGTAAAAATCGATTGTGAATTTACAGAAAAATATTTAAGAAAAATAGGATTTTTCTGGAAAGATATTGATAAAGAGTATATATTAAAATATATGAACTATTTTAAAAAAATAGGATTTATACAATAGGAATAATAATTTCCTAAAGAGAAAACTATATTTTAATTAAAGGGAGAAATATATGGAATTAGTAAACACAGAATTTATATTATTAGTAATATCTACACTTTCAATAATATTATTAATATTTAATATTATTAGAAAAAGACCATTATCACAATTACAATATGCATTTACATCACTTTTAGTAAATATTTTTATTATAAGTGTTGGCGTAATTTCGCAACTAGTTTGTACTACAGTTGGGAATGTTGAACCAATTATATTTGAAAATTTTATATACATAGGAACATGTTTATTGCCAGTGTCATTGCTCTTTGTTGCAATAATATTTAAAAATACGAAGATAAGATTTGAAAAACGATATTTGCTATTATTTGTAATACCATTACTGACACTTATAATACTTTACACAAATAAATATCATCACTTATTTTACAAAATGTATTCTTCGAACTTGAATGAAATGATATATGGACCATATTTCTATGTACATACAATCTATACTTATGGATTACTTCTAATAAGTATGGGGATAATGATAAATTCATCATTCAAAAATTCGGGTGCATTTTCAAAACAAACTGTGTTAATAGTAATTGGAACGGCATTTCCAATAGTAATTAATGTTTTAGGCACACTTAAAATATATGATATGAATGTATGTTTTACACCAATAAGTTTTTCAATAGCGACGATATTTTACACATTTGCAATATTAAAATTTAACTTTTTGAAAATCACACCAATTGCATTACAAAAAGTAGTTGATAGAATATCAGATGGATATGTTGTTCTTGATGAAAGCAATACAGTTATTGATTTTAACAAAACATTTTTGGAAATTTTTAAATTAAGCCCTGAAGAAATTAGAAGTGAAGATTTCATTAAATTCTTACAAAAGAAAAATATGAATAAAAGAACAGTATCTAAAATAGAAAAAGAACTTAAAAGAGCAAATGAAGCAGAAGTAACAATAACATTTGAACAACATTTTTCATATATAAAGAAATATTTTAAAATTGAAATAACACCAATAAATATAGATAATACATCATTGGGAACAATATTTTTATTAAAAGATATTACACAGCATAAACAAGATATGGAAACAATAAGAAATAATCAAGATATCTTAATGGAAAGAGAGCGTCTAGCTTCATTAGGGCAACTAATAGGAGGAATTGCACACAACCTAAAAACACCAATAATGTCAGTTGCAGGAGCAGCGGAAGGATTAGAAGAGCTAATAAAAGAATATGACGAATCAATAGATGACCCATTGGTAAACTCTCAAGACCACCATGAAATAGCAAAAGATATGGAAAGTTGGATACCAAAAATAAGAGCACATATAGAATATATGTCAGACATTATAACAACTGTAAAGGGGCAAGCAGTGGCGTTATCAAATGACAAAGAAATAACTTTTACAATTGCAGAGTTAGTAAAAAGAGTAAACATATTAATGAAACATGAGCTGAAAAATGCATATATATATATGAATGCAATAATAAATGTTGATGAAAATCTAGAATTACATGGAGATGTAAATGCATTAGTTCAAGTGGTAAATAACATGATTTCAAATGCAATACAAGCATACAATGGAGAACGTGACAAAAATATTGAACTAAAAATAAGTAAGGATAAAGAAAATGTAATAATATCAGTAACAGATTATGCAGGTGGATTACCAGAAGAAGTACAAGAAAAACTATTTAAAGAAATGATAACAACAAAGGGAAAAAACGGAACAGGTTTAGGACTATACATGTCATACTCAAATATAAAGGCGAGATTTGGAGGGTATATTACATATAAGACGGAAAAGGGAAAAGGAACAACATTTGATATAATAATACCAGAAACAAAATAAAATATTGATTGGAAAGGGGAGTGTGGTATATAAAACATACCACAAAATGAAAAATGAGTTTTATAGTAGCAGTAGATGGACCAGCTGGTAGTGGTAAAGGAACAATAACAAAAAAAATAGAAAAAGAAATGGGACTAATAAATTTAGACACAGGAGCAACATATAGGTGTGTTGCTCTTGAGACAATAAGACATGGACTAAAAGCAGAAAATGAAAAAGAAATAATAGAATTACTAAACAATATGCAAATAAAAATAGAAAAGCAAGATGGAAAAGATGTAATTTATCTAAATGGAGAAGATGTAAGCAAAAAGATTAGAGAAATGCCAGTATCAAAAATGGTATCTCAAATATCAGCAATTATTCCCGTTAGAGAAAAACTAGTAGAAATACAAAGAGAAATGGCAAAAGGAAAAAATGTAATAGCTGAGGGAAGAGACATAGGAACAGTGGTATTTCCAAATGCAAACTTAAAAATATATCTTGATGCAAATGAAGAAGTAAGAGCTAAGAGAAGATATAACGAATGTGTAGAAAAAGGAATGAAAACAACATATCAGGAGGTTTTGGAAAACATAATAACAAGAGACACAAATGATAAAAACAAAAAATATGGAGCATTAAAAAAAGCAGATGATGCGATTTTAATAGATACATCAAACATGAATATTGATGAAGTTGTTGAAAAAGTAAAAAAAGAAATAAAAGCAAAAATGTAAAAATAAAAGGTAATTACAATAACAAAGTAATTGCCTTTTTAAATAAATAAATTAACAAAAGTCAGAACTAAAGTCGAGAAAAAAGCCTTAAAAGAAAACTTAGCACCACGTCTTATAAAAACTTCTGCATCAGTAAGTTTGTTTTCACCAATAATAGTCAAAGAAACACAAGGCTCATCAATTTCCTTATATTCAATAAGTGAATTAGGACTAACATTAGGGCTTTCTAAAGTATTAAATTTATCTAAATTATTTTCAAAATAATCGAGTTTGCCAAAAACTAAATTAAACATATTAACATCCTTCCTCATATAAATACAAAATAGCATAAAATAATTCAATTTTAGTATATCAAGATGGATTACAAAAATCAAATAAAATGATAAAATGTCATAAAAAAGAAATATATATGTAATAATTGTGTAATATAAAAAAAATTGGCAAAAAACTTGATTTTTAATCAATTAATTAATATAATAAAAACATGCAAGAATAGGGGTGGTATGATGAGAAAGGCACTTCAGAATCAACTAAACGAAACAAAAGGAGAAAAATTTAAAATAATAGCAGTAGATGACGAAGCTGGTATAATAGACTCACTGGAGGTTTTTCTAAAGAAAACCAATTATGATTTTGTTGGAATAACAGATCCTGTTGAGGCCATAGAAAGAGTCAAAACTGAACATTTTGACTTAATGTTATTGGACTTCATGATGACACCATTACATGGTGATGAAGTAGTAGAAGAAATAAGAAAATTCAATAAAGAACTGTATATATTATTATTAACAGGTCATAAAGATTTAGCCCCACCATTAGAAACAATAAAAAGACTTGATATACAGGGATATTGCGAGAAAAGTGATAAATTTGACCAATTATTACTTCTTATTGAATCTGGAATAAAATCAATAAAACAGATGAATGAAATAAAAAGAATAAACGAAGAATTAGAAATGACTAATGAAAAATTGGAACAAGCATATTTAGACAGTATAGAAACACTAAGATATACTGTTGAAGCAAAAGATCCATATACAAGAGGTCATTCTGATAGAGTGTCAGAATTTTCGGTACTAATTGGACAAAAACTTGGGTTACCTGAGGATCAAATAAAATTATTAAGAATAGGTGGATTATTCCATGATATAGGGAAAATAGGTATTCCAGACAGCATATTACAAAAACAAGCGAAACTAACTGATGAAGAATACTCCGAAATAAAAAACCATCCGTCAATAGGTGTGCATATTTTAGGTTCGGCGAAACTATTCAAAGACATATTACCTATTGTAAAGCATCATCATGAAAGATATGATGGTAGAGGGTACCCATCAGGTTTAAAAGGCGAAGACATACCATACTTAGCGAGAATAGCAGCAGTTGCAGATACATTTGATGCAATGACAAGTAAAAGAAGTTATAGAGATGCATTAGACTTGCAGTTTGTAAAAGACGAAATAAAAAGATGTGAAGGGACACAATTTGATCCACAAATTGCAGAGGTATTTCTTGACATATTAAATAATGAATATGAAAAAATAGTAGAAATACAAGATAAATATATAAGATAAAATCAACATGAAAGGGAAAAAATGGATAAGATAATAAACACAATAGCAAATGAACTTAATGTAAAAAACACACAGGTTGAAAATGCAGTAAAATTAATTGATGAGGGAAATACAATTCCATTTATTGCACGATATAGAAAAGAAGTCACAGGAGGACTAAGTGATGAGATATTAAGAACACTAGGAGAAAGATTAGTATATCTTAGAAATCTTGAGACACGAAAAGGCGAAGTAATAAAATCAATAGAAGAGCAAGGAAAGCTAACAGATGAACTAACAATTGCAATAGCATCAGCAGAGACACTTGCAGAAGTTGAAGATTTATATAGACCATATAAACAAAAGAAAAAAACGAGAGCAACAGTAGCAAAAGCAAAAGGATTAGAACCTCTTGCAAACATAATATTTGAACAAAAAGAGAAAAAAGACATAAATGAAATTGCGTTAGAATTTATAAATGAAGAAAAAGGTGTTCTAAATGTTGAAGAAGCTATTCAAGGAGCATTAGACATAATTGCTGAAAATATATCAGACAATGCACAATACAGAAAATACATAAAAAAAGTATGCTATAGAGAAGGGCTTATCACAACAAAAGCATCAAAGCCAGATGAAAAATCAAATTATGAAATGTATTATGACTTTGCAGAATTAGTATGCAAACTTCCAAGTCATAGAATATTGGCTATAAATAGAGGAGAAAGTGAAGGCTTTTTAAAAGTATCAATTACAAAACCAGAAGACAAGCTAATATATTATATGGAAAGAGATATAATAAAGGAAAAAACACAATTTACAGAAATGTTAAAAACAACAATATTAGATGCATTTAAAAGACTAATAGAACCATCTGTAGATAGAGAAATACGCTCAGATTTAACAGAAAAAGCAGAAGAAAAAGCGATAAAAGTTTTTGGACAAAATGCAAAACAGCTATTACTTGGAGCACCGATAAAAGGAAAAACAGTAATGGGGTTTGACCCAGCATATAGAACAGGATGTAAAATCGCCGTAATAGATGAAACGGGTAAAGTTTTAGACACGGCAACAGTATATCCAACAGCACCACAAAATGATGAAGAAGGTGCAAAAAAGATACTATTAGACCTAATACAAAAAGACCATGTAGACATGATAGCAATAGGAAATGGAACAGCATCGCGTGAATCAGAAAAATTTGTATCTGATATGATAAAAAAAGTAAATCATGATATTTGTTATGTTATAGTCAGTGAAGCAGGAGCATCAGTATATTCTGCATCAAAACTTGCAACAGAAGAATATCCAGATATAAATGTATCAATAAGAGGAGCAATTTCAATTGCTCGTAGATTACAAGATCCATTAGCTGAACTTGTGAAAATTGACCCTAAAGCAATAGGTGTTGGACAATATCAACATGATGTAAATCAAAAGAAACTATCTGAAAGTTTAACAGGAGTGGTAGAAGATAGCGTTAATAAAGTTGGTGTTGATGTAAACACAGCAACTCCATCATTGCTATCTTATGTATCAGGAATAAACAATACAATTGCTAAAAACATTGTAAAATATAGAGATGAAAATGGAAAACTAAAAGAAAGAAAAGAGCTACTAAAAGTTCCAAAACTAGGAAAAGTTGCATATGAGCAATGTGCTGGGTTTATAAGGATTCCAGATGGAACAAATCCACTAGAAAATACAGCAGTTCACCCAGAGAGTTATGAACAAACAGAAAAGCTATTATCAAAAATAGGATTTAGCAAATCAGACTTAAAAGATAAAGAAAAATTAAAAATAATTATAGAAAAACTAAAAACACTTGATATTTCAACATTATCAAAAGAACTTGAAATAGGAGAGATGACACTTACTGACATAATTTCAGAATTGTCAAAACCAGGACGTGACCCTAGAGATGATATGCCAAAACCAATTTTGCGAAACGATGTACTAAAATTTGAAGACTTGACAGAGGGAATGATACTCACAGGAACAGTGCGTAATGTTATAGATTTCGGGGCATTTGTGGATATTGGAGTAAAATATGATGGACTTGTACATATATCAGAAATGAGTGATTCATATATAAAATCCCCATCAGACATATTATCAGTTGGAGACATTGTAAAAGTAAAAGTAATAAAAATAGATTCTGAACGTAAAAAAGTAGGCTTATCAATGAAAATACAGTAAAAATTTTACATAAATTTTAAAAAAAACTTTTAAATTATGTAAAGTTGTGGTATAATATAGCAAGATGGCGACAAATAGTCGCATCTTGCTATTGTGGTTTAAAGATATAAATCACATGGCAATTAGCAATTCCTAAAATAAATTTGAAAGGAAGAAACATTATGAGTAAGAAACGGGAAAGAAAGTACAGCACTCTAATGCTTAGAGAGTTGGCCAAGGATCTGAATGAGATTCGTCGCCCCATTGGAGAGGACAAGTCTCTGGTGCAAATAAAGGTAGAGGATATCTACCTTCTCGAAAAGGCAATCTACATGTTGCCCAAAAAGGAAAGGGAAACATTGGAGAAGATGTACGGTCTTGTTGAAGGCACTATTGCAAAATCCAAGAGCCTTCGGAATGGACACAACAACGAACGAGACATTGCGCTGAGAAATCAGGCAATTCGGACCTATGATGCGATGCGGAGTCTGGTTAAGGTAGACATGCTCTACGTCTATGACAGGTGCTTCCAGGACTTGGTTGCAAATATTGTGACCAAAATGGAAAAGCCAGTCAACATGACTGACATGGAGGCAATTAAGTACCTCCTGATTTTCTTCATATTCATTGTGGGTGGACCACATATGTTGTATGAAGAAGAGGCAAAATCTGTAGGCTGGAACGAAGAAGACGTTGGAAACTATGACATGTACACGCTCCTTCAGGCAACATGGGAAAGCTCCATCAGCTTGATGGAAGAAAAAAATATCAACATGATTCTCTTAAAAGAGGTTGTGGAGATGTTTGACATCTCGGATGTCATTTCCATGAAGCAACATGTTGGCTTACCAATTGGTAGGCAGAACGTATACTTTCAGACAGCCGACTTGGAGACTTTTGCGAGAATTCGCAAGTTCAAGGAGAACCTCTTCTCGAAAGGAGAATGGACGGTAACTGAAAAGTTAGTGTATGATTCATTCACCTCTAAGCTGAACCTTAAGCCACTCTCAGACGCAATGAAGTATCTGAGAAACAATGATACTGAAAAGTATCGCTGTGAGGATAGAGCAATCGAAATTGAAGTGAGTACTGGTAAAAAAGAGCTGGTACTCTACAAGATTGGATCTCTGCGATTCACTGACCCGTACGAGATGCTCTCTCTGTACCTTTGCAGAAGAGCACTGAAAGCATAATACTCAAACCCCCAGCAAGTAATTCTTGCTGGGGGAATGTGTTCTATATAATTATCTACCATCATCAGAATGGTCTTTATTTTTTTCGTTTTCAGTAATTTGTTGTTCAAGTTCCCTTAGCAATTTTTGATTTTTTTGTATAAGTTGTATAAGCTTTGCTTTTCTTTCTTGCTCAGTTTCTTGAATATCAGCCGAATTAGTAGAACTACCATTGATAGCAATAATATCACCAGATGGGTCCAAAATATTATGGTGTATTAAAAATGATTCTATTACTCTAGCATCTCTGTCCAATTTTAAAGTCTTTACTAAAGTTTTGTACAAATCTTTACCATTATTAAAAGCAAATAAATCATCAAGGGACATAATGTTATTTTTAATTAAGATATTAATACCTCTAGTGCTGATACCAAAAGACAAAATTGAGAAATCAGTTTTTTCTTCTGTTAAACTCAATGGAAGCTTATTAACAATAGTATTTATATCTGTTTCAGTTAATCCATTAATACTTTCTAAGAAATGTACGACATCTTCCTTTTTAGTACCATGGGAATAAATATCATTTAATTTTCGTATTCCAGAATTATGCAGACACATTAGAGAGTAAATTGGAAGTTGTAAAGATGTTATATTACCATCATTGTAATCATAAAGAGATGAATTTTTGGACATTTTTTCAACTTTTTCTCTCTTAATTGCAGGAACTATTGTATCAGGGTCGAAAATATTTTCACTGTTAAAATAATAATCGCTTGCTTTTGAATATACAGCATCAAATTGTTTTCCTTTTTCTTTTTTTTCTTCTAAACAAGTTATTCTATAGTCACAATCCCCATAAATGTAATCTTCTACAATTTTATATAATTCTTCAGAATGCTCACAAATATCAAATAAAGAATGTTGAGCTAGATCTGGAAAAAGATGTTTAAATTCAGGTATTGCACTATCAAGAATTTCAGAAAATGCTTCATCTGAAATATCCAAATCACTAATTGTACTATAAGGTGATATTTTATGAGCTATGAAGATGGTTTCAATTGCAGATACAATAGATCTTTGTTTTTTTAAAGCCTGTAATTCACTATTAAGTTCATTTGGATAAGGATCAGATACTAATGCTCTTCTTTTTACAAGGTTACGGAGTTTACTCGAATTTCTTTGTTTCTTCTCCCTCATCCAGTTACCGGAAATACCTCTTGATTCAGCAAGTGATTTTGCACTTACTTTTTCACCATCAAGTCCATATAATTTTCTAAAATCTTCTCTTGTTATGTCATCAAGTTTTTCAGAAAGAATGTTATCTAATACATCAATATCTAAATATGAACGAGGATTATCTATATGTCGTGAATCAAAAAACCATCCATATGACCATGACCACCCTGTCATAGCATCTTGATATAATGTATAATAGGCCAACTTTTGCTTTTCAGTCAAATCTCTTGATGATACTGTAACTATTCTTGGGCCAACAAAAGTCTTACCAAAATCAAAATCGCATTCATTTCTTTTATATTTGTCTATAAAATTTTTAGCAGAACCAAAATCTTGTAATATTTTTTCCATATAGCGTTGAGGAATGCCATATTCATTAGATAATTGCTCTTGTATCTCCTTTGGAGAATGTGATAGAAATCCATGTTGCATTAAATCCTCAATTTGGGATGGAGCTAAGTCTAGTTTTCCTCTGTTATATTGAAATTGTAATTTTTTTAATATTTCAGAATAGGATACTCCATTAGCCATTTTTGCTTGAGATAATTCTTTTTCATCTTTTCCAATTAAAGACATAAGGAAATCATATTTTTCTTGACCTGAAGTTCTTATTCTCTCCTTTTTATCAGACAATATGCCATTATCTAAAAATGCCTGTAACAAATCTGAATCTATTCTTGATTTTAAAGTTCCTTTCCAATAGCTGGTTCTAAGATTAGCTTTCATAGAGCCAAGATTATATCCTTTATATATTGTTGTATTTTTGATAGGATTACCCGTTTCGTTCATATACTCTAACATTAGTTTCAATTTTTCCTCATATCCAAGTGGAGTTTTTTGTGATACAAATTTTTTTTGAGGGCTAGTATATGAAACTACATCTTTTTTTGATTTTTTATCCATTATAAAATCAAATCCTTTCTTCATTATAATCATTATAATTATATCATAGTGGCAAAATTATGTAAAGTAGAAAAAATGAAAAAATTAACAGTAGAAAAAATAAAAAAAAATTAACAAATTAATTTTTTTTGTGTTATAATACAAATGTTTAAAAAAATAAAAAAATGTAAACACTAGATAATAAAGAAAAATACGAAAGGAATGTGATTTAAGATGGAATTTGAACAATGGAAAGGTTTTGAAAAAGGCGAATGGAAAAGACAAATAAATGTAAGGAACTTCATACAAAAAAATTATACACCATATGAAGGAGATTCGAATTTCTTGGCAGGAACAACAGAAAAAACAAAAAAATTATGGGATGAAGTTTTAGAATTATATAAAAAAGAACATGATTCACGAGGAGGAGTGTTAGATATAGACACCAAAACGGTATCAACAGTATCAGCGCATGAAGCAGGATATATAGATAGAGAATTAGAAGAAATAGTTGGATTACAAACAGATGCACCACTAAAAAGAGCAATAATGCCATTTGGAGGAATCAGAATTGTAGAAAAATCATGTGAAGCATATGGAAGACAAGTAGATCCAGAAACAGATAAAATATTTCATACAGTAAGAAAAACTCATAATGATGGAGTATTTGATGTATATACACCAGATATAAGAGCTGCAAGAAGTGCACACTTAATTACAGGGCTTCCAGACGGATATGGAAGAGGAAGAATTATAGGAGACTATAGAAGAGTTGCACTATATGGTGTTGATAGCTTAATCGCAGAAAAAAAAGAGGAGCTAGAAATATTGGATGTTGATGACTTCTCAGAAAAAGTAATTAGAGAAAGAGAAGAAATTGCAGAACAAATAAAAGCACTTAATGAATTAAAAACAATGGCAGAAAAATATGGATATGACATATCAAGACCAGCAGAAAATGCGAAAGAGGCAATTCAATGGTTATACTTTGGATATTTAGCATCAGTAAAAGACCAAAATGGTGCTGCAATGAGCATTGGTAGAACATCAACATTTTTAGATATATATATTGAAAGAGACTTAAAAAACGGAACAATAACAGAAGAACAAGCACAAGAATTAATGGATCACTTTGTAATGAAGCTAAGACTAGTAAGATTTTTAAGAACACCAGAATATAATGAATTATTTAGTGGAGATCCAGTATGGGTAACAGAAAGTATTGGAGGAATGGGAATAGACGGAAGGACACTCGTTACAAAAAACTCATTCAGAGTATTACACACACTAGAAAACTTAGGACCAGCACCAGAACCAAACTTAACAGTATTATGGTCAACAAGACTACCAGAAGGGTTCAAAAAATATACTGCAAAACTATCAATAAAAACATCTTCAATACAATATGAAAATGATGATGTTATGAGAGCAACATTAGGAGATGACTATGGAATAGCATGTTGCGTATCACCAATGAAAATAGGAAAGCAAATGCAATTCTTCGGCGCAAGAGCAAATTTAGCAAAAACACTATTATATGCAATAAATGGTGGTAGAGATGAAAAAACGGGAAAACAGGTTACACCAAGATTTGAGCCTATCACATCAGAATATTTAAACTATGATGAAGTAATTTATAAATTTGACCAAATGATGGACTATGTTGCAAAAATATATATAAAAGCACTAAATGCAATCCATTATATGCATGACAAATACTCATATGAAGCAATAGAAATGGCTCTACATGACAAAGACATACTAAGGACAATGGCATGCGGAATTGCAGGACTATCAGTAGTTGCAGACTCGCTTTCTGCAATAAAATATGCAAAAGTAAAGATAATCAGAGATGAAACAGGATTAGCAACGGACTATCAAGTAGAAGGAGAATATCCTCAATTTGGAAACAATGATGATAAAGTTGACCAAATAGCAGTTGAGGTTGTAAGAAGATTTTTAAATAAACTAAAAAAACATCCAACATATAGAAACTCAAAACACACATTATCAATATTAACAATAACATCAAATGTTGTATATGGAAAAGCAACTGGAAATACACCAGATGGAAGAAGAGCAGGAGCCCCATTTGGACCAGGTGCAAACCCATTACATGGCAGAGATGTAAATGGAGCTTTAGCAGTAATGAACTCAATTGCAAAATTACCATTTGAAGACTCAGAAGATGGAATATCATTCACATTTGCAATTACGCCAGCAACATTGGGACAAGATGAAGAAACAAAAATAAATAATTTAGTAAGTATGTTAGATGGATATTTTGCACAAACAGGACATCACATAAATGTAAATGTATTTGATAGAGCATTACTAGAAGATGCAATGGAGCATCCTGAAAAATATCCACAACTAACAATAAGAGTATCTGGATATGCTGTAAACTTCACAAAACTTACAAGAGAACAACAGTTAGATGTTATAAATAGAACAATTCATGAAAGAATTTAAAAATGATAATCATCTAGCTTTATATAGAAGAATTGAAATATAACTATAAAAAATGAACATTAAAAGGAAGAAAGAGGAAACATGGAAAAAGATATAAGATACTATGCAAAAGTGCACTCAATTGAAAGTTTTGGAACAGTTGATGGACCGGGAATAAGATTTGTTTTATTTTTACAAGGATGTCATTTAGAATGCAAATATTGTCACAATAGAGATACATGGGATATAAATGGTGGAGAATATAAATCAGTAGATGACATAGTGGAAAAAGTAAAAGAATATAAAAACTATATAATACCATCAGGAGGAGGAGTGACTGTTACAGGAGGGGAGCCATTATTACAAGTGAAATTCCTTATAGAATTTTTCGAAAGACTAAAAAAAGAAGGAATAAACACATGTATAGATACATCAGGGATGGTTGCACTAACAGAAGATATAAAAGAAGTATTAAAAATGACAGATTTAGTATTATTAGATATAAAACACATTGATGACGAAAAATGCAAAGATTTGGTTGGAAAATCAAACAAACTAGAACTCGAATTTGCAAAATATCTAAGTGACAACAACATAAGGATGTGGATAAGACAAGTATTAATTCCAGGTTATACAGATGACGAAAAAGATTTGATAAAACTAAAAGAATTTATAAATACACTACACACTGTTGAAAAAGTTCAGGTTTTACCATATCATAGCATGGGAAAATATAAATGGGAAAAATTGGGATTGAAATATAGCTTAGATGGTGTAAGAGAAGCCACAACAGAGGAAGTAGAAAAAGCAAAAAAAATATTAAAAATATAAGAGACAATCATAAAAGTTGTCTCTTTTAAAAAATTAATAAAAATTTAATAAAACACTACTCTTTTTAGCAAAAGTATGATAAAATAACGAAAAAATGGATAGGAGTGTGTTATATGTCAGAAGCAAAATATAAAAGAGTACTATTAAAGCTAAGCGGAGAAGCACTTGCAGGAGAAATGAAAACAGGAGTAAATGCAGAAGTAGTAGGAAATATATGTGACAAAATAAAAGAAGTAGTGGAAATGGGAGTTGAAGTTGCAATAGTAGTTGGAGGAGGAAACTTCTGGAGAGGAAGAAATGGGCATGAAATGGAAAGAACAACAGCAGACTATATGGGAATGTTAGCAACAGCAATGAATGGGTTAGCATTACAAGATGCATTAGAAGCAAGAGGAATATACTCAAGGCTACAAACAGCAATAGAAATGAGAGAAATAGCAGAGCCATTTATACAAAGAAAGGCAATAAAACATTTAGAAAAAGGAAGAGTAGTAATATTTGCATGTGGAACTGGTCATCCTTATTTCACAACAGACACAGCAGCAGTACTAAGAGCAACAGAAATACAAGCAGATATAATATTACTTGGAAAAGCTGTTGATGCAGTATATTCAGCAGATCCCAAAATACAACCAGATGCAATAAGATTTGAAGAAATATCATATATAGATGTATTAAATAAAGATCTAAAAGTAATGGACTCAACAGCAACAGCTATGTGTAGAGACAACAACATACCACTACTAGTATTTGGAATAGCAGATCCAGAAAACATAGTAAGAGCAATAAGAGGAGAAAAAATAGGAACATTAGTTGACTAAAACAACAAAAGAAATATATAATGAGAAATGAAAATCATAAATAAAGAATAGGAGAAAATAAAATGGATTATACAAATTTAAAAGAAAGAATGCAAAAATCAATAAATGCATATAGCGAAAAATTATCAGAAATAAGAGCTGGAAGAGCAAACCCAGCAATATTAAATAAAGTGAAAGTAGACTACTATGGAACACCTACACCAATAAACCAAGTAGCAGGTGTATCAGTACCAGAGGCAAGACTAATAGTTATTCAACCATGGGATATAAGCATATTAAAAGACATAGAAAAAGCAATATTAGCATCAGACATTGGAATTAACACAAATAATGACGGAAAAGTAATAAGACTAGCATTTCCTGAATTAAATGAAGAGAGAAGAAAAGAAATAGTAAAAGAAATCAAAAAGATAGCTGAAGAAGCAAAAGTTGCAATAAGAGCAATAAGAAGAGACGGAATAGATGAAGCAAAAACAAAGCAAAAAAATAGTGAAATAACAGAAGATGAGCTAAAATCAGCAGAAACAGAAATACAAAAAATCACAGACAAAAACATAGAAGAAATAGACAAAATATTAGCAAACAAAGAAAACGAAATAATGAGTGTATAAAAGAGGGATTTATGGAATTTAATAAAGAAAATATGCCACAACATATAGCAATAATAATGGATGGAAATAGAAGATGGGCTAGAGCCAAAGGAAAACCAGCAGGATTTGGACACAAAGAAGGAGCAAAAACATTAGAAAAAATAGTAAGATATGCCAACAAAATAGGGCTAAAACATATAACAGTATATGCATTTTCAACAGAAAACTGGAAAAGAGCAGAAGAAGAAGTAAAAGCACTAATGGCATTACTACAAAGCTATTTAGATGATTACAGCAAAAGAGCGGATTCTGAAAACATAAAAGTAAAAATTCTTGGAGACATAACAGCACTTGCACCAAAAATGCAAAAAAGCATAAAAGAATGTATGGAAAGAACAAAAAACAATACAGGAGTTACATTTAATATTGCATTAAACTATGGAGGAAGAGATGAAATAGTAAAAGCAATAAAAAGTATATCAGAAAAAGTAAAAAAAGATGAAATAAAAATTGAAGATATAAATGAAGAACTAGTATCAAATAACTTATACACAAAAGGTCAGCCAGACCCAGACTTAGTTATAAGAACAAGTGGAGAAATTAGATTAAGTAACTTTTTACCATGGCAAGTGGTATATTCAGAATTCATATTTATAGAAAAAAATTGGCCAGACTTCACAGAAGAAGATTTAGACAATGCGATTATAGAATATCAAAAAAGAACAAGAAAGTTTGGAGCAAACTAAAACAAAAAAGAAAGCAGAAGAAAAGGAGATAACATGGATATAAAGAGGATAGCTTCAGCATTATTAGGATTTCCACTAGTTGTTGCAATACTCACATTTGGAAACAAATATGTAGTAGATATATTTTTAATGGGAATAGCAATACTTGCGATGCAAGAATATTTTAATGCGATACAAAAAGAATGTAAGCCAGTAAGATGGCTAGGGTATATATCATGTGCATTCATAGGATTAATACATATTGTAACAGAACATATGTCAGATGATGCAATAAAGAATATAATGTTATTACTTATTCCAACACTTATGGTAATATCATTTGCACAAGTTATAATAACAAATATGAAAACAAATTTCAAAGATATAGCATATACCATATTTGGAATACTATATATTATAACATGCATAGCATTTATAGCAC
The DNA here is from genome assembly GCA_934162535.1 of uncultured Clostridia bacterium. Classification (GTDB taxonomy): domain Bacteria; phylum Bacillota; class Clostridia; order TANB77; family CAG-508; genus CAG-269. The sequence continues at coordinate 54,867 of CAKPJC010000004.1, read as the reverse complement.
TAATAAGAGGCATGGAAAATGGCGTAATAATAGTATGGTATGCGATAATATCTGCATGGGGAACAGACACATTTGCATATATTATAGGAAAGAAATTTGGAAAACACAAATTTAGCCAAGTAAGTCCTAAAAAATCAATAGAAGGATGTATAGCAGGAACACTTGGAGCAGTTATAACTGCAATAATATATACTTTAGTAATAAATAACATATATGGCTTAAATTATTCATATTTATATATAGTAATAATAACAGCAATATTAAGTCTAATAGGTCAAGTAGGAGACTTCGCAGCATCAAGCATAAAAAGATATGTAAATGTAAAAGATTACAGCAACTTAATCCCAGGTCATGGTGGGATGTTAGACAGAATAGACAGTTTAATGTTCTTAGCACCATTTGCATATATATTTTATATGATAATATTATAAGGAGGAAGCATTGATAAATTTTACAATAAATACAATAAAAATATTATTTTTATTAGGATTTTTAGTAATAATACATGAAGGTGGACATTTTATCATAGCTAAACTATGCAAAGTAAAAGTAAATGAATTCTCAGTTGGATTTGGAAAAAAGCTTTTACAAAAGCAATGGAAAGAAACAAAATATTCGCTTAGATTAATACCACTAGGTGGATATGTTAATATGGAAGGAGAAGATGAGGCTTCAGACAAAGAAGGCTCATTTTCAAAAGCCAAGCTATGGAAGAGATTTGCAATAGTATTTGCAGGACCAATAGTAAATATATTATTTGGATTAATAGTTTATTTTATAATAATTTCAACATTCGGAATACAATTCGCAGATCCTGCAAGGGATACAATACAAAATAGAATGTACTATGGAGCACAAGCAACTGGAAAATTTGTTGTAACAATGGCAGACAGTCTAAAAATGTTATTCACCGGTGGTGTAGCAGTAGACCAGATGGTTGGAATTGTTGGAATATCAGAGATAGTCGTTCAAACAAATGGATTAATGAATTATATATATTTAATGGCAGTTATATCTGTTTCTCTGGGCGTTACGAACTTATTACCAATACCAGCACTGGATGGAGGAAAAATAGTTATATTACTTATTGAAGCTGTTAGAAGAAAACCTATGCCAATTGAGACAGAAGCTAAGATACAATTAATTGGTTTTACTATTCTGATAGGATTGACGATAGTTGTAACATATAATGATATTGTTAGAATTTTTTAGGCGAATTTTTTTGAGAAAAATTATTGACATTAAAGATGCCTAAATATATAATTTAAGCAAATTAGAAGCAAAGAGGTGAAAACCATGGAAGATAAAGTTAAGACACAAACCTGTGAAAGCGTTGGGGCTGTATATATATATATATATATATATTGGGTATAGCTTTATTAAACATGGTATTTGCGAACTAATAAAAAATACGAAAAATTTAATAATAAAAATAAAAGATAGTGATAAAAGCCAAACACAAAAAGGCTTATTAAGTCACTGTCTTTTTGGCATCTAAAAACAGAGGAGGAGTTGTCTATGAAAGACATAAAAGTTAAAAAGATAAATAAGAAAACAATTGTTATAATCTCAATAGTATTGGTTGCAATAATATTAGTAACAACAGTGATTTGTTTAGTAACAAAAAAGGAGGAAAATGTAGAAGTAGAAAATACAGGAAGAATACAAAAACAAGCAATGAACCCTAATAATTACACAATGGTAAAAAGTAAAGATGGAATAGATGTGCCAGTGCCAAAAGGATATACAGCATCATCAGTAGAAAGCGAGTCATATGTAAATGGAACATTTGAGACATTGTATCTAAATAAGAATTTAACAGATACATTCACATCAGAGGGAACATATCCATGGACAAAGAATGATAGTGGAATATGGACAAGTGGTAATTATAACATAGATAGTTCAACAAGTGAGATGACATCAGAAGAGTTTACAGTAAGTGAAGATGGGGGAATATTACAATTAAATTGGACAGTATCATGTGAATTTTATAATGATTATTTATATGGAGAGATAATAAACACAACAACAAATAGTACAGAAAAAACAACAATAAAATTAAATGGGTCATATTATGCAACAAAGGCTTCAGGATATACAGAATCAGACTTAATTTATATGAACACAAAAGTAGAATTAAATCAGGGAATATATAAACTAAGAATAATATATAATAAAAATGCTTCAGAAAATAAAGAACTAGATAAAGGATATGTAAAAGAAGTAAAAATATATGACAGAAAAAGCAATGGAAATACAGATACAATACAAAACCATAAATATGGAGGATTTGTAATATATGAAGGAACAGAAGAGGTAACAGATAGTAACCAATGGACATCCCAATGTGAAAGAAATCAATGGGTATGGGTACCAATAGAAGATGTAAGTGATATGTATTGGGAAGATAAGACAGATGGAAAGATATATGGAACAAGTTATGCTGGAGATGCAACATCATATACAAAAAGTACAAGTAATAACAAATATGAGCCACAATTAACAAAATACGATATGGAATCAACGTATTTAACAAAATATCTAGGAGGAATATCAAGATATGAATTTTTAATGGAAATGGAACAAGAATTTTATGAAATGTTACAAAGTGTAGCAACATATGGAGGATTTTATATAGGAAGATATGAAGTAGGAGATTTAAGTCAAAAAACACCAGTAGTAAAAAGAATGAATACAAATATAGGAGACCAAACATGGTATAAAATGTATAAAAAATGTAAAAAGTTATCAGGAGCGAATACAAATGTAAAAACAAGTATGATATGGGGAACACAATATGACCAAGTAATGAATTGGCTAATAAAATCAGGAGAGAAAACACCATTAGATATAAATAAAGGTTCAGTAGCATGGGGAAATTACTCTGATGTTGAATTTGAATATTATACAAATACATCCAAAACAACTGCAACAAAGAACTTAGGAAGCTTAACAAGAATAGCAAGTGGAGCATATGAAGGAGCAAAAGCGAATAACATATACGACCTAGCAGGGAACGTATGGCTAAGGACACTAGAGGGCTATAGTTTTTGGTTCAGGTACAGCAGGGGCGGTGCTTACAACGACAGTGGTACGTACAATTATGCTAGTGATCGTAGCGGCAACTATCCGTACTACAGCAACAACACTATCGGGATTGGAGGAGGACTTTACATAAAGTAGCACTGAATCCTGCATAGTGATGCACCATGACAAGTATCGCATTGATTTTAAACAGATAAATATATTCACATAAAAGAGGGTGGGAATATCATGACAGAAGGTTCGGGTATTCCCACCCTTGATTTGAGCATGCCTGAGTCTTGTGTGTACATTTTAAAAGTTAGCTTATTTGTTCTGTTAAAATGGAGAAAAAAATAAAATAATTTATATCTAAAGTCGAAATTTGTCGATGAAAAGTTTTTGCAAATTGGGATATTTCATAGTATAATAATTTTGCAATAAATATTGCACTTAATTCATAAAGTTTTTGAAACATAGTTTAATAATGATAGAATTATCATTAAACCAAATTGGACAAGAAGAAACAAGATAAAGTTGTATAAAAGATTAATCTGTGGTAAAATAAAAGTATACTAAATTATATAAGGAGGTAACCCAAATGAAAAAGGTTACTGCTGAAATGAGAAACACTACATTTCGGGGAATGAACTTCCTTGAAATCCGGAACGAACTGGAAAGAATGGGGCTCGACCGTCATATGATGATTGAGCTGGAATCAACCGAAATATGCCTAATCACACCTGAGGGAATTATTCTTCAAGTAAGGTCAAGAAACGAAGGCTTGGGCCTTTGGGGAGGTTCCTTAGAATACGGAGAAACACCTATTGAGGGGGCTATCCGAGAGATGAAAGAAGAAACAGGGATTACTTTGGAAGAAGAACTAGAGTATGTGGAAACATATACTCACTACCATGAATATCCTAATAAGGATAAAGTATTATTCACGACATATCGTTATGTTGTGAGATTACCTGAGATTCCAGAAATAAAGCTGGATGAAGAAGCTATAGGATATGTAATTATCAGAGAGATGATTCCAGGTATCCTAGAAGACGAAATAAAGTTCATCGAGAGATTTCTCACCTCCTGCTAACACAAAGCCGAGTTTATAGCTCGGCTTTTAATAATGCAAAAAACTTGACAATTCCACCAATTGGAAGTATACTATAAATGTCAAAAAAAGAGAAAAGCAATGGAGGAATAAGAATGTATAGAACACACAATTTAGGAGAACTAACAATAAAAAATGTAGGAGAAACAGTAGAATTATCAGGATGGATACAAAAAATTCGTAACTTAGGAGGAATGATATTCATAGACCTAAGAGACGAATTTGGAATAACACAAATAGTAATAAATGATGAAAAACTACAAGAACAGGCAAAAGAATATACAACAGAAAGTTGTATACACATAAATGGAAAAGTTGTGGAAAGAAGTAGCAAAAATCCTAAAATGCCAACAGGAGAAATAGAAGTAGTGGCAGAAAAAATAGAAATACTTGGAAAATGCAAAAACATATTACCATTTGAAATAAACACAGACCAAGATGTAAGAGAAGATTTAAGATTAGAATACAGATTTTTAGACTTAAGAAACAAAAAACTACATGACACAATACTATTACGTTCAAAAGTCCTAAAAACAATGAGAGATAAAATGGACGAACTAGGATTTACAGAAATACAAACACCAATACTAGCAAACTCATCACCAGAAGGAGCAAGAGACTATTTAGTACCAAGTAGACTAAATCCAGGAGAATTTTATGCACTACCACAAGCACCACAACAATTCAAACAACTATTAATGGTAAGTGGATTCAACAAATACTTCCAAATAGCACCTTGTTTCAGAGATGAAGATCCTAGAGCAGACAGAGCACCAGGAGAATTCTACCAATTAGACTTTGAAATGAGTTTTGCAACACAAGATGACGTATTAACAGTTATGGAACAAGTGGCAACACACACATTCAAAAAACACACAACATGGAAAGTAGATGAAGGACCATTTATAAGAATACCATATAAAGAAGCAATGGAAAAATACGGAATAGACAAGCCAGATTTAAGAAATCCACTAATAATACAAGACGTAACAGAAGTATTCAAAAATATAGAATTTAATGCTTTCAAAGACAAAACAGTAAAAGCAATAGTAGTACAAAATGGTGCAGAGCAAGGAAGAAAATTCTTTGACAAAATGACAGAATATGCTACAACAGACGAAGTAGGGGCAAAAGGCTTAGCATGGACAAAATTTGAAAAAGATGGAACAATTCAAGGTGGAATAGCAAAATTCATAACAGAAGAAGCAAAAGCAAAACTAGAAAAAGAATATGGAGTAAAAGCAGGAGATAGCATATTCTTTATAGCAGATGAATTACACAAAGCACAAAAAATATCAGGACTAATAAGAATAGAACTTGGAAAAAGACTAGACTTATTAGAAAAAAATGTATATAAATTCTGTTTCATAGTAGACTTCCCAATGTATGAATTATCAGACGAAGGAACAATAGACTTTTGTCATAATCCATTTTCAATGCCACAAGGTGGACTAGAAGCATTAGAAACCAAAAATCCATTAGACATATTAGCATATCAATTTGACATGGTATGTAATGGATATGAAACAGCATCAGGAGCTGTAAGAAATCATAGCCCAGAAATAATGGTAAAGGCATTTGAAATAGCAGGATATACAGAAGAAGATGTAAAAACAAGATTTGGTGCATTGTATAATGCATTCCAATATGGAACACCACCACATGCAGGTGCTGCACCAGGAATTGATAGACTAATAATGCTAATAGCTGACTCAACAAATATAAGAGAAGTAATAGCATTCCCTAAAAATAAAAGAGCAAGAGACTTACTAATGAGATCGCCATCAAAAGTTACAGAACAACAATTAGATGATGTACATATACAATTAAAAGAAGAGGAAAAAAATGAAAAAATATAATTTAGAAATAATAGTACTTCTAAGTGGAGCAATAGGAATGGGACTCGAGCTAATTGCAGCTAGAGTTCTTTCCCCATATGTTGGAAGTTCAAATGTAGTATGGACAAGTATAATAGGAATAATATTAGAAAGTATGAGCGTAGGATATTGGATAGGAGGAAAGAGAGCAGATAAAATAGCAAGCAAGAACCAGGTATCAAAAATACTATTATATTCAGCAATATTCACAAGTATAATACCATTATTAGAAACAATTATAGTAAAAAACTTTGCAGGAATAATTGGAAATCTAATTATAGTTGCAATAATTTGCTCAATAATAGTATTCTCGATACCAAGTTTTCTACTTGCAATGGTAACACCCTATGCAGTAAAAATAAAAAGTGAAGAGGAAGACGATATTGGGTCAATATCAGGAAGAATGTCATCATTATCAACAATAGGATGTATAGCAGGAACATTCATAATGGGATTTATATTAATACCATTTGTTGGAGTAAGTAATATAAATTTAGGGGTAACGATACTAATATTAATTATGGCAGTGGTAATAAGAGAAAACAAAGACAAGAAATTTCTATGGATGATAATACTAACAATATGTATAATAACCATAATAACCATACTTGGAAAAATAGCATTCAAAAAATCAAACTCAGACATCGTACTAGATACAGATTCACAATATAGCAGGATTTGGGTAAAAAGAATAGATGTAGGAAAAACATCATATAAAACACTACAAGTAGACACAGGGATAGAATCATATATAGATGAAAAAACAGGAGAAATGGGAGCAAAATACTTAAGATATTACGATTTATTTGAATACCTGAACAAAAATGCAAACTCAACACTTTTAATTGGAGGAGCAGCATATACATATCCAATACATTATCTACAAAAATACGATGATAAAAAAATAGATGTAGTAGAAATAGATGAAAAAATGACCCAAATTGCAAAAGAACAATTTGGGTTAAATACTAATAATGAAAGGCTAAAAATATATAGTCAAGATGGTAGAAGCTTTCTAAATTATAGTAAAGAAAAATACGATACCATTTTAATAGATGCATTCAAAGGAACAAATGTACCATTTGAATTAACAACATTTGAAGCATTAGCGAATGCAAAAAACAGGCTAAACGAAAATGGAATAGTATTGACTAATATAATATCATCATTAGAAGGAAAAGAATCAAAACTTATCAAATACGAATATGCAACATATAAAAAAGTATTTGATGATGTGAAAATTTATCAAGTTGGAAATAAAGATGTCTTTGAAAGTCAAAACCTTATATTAGTAGGAATAAAAGGAACACCACAAATAAATGAAAGCAAATACCTAGAATATGAAGAGTATTTGAATACAGAAGTAAAAAACTATAGCTCAGACAAAAAAATATCAACAGATAATTATGCCCCAATAGGAAATTAGAATGAGATTTACATAAACTGTTGAAATTACAAGAAATATGTGATATAATATAGGCGTATTTCCTAATAAGGAGGGATTTTTGTGGGTAACACAAATAAGGAAAAACGGACTAGGATAGTCATCGAAAATGACATCAAAGTCAATGCCATGATCATTCGCTGGCTAAAGAGAGCAATCTCAAAGGCGGAGGATGAAAAAAGAGTGAAGGAACAGCAAATGTGGGAGGCAAGAGGAGAGTTAGAACGCCTTGAAACAGCATGCGAAATTGCAAGAGAAGAAGCCGAAAAGTCTGAACAGGAATACATTGCTTCTGTCAGAAAGGTCGAGAACTTTATGCAAAAGTACAACATTTCATTAGCCAAGAAGAAAGAATTGACGGAAAAGTGATTCCTATAGTTACCCGAAGGTAAGAGCAAAAAAATTGCTCTTACCTTTTAAAAAATAAGTAAACATAAATCAAAACACTTTACAAAAAAAATAAACCGTGCTATAATGTGCAAAGAAAAACAAAACCTGAGAAAAAGCAAAGTAAATATATTAAAAAAGTATCACAGAGAAAATAGCAAAGCTGAGAGCTATTTATACAAGATATATTGAAAATTCACTTTAGAGGTCTTCTTTTGAAAAAGCAGTAAAAAGAAGCGGTAGAACCGTTAAAACTATAAAGAGGTTAATAAGTGCAAAAGCACAATTAATAAAATTAGGTGGTACCACGAAAAGAGCCATTCGTCCTAAAAATATGGATGATTGGCTCTTTTAATTGATAAAATCTCAAAGCCATAATTTAAAAGAAAGGAATGATAGAAAAATGCAAGAAAAAATTGAAGAAATAAAAAAAAATGCAGAAGAAAAAATACAGCAAATAAAAAACTCACAAGAACTACAAGAATTAAAAGTAAAAATTCTAGGTAAAAAAAGTGAACTATCAGGTCTACTAAAAGGATTAGGAAACTTAACAGCAGAGGAAAGGCCAAAAGTAGGAGCACTAGTAAACAAAGCAAGAACAGAAATAGAAGAAAAAATCGCAATTGCAGAAGAAGCAATAAGAGAAAATATGCTAGCAGAACAAATAGAAAATGAAACAATAGACATAACATTACCAGGAACAAAAATAAAAAGAGGAAGCAAACACCCAGTAAACAGAGTAATTGAAGAAATAGAAGACCTATTTGTATCAATGGGGTATGATGTAGTATCAGGCCCAGAACTAGAAACAGATGAATTTTGTTTTGAAAGACTAAATCTACCAAAAGGACATCCGGCAAGAGACATGCAAGATAGTTTCTATATAACAAAAGAACATCTACTAAGAACACAAACATCATCAGTACAAGCAAGAACAATGTTAGCAAATACAGAAAAAACACCAATAAGAATGATATGTGCAGGAAAAACATACCGTAGAGAAGATGATGCAACACATTCACATCAATTTGGTCAAGTTGAAGGACTTGTTATAGACAAAAAAGAAAGAAATGTATCATTAGCAGATTTAAAAGGAACACTTGAAATATTTGTAAAAAAATTAATAGGAAAAAATAGTGAACTAAGATTTAGACCAAGCTATTTTCCATTCACAGAGCCATCATATGAAGTAGACGTTAGCTGTTTTAAATGTGGTGGAAAAGGTTGCAACCTATGTAAACAAACAGGTTGGATAGAAATATTAGGAGCAGGAATAGTACATCCAAATGTATTGAGGATGAATGGATATAATCCAGAAGAATATGGAGGATTTGCATTTGGAACAGGACTAGAAAGACTAGCAATGTTCAAATATGGAATACCAGATATGAGATACTTGTATGCAAATGATATTAGATTTTTAACACAATTTGACAGAAAAGATATTGAATAAGAGATATAGGTAGAAAGGAGAAAATGAAATGAAACTAAGTAAAAACTTTGTAAAAGACTATGTAGACATAGATGTTGATATAAAGCAATTAGCAGAAGACATGACACGTGTTGGAAACGAATATGATTCAGCCGAAAAAATGATAAATGCAACAAAACTAATAATAGGAGAAATAACAGAATGTGTTGACCATCCAGATTCGGATCACTTGCATCTTTGTAAAGTAAATATAGGAACAGAAACATTAGACATTGTATGTGGTGCACCAAATGCAAGAAAAGGATTAAAAGTAATAGTAGCACAAGATGGAGCAAAACTACCAGAAATAACAATAAAAAAAGGAATTATAAGAGGAAAAGAATCAAATGGAATGTTATGTTCGCTAGAAGAAATAGGAATAGAGAACAAATTTCTAACTCCAAAAGACAAAGAAGGAATAGCAGAACTTGGTGAAGATGCAATACCAGGAGAAGACCCTATAAAATATTTAGGACTAGATGATGAGATAATAGATTTTGAACTAACAGCAAACAGAGGAGATTTGCTAAGTATACTTGGAATGGCATATGAAATAGGAGCAATATATGATAAACCTGTAAAATCTATAGATATAAGTCATAAAGAAGAAGGAAAAAACATAAACGAAACATTCACAGCAGAAGTAAAAACAGAAAATTGTAAAAAACTCTTAATAAAAAAAGTAGAGAATCTAACAATAAAGGAAAGCCCTGCATTTATAAAAAATAGATTAATGGCATCTGGAATAAGACCAATAAACAATGTTGTAGATATAAGTAACTATGTAATGCTAGAATTAGGTCAACCACTACACTTTTATGATGCGGATAGACTTGGAAACGAACTTGTAGTTAGAATGGCAGAAGAAGGAGAAAAGCTAACGACACTTGATAATATAGAAAGAACACTAAGTTCAGAAGATATAGTAATAGCAGATAGTACACATGGAGTAGGGTTAGCAGGAGTAATGGGTGGACTTGAAACAGAAGTAGAAAAAGACACTAAAAATATAATAATAGAATCAGCAATATTCGATTCTGTAAAAGTTAGAAAAACGTCAAAAAAAATACTTAGAAGTGAAGCAAGTAACAGATTTGAAAAAGGAATAGACCCAGAAAGAACAACAATGGCAATAGAGAGAGCATGTAAATTATTAGAGCAATACGCAGATGGAAAAGTAATTACAGGCACAGTTGAATATGATAAAACAAATAATCAAGAAAAAAATATAGAAATAGAATTTAAAAACATAAATGATGTATTAGGAATAGAAATTCCGAATGAAGAAATATTAAATGTATTCAGAAAACTAGGATTTGAATACAATGCTAAAGGAGAAAAGGTAACAGTAAAAGTTCCAACAAGAAGATTAGACATATCAATAAAAGAAGACTTGATAGAAGAAGTTAGTCGTATATATGGAGTAGACAATATTCAAGGAAAATTACCTGTAGTTCAAATGAGAAAAGGGAGCTATGATAAAACACAAAGAGAAATAAGAAACAAAATGATAGCACTAGGATTAAACGAAACATTAACATATATATTGGTAAATGACAAAGAAGCAACACAATACACACTTGATAAATTCGAACCACTAAAATTATTAGACCCTATAACAGAAGACAGAAACACACTTAGATATAGTATGATACCATCATTATATAAAATATATGAATACAATAATGCCCGTAATCAAAAAGATATATCAATATTTGAAATAGGAAAAGGATTTTATAAAAAAGGTGAAGAATATGGAGAGAACACAAAACTATGTGCAGTAATGACAGGCAAATACTCATTGGGATTAAATAACATAAAGAATGTAGACTTCTATACAATAAAAGGAATAGCAGAAGAAATACTTGAATATCTTGGATATGCAGGAAGATATAGCTTTATTAAAAAAGAGTTTCCAAAAGAAATGCACAAAGGTCAAAGTGCATACATAAATGTAAATGGAACAGATGTAGGAATAATAGGGAAAATACATCCAAGCATTACAAATGAAAATGTGTATGTGATGGAAATAAACCTTGACGAACTATTTAAAAAAAAGGTCGGAAAAATGAAATATAAAGAAATATCAAAATTTCCAGGAATAAAAAAAGATTTAGCATTTGTAGTAAATAAAGATGCAATATCAAAAGACATAGAAAAAGTAATAAAATCAGCAGGAGGTAGCTTACTTACTAACATTGAAGTATTTGATGTGTATACAGGAATAAACATTGGAATAGATAAAAAGTCAATTGCATATTCATTAACATTTGAAGATATGAAAAAAACATTGACAGATGAAGAAATTAATAATATAATAGATAAAATTATTGAAACAGTATCAAAAAAATGTGGTGCTGAAATAAGAAAATAGAGCAATAGTAAAAAGAGAGGAAATTAGAATAAAAATAATTTCCTTTTTTGTCACATAATTAAGAAAAAAGGAGGAAAATATGGTTAAAAAATTTTATTTAGACAAAGAAAAAGACATAATTGTAAAATTGCAAAAAGAAAGTGAGGATAAAATAAGATACATTATCGAAACACCAAATCACAATACAGGAAATCTTATTACAAACTTAGCCAAAACACTTGGAGTTGAAACAATAAAAGATAAAAATGATATGAAAACTATAACAGGTGAAATATACTCACATATAAATGCAAATGGAGAAAATATTTATCTTTTTAACATTGGTAACACTGAAATAGCAACAATATATGAAGATGGCAGAATAGAACAAAAAGCAAAAATACCAGCAATAATAAAAACATTAATGTCACAAACAAAAGATTATAAAATAGAAAAAGAAAAAACAATAATAAATACATATATACCAGTAAAAAACAAATTAAGAACAGACTTACATACACACATGAATGCCATATTAAGTCCAGACTTATTAATAGCACTTGGAATAAAGCACCAAATAAAATATCCATTATATTATGTAAGAAAAATTGACTTAAAATTAACACCAAAACAAGAAGAAGTAATGGAAAAATACAGAAAAGAGACGGCAAAAGCATATGAAAATTCAGAACTAACAGGAAAAAAATTAGAAAGAAAAATAAAAGACGAAACATTCATAAACTTTGCAGACCTAATATTAAACAACCTAGAAAATGCAGAAGAAAATATAAGAAAAATAAGGAGAAGTTTAGCATTATTAAAAGATGGTCAATCAGTATTTACAAATCTTGAAAAAGTATATGTATACAGATATGTATTCGCAAAAGGCAAATCATGTCAAAATCCAATATATTTTACAAAAGAACAGATAGACAAAATCCCAGAAGAAGATATAAAAAACTATCTATATAAAATGAGTGAAGACTCACAATTAGGAAGCAAATATGCAAAAAATTCGTTATTGCAAGACAAACTATTGTGGATAGCAAGAGAATATCAAAAACAAGGAATATACTATGCAGAAATCGCATCAACAGACTTAACCAAAAAGGGAGAACCAGGAATAGAATTCTTAAGACAAGTACATCAAATAGTACCATTAGCAGAAGAAGAAACAGGAGTTGCACTAAGGTTTTTAGTTGCAATAAGAAGAATATGGCTAACATCAGACCAAATCAGAGAATCATTAGATGTATTAAAAGCAATGGCACATAGTCCGTATGTTGTTGGTAGTGATATAGTTGGAGAAGAACTAAATGACATAAAAGAATTTGAGCCAATAATAAAAGAGCTTGTTGAATTTGCAATAAAAGAAAACAATGGATTTACAATAAGGATACATGCAGGAGAAAACGATGCATTCAAAGAAAACATAGAAAGAGCAGTGGAATGTGTAGAAAATGCAATTCCAGAAGGAAAACAGGCACCAAGATTTAGAATAGGACATGGAGTATATGGAATAAACTTAAAAACTGAAAAAGGTAGAGAAATGATAGAAAGAATGAAGAAAATTGGGACAATACTAGAATTTCAAATATCATCAAATGTTAGATTAAATAACTTGACAGGATTAGAAAATCATCCAATAAAATACTACATGAAAAATAATGTAAAATGTGTACAAGGAACTGATGGATGTGGATTTTATGGTACAGATACAATGGAAGAACAAATAGCATTACAAAATTTACTGGGATTGGATGACAACGACTTTCAAAAAATGAAAGAAACAGAAAATAAATTAATAGAAGAAAATAAAGAAAACTTCAAGAAAAAATTAAAAAGGTTCAAAAAAATAAGACAAGAAAAAACATTAGAAGAAATGATACAACAATTAGAAGAACAATATTTCAAAGCGAGCAAAAAGAAGAAGAAACAATTTATGCTAAATGACAATCTTGAGTCAGCAGAAGTGCTAAAAGAAAAAATAGTTAGTTTACCAGTGGACAAAGTACCTGTTATAATTGCAGGGGGAAGTTTTAACTCAAATGGAAGAGAAACAGTGCCAAATGATAATGGTGTGAAAATGTTAAAAGAAATGTTAAGCAAAATAGATGACAAAAAAGCATATATAGTTGTTGGACACAAAATGGAAGGATATGAGAAAGCAGTTGTAGACATCTCTAAACAATTAAATAAAAACTTTGAAATTAATGCGATAATACCTAAAAAAGTTTCAGAAGATGTAAAAGAAAAAATACTACAAGAAAATATAAATGGTGTATGTATATCAACAGAACCTGAAGAACTAGGAATATATAAAAGCTTCAATTATGAAATATTTGAAAGAAGAAAATCAGTAGTTGTTGCATTTGATGGAAATTCGCCAGTATCAAACTTAGTGCAAGAAGCAAAAAACGGAAAAGGTAAAGCAAAAATATATCTTAACACAAATGTAGAAGCATTAAAAGAAAAAGCAGACTCTCTTGGAGGATATGTTACACAATTTAATGGTGATGAGAACATAGTTGATAAGATATTAACAGATAATCCTGAAATAAGGTTAGATTGAACAAAAACTTTGAAAAAAAGCTTCAAAACACTTGACAAAATGAGAAAAATGGTGTAAAGTATATAAGCATTACAGTAAAAAACAATAAAAACATAACCACTTAAGAAAGAAGGTAGTAGCATGGAAAAGAAAGTAGAAATAAGCATACTATGGCAAATCTACGGAAAAATGTTGACAGACAAACAATATGAATACATAGACTACTACTACAACAAAGACTTATCTTTATCAGAAATTGCAGAAATCAATGAGATAACAAGACAAGCAGTAAGAGATATCATCAAAAAGGGGGAAAGAAAACTTTTCGAGTTTGAAGAAAAGCTATTGTTTATGAAAAAGACAATTAATCAAGAAAAACAAATCGAACATATACTGTTAAACCTAAACAAAATACAAAAAGACTCATCAGACAAAAAGGTAGAAAGTATATTGGAAGAAGTAAAAAAAGAATTAAATTGTTTAGTATAAACAAAAGAGAGAGGAGAAAAACATGGCATTTGAAGGGCTATCATCAAGATTACAAGAAATAACAAGAAAAATTAGAGGAAAAGCAAGAATAACAGAAAGCGATTTAAAAGAAATGCTAAGAGAAGTAAAACTTGCATTACTAGAAGCAGATGTAAACTATAAAATAGTAAAAGAATTTATAGCAAACATACAAGAGAAGGCACTAGGTCAAGATGTAATGAAATCATTAACACCAGGGCAACAAGTTATAAAAATTGTAAAAGACGAAATGATAGAACTATTAGGAGGAACAGAAAGCAAAATAAACTTTACTCCAAATCCACCAACAATAATAATGTTAGTGGGGCTTCAAGGGTCAGGGAAAACAACAACGGCAGGGAAACTAGCAAATCTTTTAAGAAAACAAGGAAAAAAACCATTATTAGTAGCATGCGACATATACAGACCAGCAGCGATAAAGCAATTGCAGGTTGTAGGAGCACAACTAAACATTCCGGTATATAGTAATGAAAATTCAAGAGATGTTGTACAAATAGCAAAACAAGCAATAAATGTGGCAATATCAAAATTAAATGATGTAGTAATACTAGATACAGCAGGAAGGCTACATATAGATGATGAACTAATGCAAGAACTAAAAAATGTAAAGCAAAATGTAAAACCACATGAAATCTTATTAGTAGTAGACTCAATGACAGGTCAAGATGCAGTAAACATTGCAAAAAGCTTCAATGAAGCAGTAGGAATAGACGGAGTAGTACTAACAAAATTAGATGGAGACACGCGTGGTGGTGCAGCACTTTCAGTAAAGAAAGTTACAGGAAAGCCAATAAAATTTTCTGCAACGGGAGAAAAATTAAGTGACATAGAAGTATTTAATCCTGAAAGAATGACATCAAGAATACTTGGAATGGGAGATGTATTATCAATAATAGAAAGAGCAGAAGAAACCATCTCACAAGAAGAAGCAGAAGCACTAGAAAAGCAATTACAAAAAAAAGAATTAGACTTAGACGATTATTTAGCACAAATTAGGCAAGTGAAAAAAATGGGATCATTCTCATCATTACTTAAAATGATACCAGGAATGAATAAAATAAAAGACTTGAACGTAGATGACAAAGAATTTGACAAAGTTGAAGCGATAATATGTTCAATGACAAAACAAGAAAAAAGAAATGTAAAACTACTAAATGCAAGTAGAAGACAAAGAATCGCAAAAGGTAGTGGAACAACAGTACAGGACATCAACAAATTCATAAAATCATTTGAAATGACACAAAAAATGATGAAACAAATGAAATCAGGAAAAGGTGGAATGAAAAACATGATGAAAAATATGAATATGGATGACCTAAAAAACTTCAAAATATAGTTATTAAATTTTAAATTCATATATTAATTAGGAGGTGACTAACATGGTAAAAATAAGATTACAAAGAGAAGGAAAGAAAAGAGCTCCATTCTATCATATAGTTGTAGCTGATTCTAAATCTCCAAGAGATGGAAAAATCATCGAAAAAATAGGAACATATGACCCAATGACAAAACCATCAACAATAGTTCTAAATCAAGAAAAATTAGAACAATGGATAAAAAATGGTGCACAACCAACAGACACAGTAAAAGCATTAATAAAAAATGCAAAATAGGAGGACACTATGAAAGAAATATTAGAAACAATCATAAAGAATCTAGTAGACAATCCTGAAGCTGTAGAAATAAAAGAAGTTGAGGGAGAGAAAAACATAATCTTTGAAGTAAAAGTTGCTGAAGGAGATATGGGGAAAATCATAGGTAGACAAGGTAAAATTGCACAATCTATAAGAACAATAATAAGAGCTGTATCAAATAGAAAAAATAAAAAAGTTACAGTAGAATTTATTGGATAATGGAGAAAAATATGCAAAAAAGACTAGAAATAGGTCAAATAGTAAATACATTTGGAATAAAAGGAGAAGTAAAAGTAAATCCTTTTACAGATGATATAACAAGATTTGACGAATTGAAAACCGTATATGTAAAAATCAAAGGTAAGTCAGAACTTTATAAAATAGAAAATGTAAAATATCATAAAAACATGGTATTAGTAAAATTCAAAGGTATAGACAATATTGAAACAGCGGAAAAACTAAGAAACGCATTTTTAGAAGTAGATAGAAAAGATGCGATACCACTTGAAGAAGGAACATACTACATAGTTGACCTAATAGGATTAGATGTTTATACAGATGAAGGAAAGCTACTTGGAAAAGTTGATGACATATATAACACTGGAGGAAAAGACATATATGTAGTAAAAGATGAACTAGGAAAACAAATACTATTACCAGGAATTGACGAAGTAATCAAAGAAGTAATATTAGATGAAAAAATAATAGTACATCTCATACCAGGTTTAATATAATAATTCACCCAAAACGTGAATTAGGAGGAATTAGATGAAATTTGATGTATTAACACTATTTCCAGAAATGTTTGAAGCAGTAAAGAAAAGTGTAATTGGAAAAGCTGAAGAAAAAAAACTAATACAAATTAATTTGATAAATATTAGAGACTTTTCTAAAAATAAACATAAAAAAGTAGATGACACTCCATATGGTGGTGGAGCTGGAATGGTAATTCAGCCAGATGTAGTATATGATGCATATAACTCAATAAAAGATGAAAATGCAAAAGTAATATATCTAACACCACAGGGAAAAGTATTAAACCAAAAAAAGGTCGAGGAACTAAGTAAAGAAAAACATCTTATTTTACTATGTGGACATTATGAAGGAATAGACCAAAGAGTATTGGACAAAATTGTAGACGAAGAAATATCTATAGGTGATTATGTACTCACAGGAGGGGAACTTCCAGCGATGATACTAATCGACAGTGTTAGTAGATATGTAGAAGGGGTACTTAGTGAAGATTCAACATCAGAAGAATCATTTTCACAGGGAATACTTGAATATCCACAATATACAAGACCAGAAACATTTGAAGGTGTTAAGGTTCCAGAAATACTGCAATCAGGGCATCATGAAAACATAAATAAATGGAGAAGATGTGAAGCATTAAAAAATACTTATAAAAAAAGACCAGAATTATTAAAAAATGTAGAACTGTCTGAAGAAGACAAAGAATATTTAGAAATAATAAAATAGTTGTAAAGTACTAATAAAGTACCGCTTACATAAAGAAAGAAGGAGGTAAATACTAATGGATATCATAAAATCAATAGAACATGAACAATTAAAAAACAAAATTCCAGACCTAAAAGTTGGAAACACAGTTAGAGTACATGTTAAAATAAAAGAAGGAAATAAAGAAAGAATCCAAGTATTTGAAGGAATAATAATTAAAAAACAAGGTGGAGGAGTAAATAGCACATTTACAGTAAGAAAAATATCATATGGTGTAGGTGTAGAAAAAACATTTTTAATTCATTCACCACTAGTAGAAAAAGTAGAAGTAGTTAGAGTTGGTAAAGCAAGAAGAGCTAAATTATACTATCTAAGAGAAAGAACAGGTAAAGCTTCTAAGACTAAAGAAATGGTTGGAGCAAGAATTGAAAACAAAGAAATCGTTATCAAAGGAGACGATGTTGAAGAACCAGCTAAAGAAGTAGAAAAAGTTGAAGAAGTAGTTAGCAAAGAAGTTGCTCCTGAAGCACCAGTTGTAGAAGCAAAAGTTGAAACAGCTGAAAAAACTGAAGAAGTAGTTGAAAAAGAAGCGAAACCAGCTAAAGAAGTAAAAACAGAAAAAAAAGAAAAAAAAGCTGAATAGTAAAAGAAAGTAGATGGAATCAAAAAGAGGACATCTATTTTTCTTGTTTGTTTTTGGTCAAAAGGTATTGACAAAAACTGGCATCATTGATAGTATATTTAAGTATAGTAAGAGAAAAGGAGAAAAACATAATGAAACTAAAGAATAATAAAGGAGTAACAGGAGTAGATATTGCCGTATCTGTAGTAATATTAATAATATTTATATCATTAATATCAGGTCTTTTCTACAATACAGCTGTAACAACAAAAAAAATAGATAGAAAAACAGAAGCAACAAATCTAGCAATAAGTGTAATAGAAAGAATGAAACTTGTGGACTTTGCTGATTTAGAAAACACAAAAACTGGTGATGATGATGGCAGAAAAGGAATAAATGAAAGCAATATTTCTACATTAGCAGATTTAGATATTCCAAATGGGTATAAGGTAGAAGTAGCTGTAGAAGATTATGATGATGGAAGTGCTGCAAAAATAATAAGAGCATATGTTACATACATGGAAAATAATCAAAACCAAGAAATAAAAATAGAAACACTAAAAAAAGTTGACAGTGGGGAAAAAGAAGTACCAATACCTGCTGGGTTTGTTGTGTCAGGGGCAGACGGAGAAAATGATAAAGAAAAAGGATTAGTAATATATGAGGGAACAGACCCTGTAACAAACAGTAATGTTGAAACAGCGAGAAAAACAAGAAACCAATTTGTATGGATACCAACTACAGATTATAATACAAAAGATTATGATGGAACCGGAAAAACATACACAGACAATGTAGATGCAAATTCAGAAGAGGAACAAAAGAATATAGAAAAAAGTATAAAAAAATATGGTGGATATTTCGTAAGTAGATATGAAATTGGAGAAAAAGATGGTAAACCAGTATCAATGCGTGGATATCAACCAAAAACAAATATGACGCCAATTAATGCAATAGCAGAAGCCAGAGAAATGTATTCAAAAGATAGTAGTTGGGAAGTTACTTCAACACCTGTATATGGTAAGCAATGGGATAATGCAATGGCTTGGATAAAAAAAACATACGATATAAATGAAGTGGATAATTATGGTAACTATTGTGACTTCAATAGACAGAACATAGGGAAAACATTTTCATCAATTATGTTTGAAAATAAAAACAATAATGCAATAAAAAGTGTTTGCTTATCAAAAAAGAGATTTGGATTTTATGTTCCAAGTATTAAAACACTGAGTATTGATACTGAATTACAGCATACATCAATACAGGCTCCATCATACGAAAGTAAAAGTATGACAAGTTTAAGAATCACAAATACTGGAGATACAGATGCATATATAGCAATTAAAGATACATCAAATAATAGTGATAACATAAAATCAATTGAATACAATTCAGAACAACCGGATAAATGGATAAAAAAAGCTGGAGTTTGGTACTATAAGGAGATAATAAAATCTAAGGATACGATTCAAATTCCAATTAATATAACAAATAATATTAATGATAGTAAAATATCGAAAGATACAGGAATTGATATAGACATATATGCAATACAAAAAGGGGCTGAAATAGACTTTGATTCAGATACACCATGGGGACCTAATACAATCACTGTTGGAAAAGCTAATACAAAAATGGAAAAAGTCGTAGCGATAAAGCAAGATACAAGACTAGCATATTTTACAGATGTATCAACAGTAACATTAAATTACTCTGTATCGCCAAACACAAGTGAGGTAACAGGATATAGTGATGCATGGAAAATAAACAACCTATATGACATAGCAGGGAACATGGCAGAAATAACAGCAGAAAAAACTGGAGACAATTACATAATAAGAGGAGGAAAATATTTCAATATAGGAAATAATGCAATAACAAAAAGAGAAGAAATATCAGCAACAACGACAGATATAGACACGGGGTACAGAATAGCATTGTATGTAAAATAGTTGTAATAAAAAAGTTACAAGAATTAAAATCGGGTAAGAACAAATAAGAAAAATTTTCTTATTTGTTCTTTTAAAAATATCTTGACAAATTAGTGTGAAAATGTTAGTTTAATAAGTATAAGAAAAAATAAAAAGGGGAAGTTATTATGAATTTAAAAAATAGTAAAGGGGTAACAGGAATTGATATTGCAATATCTGTACTAATATTAATATTATTTGTATCATTAATAACAGGCCTCTTTTATAATACATCAGTAACCACAAAGAAAATAAATAGAAAAGCTGAAGCAACAAATTTAGCAATAAATACAATAGAAAGAATGAAACTTGAGGACTTTTCAAATTTAAAAAATACAAAAATAGGTGATGATGAAGGTAAAAAAGAAATAAGCGAAAGCAATATTTCAACACTAGCCGATTTAGATGTTCCAAAAGGATATAAAGTAGAAATAGCTGTAGAAGATTATGATGATGGAAGTGCTGTGAAAATTATAAAAGCATATGTTACATACATGGAAAATAATCAAAATCAAGAAATAAAAATAGAAACACTAAAAAAAATTAATGATTAAAGAAGTGCCAAAAACTTCAACAAAAATCATAAAAATACTTTACAAAAAAATACAACTAATATAAAATAAAAAAGAAAAAAAGGGATAAAATAAAAGTGCACGGAGGAAAAAATGAAAGATAAAAAAGAATTAAGTTACAGAGACTTAAAAATGATATGTGATACAAAATTATTTGACTTTGAAACAACACAAGAACTACAAGAAATAAATGATGGAATAGGGCAAGAAAGAGGAATAAAAGCACTAGAATTTGGAGTAAATGTTGAAGTAAAAGGAAACAACATATATATAGAAGGACCAAGTGGAGTTGGAAAAACAATGTATGCAAAACACTATTTAGATGAAATATCAAAAAAGAGAAAAACTCCAAATGACTGGTGTTATATATATAACTTCCAAAATCCAAATGAGCCAGTAGCAGTAGCGCTACCAGCTGGACAAGGAAAAGAATTCAAAGAAAACATGGATGGCTTTATAAAAGAAGTAAAAAAGGACATAAAAAAAACATTTAATGCAGAAGACTTTGAAAAAGAAAAAGGACTAATAAAAAAAGAATTTGAAGAAAAAAGAGAGACACTAATGACAAAGCTAAACAATGACTCACTAAAACATGGATTTCAAGTAAAATCTGCACAAAATGGAATATACATGATGCCTATAATAGATGGAAAAGTAATACCAGAAGAAGAATTTGATAAACTAGACGAAAAAATAAAACAAGAATATGAAGCAAAATCAGTAATAGTACAACAACAAATAATGGAAGCAATAAGTCAAATAAAACAAATAGAAAGACAATCTGACAAAAAAGTATCAGAATGGCAGTCAAATGTAGCACTATTAACAGTAAATGCACATATAAACTATATAAAATCAAAATACAAAAGAAACAAAAAAATAAACCAATTCTTAAATGATGTAAAACAAGACGTACTAAAAAATGTATCATACTTTTTAGAAGAAGACAAAATACAAAAAGACCAACAGCAACAGCCACAAAATCCAATGCAAAGAAAAGTGGATCCATGCTTAAACTATAGAGTAAATTTGTTTATAGATAATAGTAACAAAGAAGGATGTCCAGCAATAATGGATTCAAACTACTCATATCATAATCTATTTGGAAAGCTTGAATATGAGAACTATTATGGAGCACTAAAAACAGACTTTACAATGTTAAAACCAGGATTAATGCACAAGGCAAATGGTGGATATATAATATTTCAAGCAAAAGACTTATTATCAAATCCAATATGTTATAAAGAATTAAAAAGAGTACTAAGAATAAAAGAATTGAGTATAGACAACACAAATGAACAAAGAACATCAATGGCAATGATTTCATTAAAACCAGAGCCTATCCCACTAGATATAAAAGTAATAATAGTAGGAAATGGAAATATATATCATACACTATTATCAATGGATTCAGACTTTAGAAAATTATTTAAAATAAAAGTAGAATTTGAGGAAACTGCACCAATAAATGCAGAAAACGTAAACAAACTTGCAAGATTTGTACACACATTTTGCGAACAAGAAGGACTATTACATTTAGACAGATGTGCGATGGCAAGAATGGTAGAATATGCATCAAAACTCGCAGGAGATAAGGAAAAAATATCAACACGATTTAGTGACTTATCACAAATAATAGGAGAAGCGTCAACATGGGCAAAACTTGCAAAATCAAAAATTGTAACAGAAGAATTTATAAACAAGGCTTTAATAGAAAGAAATGACAGAATAAGAAAATATGATGAAAGATACTTGGAAATGATAAAAGAGAATACTTTATTAATAAATACAAAAGGAGCTTCAGTAGGTGAAATAAATGGTTTAACAGTAATGTCAATAGGAGACTATACATTTGGAAAACCAGTAAAAATTACAGTAAACACATACACGGGGAAAGGTGGAATAGTAAACATAGAAAGGGAAGTTGAACTTTCAGGCTCAACACACTCAAAAGGTGTATATATTTTATCAGGATATTTAGGAGAATTATTTGCACAAGACATTCCACTATGTTTAACAGCAAGCATATGTTTTGAGCAACTATATAATGGAGTAGATGGAGACAGTGCATCAAGTACAGAACTATATGGACTATTATCAAGTCTTTCAGAAATACCAATAAAACAGTCAATAGCAGTAACAGGTTCGGTAAACCAAAAAGGTCAAATACAACCAATAGGTGGAGTAAATGAAAAGATTGAAGGATTTTTCCAAATATGTAAAATGAGGGGTCTTGATGGAACACATGGTGTAATGATACCAGTACAAAATATAAATAACTTACAGCTATCAGATGATGTTGTTAATGCAGTGAAAAACAAACAATTCCATATATATGCTGTATCAACAATAGATGAGGGAATTGAAGTATTAACAGGTGTTCCAGCTGGTAAAAAAGATAAAGAAGGTAAATTTCCATTAGGTACTATAAACTATTTAGTACATGAGAAACTAAAAAAATATGCAAAAATAAGTGAAAACAAATAGAGGTGCAAATATAAAACACCTCTTTTAAAATGCTTTTAAATAGTGTATAATAAAATACGAGAGAGAGGTAAAAATGAAAGAGCAAAAATACACAATAAAAAATATAGACTCATTTGAACCAAAAGATATATTTGAATGTGGTCAATGTTTTAGATGGAACAAACAAGAAGATGGAAGTTATACAGGAGTATTCAAAAACAATGTAATGAATGTCAAAAAAGATAAAGATACAATCATATTCCATGGAATTTGTGAAAATGATATAAAAGAAACAGTTGAGGATTACTTTGACTTAAACAGAAACTATAAACAAATAAAAGAAAAATTGGCTCAAATAGATGAAAATGTAAAAACAAGCATAGAATACGGAAAAGGGATAAGAATACTAAATCAAGACTTGTGGGAAATGATAATATCATACATAATTTCAGCAAACAACAATATTCCAAGAATAAAAGGAATAATAGAAAAAATGTCAAAAAAATATGGAAAAGAAATAAAATGGAATGAAGAGAAATATTATACATTTCCAACAGTAGAAGAGCTAAAAGATGTTACAGTAGAAGAGTATAGAGAACTTGGAACAGGATTTAGAGATATAAGACTATATGAAACAGTAAAAATGATATCAAATGGAGAAATAAAATTAGAAGAACTACAAAAAAATCCAAACACATATGAAGTAAGAGAAAAACTATTAACATTATCAGGTGTTGGCTCTAAAGTAGCAGATTGTATTTTATTATTTTCAACACTAAAAAGATTTGAAGTTTTTCCAATAGATGTATGGGTAAGAAGAGTTATGAATGAATTATACATAAAAAATGAAGATGAAACAAAAGTAAATAAAAAAGATATAGAAAAAATTGCACAGGACAAGTTTGGAAATCTAGCAGGACTTGCTCAGCAATATTTATTTTATTGGAAAAGAGAAGCATAAAAGTCGGGTCATGAGACTCGACTTTTATGTGCCTATTTAACAACAATGTTATAGATTTTATTTTTAATATATATTTCTTTTATGATTGATTTTCCATCAAGTTTATCATCAATAACAGCATGAACCTTATTTTTAACAGAACTTTCATCTTCATCTAAATTAATCATAACAGTTGCTTTTAATTTACCATTAAATTGTATTGGAATTTCAATTTCATCATCAACAGTTTTGGCTTCATCATATTCAGGCCAACTGTATGTGGAAATATCATTTTCAAATCCAACGATTGAATTTAATTCCTCAGTAATATGAGGGGCAAATGGGTTTAGCAATGTTATAAATGTTTTAAATTCAGCCTTATTTATATGTTTTAATCTTGTAAACTCATTAATTATTGTCATAAATGTAGAAATACAAGTATTAAACTTCATTTCCTCAATGTCTTTGGTTACCTTCTTAATAGATTTGTGCATCATTTTCTCGAATTCAGGAGAATATGAATCACCATCAACTAAAATATCTTGTAAATGCCAAACTCTGTCTAAGAATTTGAAACATCCTCTAATACTATCCATAGACCAACTAGCTGACTGATCAAATGGACCCATAAACATTTCATAAATTCTAAATGTATCTGCACCAAATTCATTTACAATATCATCTGGATTTATTACATTACCTTTAGACTTAGACATTTTCTCTCCATTTGAACCCAAAATCATACCATGAGAAGTACGTTTTGCATAAGGTTCTTTTGTTGGAACAACTCCAATATCATATAAGAACTTATGCCAAAATCTTGAATATAATAAGTGTAAAGTTGTATGTTCCATACCACCATTATACCAATCAACTGGGCACCAATAATCTAAAGCCTCTTTAGATGCTAAAGCTTTATCATTATGTGGATCTATGTATCTTAGAAAATACCAAGATGAGCCAGCCCATTGTGGCATAGTATCTGTTTCACGTTTTGCAGGTTTTCCACAATGTGGACAAGTTGTATTTATCCATTCAGTATGTCTTGCAAGAGGAGATTCTCCATTTTCTCCTGGTAAAAAATCTTCAACTTCTGGAAGTGTAAGTGGTAAATCTTTTTCATCAATTGGAACCCAACCACATTCTTCACAATAAACCATTGGAATAGGTTCACCCCAGTATCTTTGACGTGAAAATACCCAGTCACGAAGTTTATAATTTACTTTTTTAGTACCAATTTTATGTTCTTCAAGATATTCTGTAACTTTAGCTTTTGCTTCTTTTGAAGGTAAACCTGTAATAAATCCAGAATTTACAGAAATGCCTGTTTCCACATCCGTAAATGGAAGCTCTACATTAGAACCATCAACAGGTGCTACAACTTGGACTATTGGTAAATTAAATTTTGTAGCAAACTCAAAATCTCTTTCATCATGTGCTGGAACAGCCATAATTGCACCAGTACCATATGATGATAGTACATAATCAGAAATCCATATTGAAATTTCTGTATTAGTTAGTGGATTTATCGCTTTTAATCCTTTTATTTCAACACCTGATTTTTCCTTGTTCATTTCTGAACGCTCAAAATCAGATTTTAATGATGCTTTATGTTTGTACTCATTTATTTCATCAAGATTTGTTATTTTATTTGCAAACTTTTTGATTAGTTCATGTTCAGGAGCAATAACCATGTATGTTGCACCAAATAAAGTATCAGGTCTGGTTGTATAAACAACAAGTTCCTCATCACTATTAGCTATTTTAAACTTAACTTCTGAACCTTCACTACGACCAATCCAATTACGTTGTTGTATTTTTATTTTTTCCAAGAAATCAACATCATCTAGGTCATCAATTAATCTTTGAGCATATTCTGTTATTTTTAGCATCCATTGTGATTTTTCTTTTTGAACAACAGGACTGCCACATCTTTCACAAACACCATTAACAACTTCCTCATTTGCCAAACCTACCTTACAACCAGTACAGAAGTTTATTGGCATTGTAGCCTTGTATGCCAACCCATGTTTGTACAATTGGATAAATATCCATTGTGTCCATTTATAGTATTTGGGATCTGTAGTATCAATTACTCTTGACCAGTCAAATGAAAACCCTAGGGATTTTAGTTGTTCTGTAAAATGTGCAATATTTTTTGCTGTTGTTATTTTTGGATGTACATTAGTTTTTATTGCGTAATTTTCAGCTGGTAAACCAAATGCATCAAATCCTATTGGAAACAATACATTATAGCCTTGTAATCTTCTTTTTCTCGCAATTACATCAAGTGCTGTATAACTACGAGGATGACCAACATGTAATCCTTGACCAGATGGATAAGGGAATTCTATTAACCCATACCATTTTTTCGGATTTGTGTAGTTATTACTTGCATTAAATGTTCCTTCTTTTAACCATTTGTCTTGCCATTTTTTTTCTATTTCTTTAAAATTATATGACATGTTAAATCTCCTCCTAAAATATAATTTTTTTATTTATTGCATATCAATTATACTAGCAAAATAGCCAAAAGTCAATGAAATGGCACATATAAAAATTAAAAATAAATCTAGTTAATATTGACAAAATAAAAATGAAAATATAATATAATAAATACAAAAGGAAAGAATAAAATCCGAAAGGGGAATCGAAAGATGAAATTGGACATAGAAAAAATAAAAAAAGAATTTATAAAATACACAGAAAACTATAATCTAAGAGACGAAATGTTAAAAAATAAACAACAGCATTCAATAAGAGTGATGGAAATAAATAGAGATATAGCAATAAGGCTAAAACTAACACAAGAAGAGATAGACATAGCAACACTAATTGGACTATTACATGATATAGCAAGATTTGAACAATATAAAAAATACGGAACCTTCAAAGATAGAGAGAGTATAGACCATGGAGACTATGCGATAGAAATATTAAAAACAGAATTAAGAAAATATATAGAAACAGATCAATATGATGAAATAATAAAAAAAGCAATAAAAAACCACAACAAATATGAAATAGAAAAAGGACTAACAGAAAAAGAATTAGTATTTGCAAAAATGATAAGAGATGCAGATAAAATAGATATATTTTATGAATCAGTTGAGATATTCTGGAAAGGAAAAGAACAAATTGTAGAAAAATCTAAAATCACACCATATGTATTAGAACAATTCAAAAACAAATCACAACTAAAAAGAGGTATGGGCGAAAATACTGAAATAAATCAGATAATATTTGTAATTGCGTTCATATTTGACATTAACTTTGAGGAGAGTTTCGAGATAATAAGGCAAAAGGATTATATAAACAAAATATTAAACAGATATAATATGAGTGATGAACAAACAAAAATGCAATTAGAAGAAATAAGAAAGATAGCAAATAAATATATAGGAAAAGGATAAAAATGGGCAAAAAATTAATAATAACGGAAAAACCATCTGTAGCGATGGAATTTGCAAAGGTCTTAAAAATAAATATAAATAGAAAAAATGGATATATAGAATCAAATGACTGGATAATAACATGGTGTGTTGGACACCTTGTAACAATGAGTTATCCAGAAGTCTACGATGAAAAAATGAAATTTTGGAGATTAGATACACTTCCATTTATTCCCAAAGAATGGAAATATGAAATAATCCCACAAGTAAAAAATCAATTTGAGATAGTAAAAACACTATTACAAAGAGAAGATGTTGAGGAAATATACAATGCAGGAGACTCTGGAAGAGAAGGAGAATATATCCAAAGACTTGTATTTATGATGGCAAAACCAAATGCAAATGCAATAATGAAAAGGGTATGGATAGACTCACAAACAGAAGAAGAAATAAAAAGAGGAATACAAGAAGCAAAACCACTTAGTGAATATGACAGTTTATCAGACTCAGCGTATTTAAGAGCAAAAGAAGATTATTTGATAGGAATAAACTTTTCGAGATTATTGTCAATTATATATGGTAGAAAAGTTGCAACAGAAATAAATGAAGAAAAAGCTTCAATTTCAGTTGGAAGAGTCATGACATGTGTATTGGGAATGATAGTATCAAGAGAAAGAGAAATAAGAAATTTTGTAAAAACAAAATATTATAAAATAATTGGATACTTCAAAAGTGATGAAAGTACATTTAATGCAGAATGGAAGGTAAATGAAAAATCAAAAATGCATGAATCAAATAAATTATACAATGAAAGTGGATTTAAAAAAGAAGAAGATGCAAAAGAATTTGTAGAAAGCATTACAGGAAAATCAGCTAAAATTACAGAATTAAAAAAATCAAAACAAAAAGAAAATGCACCATTATTATTCAATCTTGCAGAAATACAAAACGAATGTACAAAAAGATTTAAAATTAAACCAGATGAAACACTTGAAGTAATACAAAATTTATACGAAAAAAAGCTTGTAACATATCCTAGAACAGATGCGAGGGTACTATCGAGTGCAGTTGCAAAAGAAATATCTAAAAACCTCAATGGACTAGTAAAAGGATATAAAGATGAAGAAACACAATCACTTTTAAAAAAGATGGTAGAAGAAAAATATTCTACAAACTTATTGAAAACAAAATATGTAAATGATAGCAAGATAACAGACCATTATGCTATAATTCCAACTGGACAAGGATATGAAAATTTTGAAAAATTACCAGAATTGCATAAAAAAGTATATAATGTAATTGCAAAAAGATTTATTGCAATATTCTATCCACCAGCCGAATATAATAAAATATCACTTACAGTAACTGTAGAAAATGAAACATTTTATTGTAGTGGAAAAGTGTGTATAAATAAAGGATATTTAGAAGTACTAAAACCTAAGAAAATAGAAAAGAAATCCACAGAAAATGGACAAACTGTGGATAATACAAGCAATAATAATGAAGAAAGTAATTTGGAAATACTAAAAAATCTAAAAAAAGGACAAGAAGTGGAAGTAAGCAACTTTGAACTAAAAGATGCTGAAACATCTCCACCATCAAGATATAATTCAGGGTCGCTAATACTGGCTATGGAAAATGCAGGAAAGCTTATAGAAGAAGAAGAATTAAGAGAGCAAATAAAGGGAGCAGGTATAGGGACAAGTGCAACAAGGGGAGAGATAATAAAAAAACTTGAAAAAATTAAATATATAGAAATAAATAGTAAAACACAAATAGTAACTCCAACAAAAAAAGGAGAAGTAATATATGACGTTGTAAAATATTCTATGCCAGATATGTTAAATCCAAAACTTACTGCAAGTTGGGAAAAAGGACTTGATATGGTGGCTAAGAAAGAAATAAATTCTGAAGAATTTATGACAAAACTAGAAAAATATATAAATTCTAAATTTAATAAGTTAGTTATTAAAAGATAACCAGTAAACATTAGATATATAATATGAAAAATGAGGAGGAAATGAACATGACAATGGATGAAAAATTCAATCAAATTTATCAAACAATAGTTAATAAAAATGCAGACGCCTTGGAATTGGCTAGAAGAGAAGCACAATCAGAAAATAGGCATAATATGGCTATCTTAACGATTATCATAATAATAAATATAGCTTTAGATTATGGTCTTTATAAACTAACAACAGAGGTTGATAAGTTGGTGGTAGTTTTTATGTTTATATCATTAATTATATGTGGCAAAATTATGCGTAAAGATAAAAGAGAGAAATACACAACGGAATTTAAAACAAAAATAGTTGGAACAATGATAAAATTATTTGAGGAAAAACTTGAATATATACCACAGATTGGATTATCTTCAATAGTATATGGAGAGGCAGAATTTAAAAGATATGAAAGATATCATTCAGAAGATTTAATACAGGGTACATTAAAAAACGGTTGTAAATTTTCAATGTCAGAAGTATTAACGGAAAGAAAACAATCTGATGGTAATGGAAATGAAATATATGTGCCAATGTTTATAGGATTGTTCGGAAAAGTGGAAACACCAAAACCATTTAATACAGTATTGTATTTAAGAAAAGATAAAATAGACAAAAACATATTAACCAAAACATTTGCATGTAACTCACTATCTGACCAACCAAGAATACAACTTGATTCCCCAGAATTTGAAGAAATATTTGATGTATATGGTTCAGATCCAATAATTGCAATGCAATTACTAACGGCAGACATTATGCAAGATTTAATACAATTTCATAATGATATGAGAATGGATTATGAATTAACAATAAAAGAAAATTGTATGTATATAAGATTTTGGTGTGGAGGAATGTTTGAAACAGCAAAACTAAAAAAATTCTCGCTAGATAGAGATACTTTATATAAATATTATAGAATGCTAGACTTTACTTTTAGTATAACAAATAAAATGACAAAATTATTAAACGAAACACAATATGATTAAAAAGAGGTGGTTAAAGATGAGTATTGAATTAGAAATTGGAATTATAGTCTTATTAGTATTGGTAGTTTTTATCCAATATAACACTTTAGTAAAATTGAAAATGAAAGTAAAACAAGCTAAATCTGGTATAGATGTATATTGTCAACAAAGATTTGACCTTATACCTAATTTAATTGAAACAGTTAAAGGGTATATGAAATATGAGAAAGAAGTATTTGAAAATATAACTAATTTAAGAACTATATATAACAATACAAAGGATATAAAGGTCAGCGAAAAATTAAATATACAGATGAACAATATAATTGCAGTTGCAGAAAATTATTCAGATTTGAAATCAAGTGAACAATTTCTAAATTTACAAAAAAACTTAGAAAAGGTAGAGAGTCAATTACAGGCGGCGAGAAGAATATATAATAATGATGTTACAAATTATAATACGAAAATTAGTGTAGTACCATATAACATTATAGCAGGGATATTTGGATTTAAGAGTGAATCTTTATTTGAATTGGAAGATGGAAATGCTAGAAAAAATATAAAAGCAGAATTGTAAAATATAAACGGGGCTATAAAAGCCCCGTTTGAAAGGTTTAGTTTTTTATAACCTGCACTTCATTGGCTGATGCAATCTTGTGCACTTTGCGTGTCCCCTTAAGGAACGAGTGCGAAGTGTACAGAACTGTACCATCTTGACAGATGATGAGCTCCTGGTGGCTGGTTACGGCTGGCATCCCAAATTTGGATGCAAACTCCCTGTAACTCTTTGACAGGCGATGGATCACACAGCAGCCTATCGCGCTGTGCCTAGCGTTGATGAAGTCCTTCATCTCCTGAAGCATTAGCGTGGTGAATTGTTCATCGGGCCACATGTAGTGCACGATGGTCTGGACGTCCTCATAAGTAGTCTTCAACATGACGTTGTCCTTCCTTTCATTTGCTTTTCCAATACATTGGAAAGTAATAATATATGCCATTCTGACATAGTATATTTTTATTATACTATAATTTACATAAATAGTCAAATGTTGATAAAAAATAAAAAATCTGCTATTATGTTATTATATTATAGATAAATAAAATTTATAGAAAAATCAAAAATAAAAAGGGGTAAATATGACACAGACTCAACAAACCATATTAGCATTAGCAATATATACAATATGGATAACACTATTATATATAAGAATATTTGATAAAACACTAAAAAAATATGTATTATCAATAGGTGTGCTATTAGGATTTTGGATGGTAGTAAGAATGCTTAAAACATATACAACAGGGTATGCAACAGAAATATTGTGGTATTTGTATTATATACCACTATTGATGATTCCAACATTTTATTATAATTGTAGTAGTTATTTAATAAACAGTAAGAATAAAAAAAGAAGAATTGCCACAATAATTATATCAACAATACTATTCTTATTAGTAATTACAAATAGCATGCACAATATTGTGTTCAAAATAAAAAGCAATATAAATGATTATAATCATAACATAGGGTATTTTATAATAGTTGCTTGGATTCTATGTTTAATAGTAGTAGCAATAATAAATCTAATAAAATCAAGCAAAAACAAAGGGTGCAAAAACATAATTTCAATATCAATAATTATTTTAATTGGTTTAGTATATACATTTTTATATATAAAAAATGTTCCAGTAATAAGAAAAACAAATATGTCGGTAATAATAGGAACATTATTTTGTGTAGGATTAGAAATGATGCTTGACTTTAATTTAATACCAAATAATTTTAGATATAAGAAGATATTTAAAAATTCAAATTTGCCATTAGAAATCATATCACAAGACGGAAAAACTAGAATTGCAACAAATCATTCCATAAATCTAAAAGAAAATATAATAAATGATATAAAAGATAACAAGGTAAAAAATACATATAAAGATAACAATATTGTAAAAAATGTTAAGGCTATAAATGGTGGCTATTCAATAGAAGAAAAAGATTTTAGTAAAATAAATGAATATGAAAAAGAATTGAAATTAATACAACAAGAGCTTATAGAACAAGAAACAATATTACAAAAACAAAGAAAGATTGCAACAGAAATATATGAAACAAAATTAAAAAGCGAAATCATAGAGCTACTAGATGAAAAGATAGAACAGAAAAGATACTTAATAAATGAACTAATAAAAGAAATGAAGATAACAGACATAGATAAAATGCAAAATATAAAACTACTACTAAATTATTGTAAAAGAATGAGTAGTTTAGTAATATCAAGCTATAACAAAGAAAAATATGATAACAAAAGACTAGAAATAATCATAAATGAAATGTTAATAGAAGCACAAGCACTAGGAATAAATGGAGTTTTGAAAACAAATAATTTTGAGATAAGTAGTGGAGAAACAGCAAATATTTATGAGATCATATTTGAAACAGTAATGAAATTTAGAGAAACTAATTTTATTCTATATATACAAGTAAACAATTCATATACAGAAATAAAATATTTATTTGATAGCAAACATAAGAACTTCAAAAAAGAAATAGAAAAATTACAATTAGAAAAATTATTAAAAATTGAGCAAATAGTAGATGAAGATGGAACGACTATAAAATTGAAAATTTTAAGAGGAGAAAATTAGTATTATGGTAGCAATTATAGGAATATTGTGTCTTTTGTTAGTATGCCAGATTCTAAAAATCATACTAAAAAAAGGAATAATAAATAAAAATATAACAGATTATGTACTAGAATATATTGTTTCTATAACAATACTTATAGCATTGTTTATGCAAGAAAGCATATCAAGAAATAGCTTATTTATAATTGCATTGCTAGGCATAATATACGAAATTATTTCACTTATATATATGTATTTTAGATATTACAAAAAAGAAACTATTACAGATTTCTCAATAAAAAAAGTTATAGATGAATGTGAGTTTGGAATTTTAGTATTAAAAGGTAAGAGAGCAAAATTAATAAACAATAAAATGTACGAAATATTAAATAAATTAAACATAAAAAAAGACTATATAACAAATATAATAAGACAAAGTATAGACCAGTTAGATAAAAATTATTGTGTAAAAGTAGAAGATAAATATTATGTATTTGTGATAAATAATAATGAAATAATTAAATTTGATATAACAGAAGAATATAAATTACATCAAAAGTTAAATGGGCAAAATAAAAAGTTAAAAGAGAATAATAAAAAAATATTATTAAGTATTGACAATATAGAAAAATTAGAAAAGGAAAAGAATCTGCTAAAACTAAAAAATAAATATCACGATATATTAGGACAAAATCTTTCCATACTGCAACAATATTTAAATAAAGAAAATATAACCCAAGAAAATTTTGAAGAAATAAAATTTATGATACAAAAAATGTTCATAGATATTGAAGATACAGATGACACAAATGCAAACCTAGAAAATTTAATAAAAATACACAAGAAAAATGGAACAGACATTATTATAGATGGAAAACTACCACAAAATAAAGAAACTGCAAAAGTGTTCTTTGAAATAATAAGAGAGGCAACTACAAATGCAATAAGACACGCAGGGAGTTCAAAAGTATTTGTGAATATAAAAGAAACACTAGAAGAAACATATATGATAATAACAAATGATGGTAGAAAGCCAAATGAATTTATTACAGAAAATCAGGGAATAAAAGATATGAGAAGAAAAGTAAAAAAACTAGGAGGAATGTTCTATATTTCAACAGTTCCAGAGTTTTCGGTAAATATATCAATAAAAAATAACTGCTAACATTGAAATAGCAGTTATTTTTTTACTCATTCGGGGTTTCAAGGTTTGGAACTATTAAACCATTACCCACACAATATATTGCAAGTTTTGCTAAATTATTATAACCAGTTTTTTCATAAATAGATGAAATATGTGATTTTAATGTTCTTACAGATATTCCAAGTTTTTTTACAACTTCATCTCTATCTAATGTTTTACAATACTCAGTTAGAATACTTAATTCAGTATCTGTTAGATCCTTTAAAACATCAGGAATATTGGATTTAGGACTATTAGAACTTGGATACAAAGAATAGCCATCAATAGTATTTTGGATAGTAGTTATAAGAGAATTACTACTAATATTTTTATAAATAAAGCTATCAACATTATTAGCTTTTGCATTGTCTATAAATGTTAAATCTGGCACACCAGTCATAAGAATAATTTTCACACTTGGAAAGTTCTCTTTTATTATTTTTGAATAAGCTAATCCACTTGAATTGTTTTCAGTACAAATATCCATTAAAATTAAGTCAGGTTTAAATTTTTCACATAAAGATACAGAGTCTTTTGCATCTCCACTAGAAGCGATAACATTAAAACCTCTTGTATTTAATGTTTCAGAAATCATTTCTCTTAACATTTTATGGTCATCAATTACAATAATATTATACAAAACAGAAACCTCCTAACTTACTCATATCAAAATATATTGTATCATAAAAAAGTGAAAAAATAAATAACTTTTGGCGTTATTGCACTTTTAGTGCAAAATTTAATAAAAATTTGCACCAAAAGTACAATAGTAATTTATGCCAAAATATGATATAAGATTATATGGAAAAGTAAAGTTGATGGGTGGTGAATAGATGAGTTAATAAAAAATGAGTAGAAAAGAAAAGCAAAAAAGCAAAAAAGCAAAAAGACATTATTCATAATAAGAATAATGCAATTAATCTTTTTAATACTTCTTATCTATTCAAGTCTACGCATAATAGTATGGGCTAAGAACAATAAAGAAAACAAAGAAGTAAAAAAGATTTTAATGTAAATGTATCTAATGAAGATACAATACTAACACTTTCCACCTGTGCAAATAACAACAAATACAGGGTGGTGTTACATAGTGTTAGAGTTAAATAAAACAGAAAATGTTTTGTTTGAGAAAGGAGAAGGGTTTTATGAAAAATAAAACAAAATATTTAGTGGCAATATTATTAATGCTAGTTAGTTTTTTACTAATTGGAGCTACTAATGTAAATGCAACAACAACTGCAGAAGTTAATAATTATTCAGATTTAACTGATAAAATGAATGATAATGTAACTGATGTAGTTAGACTTACTAGTGACATTACATTAAGAGAAGATTTTGATACAACTTTCTCTCTTGAAATGTCTAAAACTTTGGATTTTAATGGTTTTACATTAACTGTGCCAGAACATTGTAGGTTTAAACTAATTTATGAAAATAGTCTAGACTTAAAATTCATTAATTCAGATAGTTCTAAAAGAGCAAAACTTAATCTTTTATCTAATACTGGCTACACACCAATCTACAACGAAATTACGCAGGCTGAACATACTGTTAATTTTGAAATGGATGGTATAGATGTTGAATATATAAAAGATTTAGAAAGTTTTTGGCAAACAGCTGGTGATTACAGATTTAATAATGTAGTTTTTAAAAATCTAAAAGTTACTGGATTTTATGAAATAGCAGATACTAGAGCATATAAAACAATAAAATTTTCAAATGTTACTAAAGATAATAAAAAAGGTCGTGTAGAAACATATTTGATAAAGAGTTCTACTTTAACTGTTGATGAGGTAATTGATGCTGATTCTATTATTGAGTATCATGATAGAGAAGGAACTAAAATAGCAAATAGAGCTGATAAACTTGGTACGATAAATGCTTATTGGGGTCCAATTACAGTTAAGAAAAAAGAAGTTCAAACATTAACTGCTACAACAGAAGCTGAATTAATACATGCAGCTAATCAAATTAATAATAGCAAAGACACTATTATTAAATTAGGTGGTAATATTAAGTTAACAGCACCTTTAGAATTTTATGTTTTAGGTAACGTTACTCTAGATTTAGCAGGTAATACTCTAGATGTAACAGAAAACCATTTAACATTCTATTATGGTTATAAAGATGAAAACAATTATAATTTTAGAAGCAATCTAACTATTAAAGATAGTGGCTTTGGTAATAGTGGTAAAATAACTGGAGTAGGATTTAATGGTAGAATAAGACTATCTACTTTAGATATGGCTGAAGAATTAAAAAATTTACCAAAGACTTATGGGCTTAATATTGATGGGGGAACTTATGCCGTTACTGGAACAGGTTCATGGGATGAATATATATTTGATGTATTCACTGATTCAGAGCCTATAGAGCAAAATATTACTTTAAATGTTAATGTTAAAAAAGGTATTTTTGAAGTTGAAGATGTAGATGGTGGAATATTTCATTTCACTTCATCTGATAAAACTAATATGAAAGCAAACTTCAATTTTGAAACACTTATGGTAAAAGGTCGAGGTGTTATACTAGGATTTAATATTTTAGGTAAAAAAAGAATTGAAGAAGTAATGCCAAATGATACAAAATTATATTATACTGAAGCTAATAAAGTAATTGAACTAGAAGATAAAGCAACATTAGTTATGGATGTTAAAACTGATACAAGTACTAGTCAACCACAATATATTAAACTTGCTAAAGAAACAGGTTTAAGTGTTGATAATGTTACATTACCAAATGTTACATTTGGATATACTGTTGTGCCAGAAGCAACAATTAATATTGCTAATATTGGTGCTGCTGAGTTAAAAATTACTAATGTAACAGTATCTGATAATGAAAAATTTGAAATCATTGGAGATACACAACCAACAATAGGTATTGGTGCAATAAATAATGATTTTAAAATTAAAGCAAAATCTGGTCTATCTGCTGGAACATATACACCAACAATTACTGTAACTGATGAAAATGGTAAAACATATACAGCAACAGTTACATTAAAAGTTGAACCAAAACAATTAACAGGATTAGGTATTAGTGGTTTAGATAGTACATGGGTTTATGGCACTACTAAAACACCAACTGCAACAGGCGTTGAAGGTTTAACACCTGATGACTATGAAATCACTTATTCTAAAAAAGGTGATTCAGAAAACTATGTAAATATAGGAAATAAATTACCTACATTAGTGGGAAAATATAAGGCAACATTAAGTGTAAAAAATCCAAATTATACAGCAAGTGATGCTAGTGTTAATTTTGAAATTACACCAATTAATACTGAATTAAAAGTAAAAAGCTATGATGAATCATTTACATATGATGGTTCAGAACATACAAAAAATGCTTATGATGTTTTATGGGCAAATAATGCTAGTCCAGTAACTGACAATAAATTACCTAATGGTGATAAAGTTACTGCAGAAATTACTGGTAAAGTAAGAGATGTTAAAGATACAGCTCTTGAAAATAATACAATAGAAAAAATTACAATAACTAATGCAGAAGGTGTTGATGTAACTAATTGTTACTCTAATAAAGTAAAAGCTGCTGGTAAATTAACAGTAAACCCAATTACAACACCAATAGTTGTAACAGCTGGTTCAGATACTAAAGTATATGATGGTGCAGAATTAACAAAAAATACTTATACAAATACTGATGGTGTATTACTACCAGGTGATATGTTAGAAGCTACAATTACTGGTAGCCAAAAATTTGTAGGTTCTTCAAATAATACTGTAAGCAATGTTAAAGTAATGAGAAATGGTGAAGATATTACTTCTAACTATACAATGGGAACACATGCAAATGGTGTACTTGAAGTAACAAGTGCAGATCAACCTTTAGCAATCGCAGATCAATATGTAAAAGTTAATGGTTCTATATCAAAAGGTTATTTAGAACAATCAGTAACTGGAAATGTAGGAAACATTGATTTTACTATCAAATCAGGAACAGCACTTACATATGATGCTACAAATGAAGAATATGTAGCAGGAGCAACTGCAGGAGATGTTGTAATGACTGTTACAGCAGCAAAAATGGATCTTGGTGGCGATAATACTCCTGAATGGAAAGAAACAACAAAAGACTTTACAGTCCATGTTGTAAATAAAACTGATGTAAATATTTCAGGACTTCCTAATAACGAAACATTTACTTATGATGGAACACCTAAAAAACCAACAGGAACAATTAGTGTTAATGCTGGAACAGTAAATGTTAGTGATTTAGAAGTAAAATATCAAGGAACAGGAACAACTTCATATAATAGTGCTACAGCACCAACAAATGCTGGAACTTATACAGTAACATATAAAGTACCAGATACTAATACAAATTATACAGGAACATTTAGTGTAGCATTCACTATTAAAAAAGCTGAGCTTAATAAAGTAACTTTAGTTAAAGATACTTTTGAATATACTGGTGATGAAATAGTTTCACAAGAAAGTAATTTTGATTCAAATAAGATGAATTTTTCTGGCGATATTAAGGCTACTAATGTTGGAAATTATAGCATTACAGTATCCTTAAAAGATAAAGATAATTATGAGTGGAAAGATGGTACAACTACAGATTTAGTTTTAAATTGGTCAATCACACAAGCAAAACCAGACTATACAGTACCAACAGGATTAACTTCTGTAAAAGGTAAAGTATTATCAGATGTAACATTACCAACAGGATTTACTTGGAATGCACCTGCAACAGTGTTAACTGTAGGAAAAACCAAATATAAAGCAACATTTACTCCAGTTGATACAACAAACTATAAAACAATAACTGATATTGATATTGAAGTTAATGTTAAAAATACATTTGATGTAATAACATCAGTACCTGGTGGAAATGGAACAATTACACCAAGTAAAATAGATGTTATAGAAGGAAGTAAAGTAAAAATAACATTTACACCAAATACAGGATATATGATAGATAAAGTATTAGTAAATGGAATAGAAAAAACTGCAACGGGAAATGAAATAGAAATAACAGTAGATGAAGAAAAAACAGTAGAAGTAAGCTACAAGAAAATACCATTTACAATAACAGTAGAAGAAGTAACAGGAGCAACAGTAGATCCAGATGGATTAGTTACAGTAAGTTATGGAGACAACAAAGACTTTACAATAACAGCAAACACAGGCTACAAACTAGTAAAAGTATTAGTAAATGATGTAGAAAAAGCATTAGATGGCAACACATTAAAATTAAAGAACATTACATCAAATATGAAAATTAAAGTAGTAGTAGAAAAAATAGAATACAAAGTAATAGAAGGTGCAGAACAAACATATACAATAACAGAAGATACAGAAGCAAGATTTAGAATAGATGCAGATTATAGCCTATTTAATAACAAAGTATATGTAGATAATGTACTTGTAGATAGTTCAAATTATACAAGCAAAAGTGGAAGCACAATAATTGTATTAAATAAAGACTATGTAGATACACTTGCAGTTGGAGAACATACATTAAAAGTTGCATTTGCAGATGGAGGAGAAGCAGAAACAACATTTACAATAGCAAGAAAAGTTGAAAACAACAATAACAACGAAAATAACAATGAAAACAATATTCCATCAAAACCAGAAAACAAAGAAGAAATGAAAGATAATAGTTTAAATCCAAAAACAGGTGACAACATAATGCTTTATGTAGCAATAGCAGGTATGTCAATAATAGGACTTGGAGCAACAATAATAGTTGCAAAAAAGAAAAAAATGAACTAAAATACTACATAAGAGAGGACTAGAACTTTCTAGTTCTCTTTTTAAAAATAAAGGGAGCGATTATATGGCAGAAAAAAGAACTAAAACTAGAAAGAAAATAAAGCTAAATAAAAAGTTAGTTTGTACTGTTGGTGTTTTACTATTGATTATAGCTGTTATATCTGCAATTATAATGATATTTAAACCTATAAAAGTAGGAAAAATAAACAAAGAAGGTAAAGCAGAATATATAGAACGAGTTGCAAATGTAACAAAATATCCAGACAAAAAAATTGTAGAATTTAAAAACAACTATGAACTAATAGATAATGGAATAATAACAACTGAGATCTATGAAAAATTTAAAAATAATGATAATATTTATAATCTAACAGTAACAGAATACTTAAGACTAAGAGATATATCATCAAAAGAGAATTATAATATAAATAAAGCAATACAAACAGGAGTAGTAAAAGAGGACACAATATATGCAGATTATTTTGCAAAAACTTGTGGATTTGAAAACAAAAAGGAATTACTAAAATACACAAAAGCTGTATTTGAACTAGCTGACAAAGAAAAATAGAGTCAAATTCCTTAATTGTATTTTATATTTGAAATGATGAATAATAAACTGAACATATAAATAAGAAATGGTATACTAGCAAAAATGCTAATATACCATTTCTTTTAAGGAGATTTATGATTTATTTATTAACTAGCTCTTTTAAAGCTTTACCAGCTTTGAATGCTGGAGCTTTCTTTGAATGACCTGTTCTAGAAACCATTGCTTCTATTAATTCTGCTTTATTCATACAAAAAATCTTCCTTTCCCCAAAAATAAAATCTTTTGTAATTTGTTATACATAATTTATCAAAAAAAGCCAATATGTCAATATTTTGCTGACAAAAAGAGTATTTAATGATATAATTATGTCGAGAAAAAAAAGAACGGAGTAAATATTATGATTAAAATAGTATTTAGATATCAGGAAAAAAGGGCAATAGCTTATGATTTTAATACAGAAATAGGAGAATGTAATTTTGAGGAAACAGAAGATATATGGAATATAACTCACACAGAAGTAAATGAAAAATACCAAGGACAAGGGATTGCTAAAAAACTTGTGGAAAATGTTATGGAAAATGCCAAAAGACTAAATAAAAGTATTGAGGCAACTTGTTCTTATGCTAAAAAGGTAATAGAAAAAAATAAAAGTGGGGTTGATTAGATGGAAGACAAAATCAAAAAGTAAAGTATTGATAGACTAAATATATCAGTATCTATACTCGAAGGACTAAAACAAAATAATATAATTAAAATAGAAGATTTATGCAAGAAAAGTAAAAAGTACAGTTATACCGTATGGTACTTTTATTTTTTATAAATTATTTCTATTGCATTTGAAATTATCTAATAAGTTTTCATTATCATAGCATAGTGCTATTGCATCTAATAAATATAATCCACCTTTTGAAAAATGGTTTAAATGTAATTTTGAAAACACCATTTTTATATCGTTTATATTTAATATTGGATTTCTGTTGAAGTTTGCAACATCATATATTTCTTGTATTAGGAAATCAAAATTAACAGGTTTAGGAATCAAATTATATATTTTTTAA
The DNA here is from genome assembly GCA_934162535.1 of uncultured Clostridia bacterium. Classification (GTDB taxonomy): domain Bacteria; phylum Bacillota; class Clostridia; order TANB77; family CAG-508; genus CAG-269. Next base: position 12,927 of record CAKPJC010000004.1, on the reverse strand, counting down.
AATTCTCCAAATTTAATTGTCTAGATTATATCACAAAAACGCCTAAAATTCAATAAAATCAACAACAAGATGAGTCTCTCTTTTTTTATGCAAAATATAGAAATAAAAATATTAAAATGATATAATCAAAAAAGGAGGAAAAGTTATGAGTGAAGAAGAAAAGATGTTAGCAGGAGAAATTTATGATGCTAATTTTGATAAAGAACTATTAGAAAAAAGATTAAATGCAAAAGAATTATGCAAAAAATTTAACGAATGTGATGTAAGAAATCTAGAAGAGAAGAAGAAAATATTAGAAGAATTATTTAAAAAGAAAATTGAAATAATAGGAATAGAACCCAATTTTTACTGTGACTATGGATTTAATATATATTTAGGAAAAAATTTTTATTCAAACCATAATTTAGTTATTTTAGATGCAAACAAAGTAGAGTTTGGAAATGATGTTTTTATTGGACCTAATTGTGGCTTTTATACATCGGGACATCCATTAGATTATGAAACAAGAAATAAAGGCTTAGAATATGCAAAACCAATAAAAATAGGCAACAATGTTTGGATAGGTGGCAATGTTTGTGTAATGCCAGGAGTTACAATAGGGGATAACGTTGTAATTGGTGCTGGAAGTGTTGTTACTAAAGACATACCATCAAATGTTGTAGCAGTAGGAAATCCATGTAGAATTATAAAAAATATAGAAAAAATGTAATACAACTGCAATATAAAAATAATATGCTTGTAATATAAAAAAATATAAGATATGCTATAATTATTATTGATAGGAAGGTGTTTTATGAAAAGAGAAAAAGGAATAACATTAATAGCATTAGTAGTCACAATAGTGGTGCTTTTAATATTAGCAGGAATAAGTATTGCAATGCTAACAGGAGAGAATGGAATTATATCAAGAGCAACAGAAGCTAAAGAAAGAACTGGTTCTTCTCAAGTAGAAGAAGAAAGTAAATTAAAGCAATCTGAAACAATTATAGAAAATTATACTAATCCTAAAGAAAAAACAGATGAATTGAAAATAGGTGATTATGTTGAATATACTTATGATGAAGCAGAAAACTACACATTTAATAGTGGTACTAGTAATGCTTCATATAATATAGAGCAAACAGCAGGTTTGAGATGGAGAGTTATAAATATAAACAAAAGTGACAACACAGTTACACTTGCAAGTACGACAACAAATTCTAAAATTGATTTTGGAAATTCATATTCAACAACACAATTGATTTCTCAATTTGAAGAATTAGAAAGTGTATTAAATGATGCTTGTAAAAAACATTATAGCAACAAATCATTATCTATAAATGCTAGAAGTGTTATATATAGTGATTATACAGAAGAAAATAAAGAAATATTTGAAGATATAGAAAATAAATTTGTTTTTGCAAGCACAAAAATTGAAGAAAATACTTATGGTAATAAATCATCATATTGTATGTACATGAAAATTTTAGATGGTTCAATTGGATTAGGTACTTTTTGTTATGAAGACTCATATAGAAATTCAACATGGGGAAATAGTAGATATGATTGTTATATAGAGCCAGCCGTAACATTACCTATATCAATGATAGGTGAAAAAATAAATGATATATGGAAATTAAATTAATGAAATATTATAGTAAAAGAATAAGATTTATTTCTGCTTTGAGAGCATTAAATTTTAATCTTTTATTTAAATATATTATACAAGGAGAAAAATATTATGTATAAAAACATAGACAAAAAAAGTATTAAAATTAAAGGAAATGGTTGAATACCAAGGAGGACAAGTAGTTAGCAAAACATTAGTGCAAAACGAGTTAGTTAGTGTGACTATATTTTCTTTTGACAAAGGAGAAGAAATTTCAACACATGCATCAGGAGGAGATGCCATGGTAACAGTTTTAGACGGTAAAGGTAAATTTACAATTGGAGGAGACATATACTTTTTAGAAGAAGGTCAAACAATTATAATGCCAAAAGATGTACCTCATAGTGTATATGGAGAAGAAAAATTTAAAATGCTATTGGTAGTCTCATTTTAGTATCAATAGTGTTATGGAGGAAAAAATGAAAAGAAAAAAAGAAGAATTGGGAATAACGCTAATAGCACTTGTTGTTACAATTGTGGTATTGCTAATATTAGCAACAATATCAATAAGTACATTATTTGGAGAGAATGGACTAGTATATAAGGCAAATGAGTCTAAGTTAAATACAGAGATAGCAAAAGAAAAGGAACAAATACAACTAGCAGTAACAGCAGCGTTAAATCACAATGAAACTCCAAAATTAGCTGAAGATAGGTTCGCATAAGAGCTTACAAAAAACATAGGAGAAAGAGACAGAGATTATACACTTGTGAAAGAAGGGGACAAGTTCAAAATAACATATGTGGATAGTAAAAGAAGTTACACAGTTGATGCAGATGGGAAAATTGAGGGAACAACAAATTCAGGAGGAGATTCTGGAGGTGTAGAAGGACAAGCTATAAGATATTTTATAAATGGACCAGTATATGTATTTCCAGGAACAACGGGTGATTTTGAAGCATGGAAAAGAGAACAATATGATGATAATATGACTGAAGATGAACAGAAAAAAATGGTATATGATGCTTTAGAATATTGGCAAGGTGTAGACTTTACAAATCCGAATGATGAAATATTAAATAAATTTAATAACAATGGTGGACCCAATAATATTGAAATTACCATTCCTTCAACAGTTATAAGTATGAAGGATGATCCATTTTTAGTAAGGAGGACAGTCCATTTTTGGGTTGTGCAAAACTAAAAACGATAAGAGTAAATTTAACTCAAGAAGTAGCAGAAAGTAGATGGGGACAAAAATGGATACCTGACGGAGTTGAAGTAATATATAATAATAATTAAATCACATATAAAAAGTTAGTAAATAGTAATTTTTACTAGCTTTTTATTGACTATAAAACACATTTATAATATAATCCAAAATGTGGAAAATTAGGAAAAGAATATCAAATAAGAGGAAGAAAAGAAAAATAATATACTTGAAATACTGCTGTTAATATTAACAATAATAGCAATGATATTTAAAGGAACAGAAAATAAAGAAATGGCGAAAAAATTTGGCAACATAATTATAGAAGAAAACGAAGAAATAATAGAAAACATAAAAAATAAAGATAAAAATAGACTATCGAAATTAGAAATATTGCAATATTTGGAAGAGCAAAAGAAAATTTATAAAGAGGCAATAAAAGTGAATGAGGGATTATAATGGAAGAAATGGTAAGCATAGTTATACCAGTTTATAATGCATCAAAATACATAAAGTACACAATAGAAAGTATAAACAGGCAAACATACAAAAATTATGAAGCGATTTTTATTGATGACTTTTCAACAGACGATAGTTTGGAAATAATTAAAGAATATCAGAAAAGCAATAATAGAATAAAAATAATAAAACTAAAAAGACATAGAGGTGCATCAATAGCAAGAGATATTGGAATGAGAAAAGCACAAGGAAGATACTTGAGTTTTATAGATGCAGATGATATATTGATGAAGAACAAAATAGAAATGCAAGTTAGATTCATGAAAAAAAATAGTTATGAATTTACATATGGTGCATTTAGATATATGAATGACAAAGGAACCAAAATTAGTAAAAAAATAAAAGTACAGCAAAAATTAACATATGGAAATGAAGCACTAAAAAATATCAGAATTTTACCAGGAACAGCAATGATAGACTTGCATAAAATTCCCAAAAGATATTGCTACATGCCTGATAAATTAAATGAAGATATAATAACCTGGTGGAATATTCTAAAAAAAGGATATACTGCATATGGACAAAATGAAGTATATATGTATTATAGAAAAACCAAAAAATCAAGAAGTTCAAAGAAAATAAAAAATGCAATATGTAGAATTAAAACATACAAAAAAATATGTGGTAAAAACATAATAAAATTACTTTACTATTTTAATTGCTATATATTAAATACAGCGATAAAAAGAACGAAAAGAATGTATAAATTAAAATACAAAGAAGATGATATAGAAATACTAAGATCAACAATGAACTTAAGGAAAGAAAATGAAGCATAAGAACTTATGGAAAAAATGAAGATTACATCAGATTCTATTGTAATAAATCAAACAAAAGAGACAAATATAAAAAATTTGCAATTTATAAAAAGACATGATATAATAGCTGATATAAAAAAATAAAGGAATATGAGAAATGAATACAATAGTAGGAGAACTTGGAAAAAATCCAAAATTTTGTGAATATATAAAAAGTATAGAAAATAAAAAAAGTCCGATAGCAATATCGGGCTTAACCAACGTTGGAATGGCACATATGCTAGCAGGAACAAGAGAATTTTCAAAAAAACCAATGTGTATAATAACGTATAATGAAGTACAAGCAAAAAAAATAATAGAAGACTTAAACTACTTTACAGACAAAGTATTATTCTTTCAAAAAAAAGAAATAGTAACATATGACTATGTTGCAGAAAGCAAAGAGTTACAATATGAAAGAATAGAAATACTAAACAAAATAAATGAAAACAAAAATGTAATAGTAGTAACAACAATAGAAGCCGTAATGCAAAAAATAATAAGTAAAAAAGCTCTATATAAAAATAAGATAAAACTAAAAATAGGTGACCAATACAATATAGAAGAAATAAAGCAAAGACTCATAAACCTTGGATATAGTAGATATGACCTAATAGATGGAAAAGGACAATTCAGTGTAAGGGGTGGAATTGTTGATATATCAATAACAGAAAAAATTGGTGTGAGAATAGAATTTTGGGGAGATGAAATCGACTCAATAAGATACTTCAATGTAATAAGCCAAAGATCAACTGAGAACATAAAAGAAATTACAATATATCCTTCACATGAATATATATTAGAAACAGATATACAAGAAGTAATAGAAAAAATAAGAAACAAAGTATATCCTGAAGAGGTACAACAACAAGTAGAGCAAGACATAGAAACAATAAAATCGGGAAATTATATAAGTAAAATAGACAGATATATAGATTCTTTTTACGAAGAACAAGAAACAGTCCTTGATTATTTATGCGAAAAAAATCTAATAATATTAGATGAAATAAATAAAATAAATCAAAGGCTAGAAAATGTAAACAAAGACAACCAAAACGTAATACAACTACTATTAGAAAAAGGTAAAATAGTGCCGGAAGCACTAAAAAATTACATGACATATAGTGAATTTGAAGAAAAAATAGAAAAAGGACAAAGAATATATATAGACAAAAATGATGATGAACAAAAAATAGAAGCAGAAAAATACAAATGGAACTACAAAGAAAAGAACTATTATAAAAGTGAAATAGAAATATTATTCAAGGATTTAATAAAAGCACAAAAAGAAAAGAAAAAAATATATTTATTAGCAGAAACAAAAGAAAAAGCAAAAAAAATATGTGAATTATTAGATGAACAAGAAATAATAAATAAATATGAAGAAAAACTAAACCAGACAATAATAGTAAAAAATACAGAGAGTTTAGTAACTGTTGGAATAGGAAAATTATCAGCAGGCTTTGAATGTTTTGACACAAATGAATTAGTTATAACAGCACAAGACTTAGTAGAAGGAGAAAAAAGAAAAAAATATAGAGGTTCTGCATTCAAAGAAGCAGAAAAAGTTGTATATGCAGACTTAAAAGTTGGAGACTATGTGGTACATAAGAATTATGGTATAGGAATATTTGTTGGAGTAGACACAGTAACAGCAGATGGAACAACAAGAGATTATATAAAAGTAAAATATCTTGAAGACGACATTTTATATGTACCAACAAACCAACTAGACTCAGTAAGAAAATATATAGGTGGAGATGAAGGCAGTTTAAAAATAAACAAATTAGGAAGTGCAGAATGGTCAAAAACAAAAGCAAAGGTTAAAAAGAACTTAAGAGAAGTTGCAAAAGAATTAATAGAACTATATGCTAAAAGAGAAAAAGCAACAGGATTTGCATTTCCAAAAGATACACCATGGCAAAACCAATTTGAATCAAGTTTCCCATACCAAGAAACAGATGACCAGCTAAGATGTATAGATGAAGTAAAAAAAGATATGGAATCACAGAAACCAATGGACAGATTACTATGTGGAGACGTAGGATATGGAAAAACAGAAGTTGCAATAAGAGCAGCATTCAAGGCAGTAATGGGAGGAAAACAAGTAGCATATTTAGCACCAACAACAATACTTGCAGAGCAACAATACAAAGAATTCAAAACTAGAATGGAAAGTTTTGGAGTAAAAGTTGAGGTATTAAATAGATTTAGAACACAAAAGAGACAAAAAGAGATAGTGAGAAAGCTAAACCTTGGAGAAATAGACATAATAGTAGGAACACATAGAATACTAAGTGATGACGTTGAATTCAAAGACTTAGGACTACTAATAATAGACGAAGAGCATAGATTTGGTGTAAAATCGAAAGAAAAAATAAAACAATATAAAAATAATGTTGATGTACTAACAATGACTGCAACACCAATACCTAGGACACTACATATGTCGGTTGTTGGAATAAGAGATATGTCAATAATAAATGAACCACCATATAATAGAAAGCCAGTACAGACATATGTGTTAGAATATGACCAAGAAGTTATAAAAGAAGCAATAACAAAAGAGCTAGAAAGGGATGGCCAAGTATTCTATTTATTCAACAATGTTGAAAAAATATTACAAAAAGCTGATGAAATATCAAAACTAGTTCCAGAAGCAAATGTAGTATATGCACATGGAAGAATGACAGGAAGTCAAATAGAAGACATAATGACGAACTTCATTGAAAAAAAGGCAAATGTATTAGTATGTACAACAATATTAGAATCAGGTATAGACATTCCAAATGCAAATACAATAATTGTAGAAAACTCAGACAGAATGGGATTAGCACAACTATATCAAATAAGAGGTAGAGTGGGTAGAGCAGACAGACAAGGATATGCGTATATAACATATAAAAGAGACAAGCTATTATCTGAAGTTGCAGACAAGAGACTAAAAGCTATAAAAGAATTTACTGAATTCGGATCAGGATTTAAAATAGCAATGAGAGATCTTGAAATAAGGGGTGCTGGAAGTCTACTTGGAGAGATACAACATGGACACTTAGAACAAGTTGGATATGATACATATTGCACACTTCTTGATGAAGTTGTAAAAGAGATGCAGGGAATAAAAACAGAAAAAGAAATAGATGTACAAATAGACTTAAATGTAACATGTTATATACCAGATGAATACATACCAGATTCAGCACAAAAAATAGAAATATATCAAGATATAGCATTGTGCAAAAATGAAGAGGATATACAAAATGTTATAGATGAAATGATAGACAGATTTGGAAACATACCAAATCAAATAGAGAATCTAATTAATATATCAAGGATAAAAATGCTGTGCAAAAAATTGGAAATATCGAGAGTACAAAGTAGAAGAGATGGAATAGTGTTCACGTTTGACAATCCTAATCCAAATATAGATATATTGAAAATTATACAAGACTATAAAAACAGATTAAGTTTCACACAAGGAATAAAACCACAAATAATGTTAAAACTAATAAAAATGTCTGAAAGAGAAATAATAAAAGAAACAAAAGACTTTCTGAAATATTTAAAAAAGGAGGATTAACTTAATGCAAATTATTTCAAGCAAAGACAATGAATTAATTAAACACCTTAGAAAATTGAAAGATAAAAAATATAGAGATGAGAACAATGAATATATCGTAGAAGGTGTGAAATTAATAGAAGAAGCTGTTCGAGAAAACGCCAAAATCAAAAAAATAATAATATGTGAAAACACAACAAACACATATGAAATACCAACAAATATAAGATTTGAAATTGCAAAATATGAATGTATATATGTAACAGAAAAAATATTCAACTTAATAACGCAAGTGACTAATCCTCAAGGAATAATGGCTATTGTACAAAAAGAAACAAACGAAAAAGATATAGATTTTACGCAAGATATAATAGTAATGTTAGATGATGTACAAGATCCGGGCAACCTAGGAACAATATTAAGGACACTAGATAGTATTGGATTAAAGCAAGTGATAGTATCATCAGGAACAGCAGACTGCTATAACCCAAAAGTTGTGCGCTCAACAATGGGTGCGATATTTAGAATAAATATAATAAAATCTGAAAATTTAATAGATACAATAAAAACAATACGAAAACATCATTTTAAACTAGTAGTAACATCATTACAAACAGAAAATAGTTTATATGATATAGATTTCAGCAAAAAAATAATAGTTATTGGGAATGAAGCAAATGGTGTTTCAAAAGAAATACAAGAAATGGCTGATGAAAAACTTAAGATTCCTATGCTTGGAAAAACAGAAAGTTTAAATGCTTCTGTTGCAACAGGAGTAATACTTTATGAATATGTTAGGCAAAAAATAATTGGCAAAAAAAAATGAAAGAAAAATTTATACACTTTCAAATAAAAAGCACATCTCAATGATGTGCTCTTTTAAGGACATTAATAGCCAGAAAAAATAGAGAGTATTAATGTCAGAGAAAAAACAAGAATTCCGAACTCTTATGTATATAAATACATTATAACATGGCATGTTGAAATACTTTGTTGAATGGTGTCGAGCAAAAAATAAAATAAAGCTTAAACACGACTAAAAAGACTTGCCTTTTTCATAATTAAGTATTATAGTAAGGACAAAAGAAGAAAAGGGAGGTAAAAAAGTATTGAATAACTTTTTTGGAAGTATTTTTATAAATCGTGATAAACTAAGAGAGGTAGGAATAGATTATCCAATAAAAATAGAATATTACAAAGTAACAAATGAACTAATGTATGGAGTAAAGGTAATAAAAACAGAATATAGAGATAAAATAGGAGTGGAGCATGAAGAAATAACTCAAATAACAAACAATGAACCAGAAATAAATAATATATTGAGTATTATAAAACAAAATGAGGTTACTCCAGTTGGATTAAAAGATGTAATTGTAGAAATAAAAAAGATGCAGGGACTTGCCAAAAATAAAAAAATAAGCTACAATACATAAAGTAAATATCAGCAAGAAGGGAGAAAAAATGGCAGATAAATTAATAATTGTTGAATCACCAGCAAAAGCAAATACAATAAAAAAATTTTTAGGTGGGAGTACCAAAGTAGTTGCATCAATGGGACATATTAGAGACTTACCTAAGTCAAAATTAGGAATAGATATAGAACATAACTTTGAACCACAATATATAAACATCAGAGGCAAGGGAGATTTAATAAAATCATTAAAAAAAGATGCGAAATCAGCGAAAAAAGTATATCTTGCAACTGACCCTGACCGTGAGGGAGAAGCGATAGCGTGGCATTTATCAAAAATGCTTGATGTTGATGATAGTAAAATAACAAGAGTGACATTTAATGAAATAACAAAAACAGCAGTACAAAAAGCGATAAAAGAGACTAGAGACATAGACATAAATTTAGTAGATGCACAACAAGCAAGAAGAGTATTAGACAGAATAGTAGGATATAAAATAAGTCCAGTTTTATGGAAGAAGGTCAGAAGAGGTTTATCAGCGGGTAGAGTGCAATCAGTAGCTGTAAAGCTAATTGTTGACAGAGAAGAAGAAATAGAAAAATTTATACCACAAGAGTATTGGAATATATATGTCAAACTATTAGATGAAAAAAGCAAAAAAGTATTTGGAGCAAAACTATATGGAAAAGACAAGAAAAAAATAGAAATTCATAGTAAAGAAGAAGTTAACGAAATACTTAAAAATATTGAAAATGCGAAATATATCGTAGACGAAATAAAAAAGGGTGAGAAAAAAAGAACACCTGCCCCACCATTTACAACAAGTACAATGCAACAAGAGGCATCAAGAAAATTAGGATTTACATTAAAGAAAACAATGTCAATTGCACAAGTTTTATATGAAGGAATAAAAATTCCTGAAAAAGGAACAGTTGGACTAATAACTTATATGAGAACAGACTCAACGAGAATATCCGAAGAAGCAAGAGCAATGGCAAAAAAATATATACTAGAAGAATATGGGGAAAATTATTATGAAAATAGATATTATAAAACAAATAAGGAAGCACAAGATGCGCATGAAGGCATAAGACCAACATATGCAGATTTAAAACCAGATGAGATAAAAGATTCATTAACAAAAGACCAATACAAACTATATAAACTAATATATAATAGATTTATGGCAAGTCAAATGTCACCAGCTGTATATGACACAATGTCAGTTACAATAGAGGCAAATAAATATACATTCAAAGCAAGTGGACAAAACTTAAAATTTAAAGGCTTTATGATATTATATGTAGAAGGCACAGATGAGAAAGTGGTGGAAGAAAATGAAATAATACCAGAACTTGAATTAAATCAAGAAGTAAAAAAACAAAACATAGAGCCAAAACAAAGTTTTACAGAGCCACCAGCAAGGTATACAGAGGCAAGTCTTGTAAAAGCGTTAGAAGAAAAGGGAATAGGCAGACCAAGTACTTATTCTCCAACAATTACTACTATAATAGAAAGAAGATATATAGAAAAAGAACAAAAACAGCTAATACCAACAGAACTTGGAAAAGTCGTAAACAAATTATTAACAGAGAATTTCACAGATATTATAAATGTAGAATTTACAGCAAATATTGAAAATCAATTTGATAATATTGCAGAAGGTAAAGAGAATTGGAGAGACCTTATAAGAGAATTCTATACACCATTTGAACAAAATCTTGAAAAAGTTGAAAAAGAACTAGAACATGTTAAACTTGAAGAGGAGGTTTCAGACGTAAAATGCGACAAGTGTGGAAGAATGATGGTATATAAATATGGTAGGTTTGGTAAGTTCTTAGCATGCCCAGGGTATCCGGAATGCAAAAATACAAAAGCTATAGTTGAAACAATAGATACTCCATGTCCTAAATGTGGCGGAGTTGTGCAAGTTAGAAAAGCAAAAAATAAAAGGAAATATTATATTTGCGAAAATAATCCTAAATCATGTGATTATATTTCATGGAATAAACCAGCAAAAGAGACAAAAATAAAAGCATAGTGTATAAATAAGAAAATAAAAATTATAGTATGTAGAATAATGATAAAATAAACGAAAATGGAGAAATAAAGATGCTAAAAAAATTATATAAGTTAGGAGAACTTACACTAAGACAAAAGTATATAGAACAAGAAAGAGAAAAACATACATTAGTAGATTTATTTTGGGAATGTACTTTAACATGTAATGCAAAGTGCAAACATTGTGGAAGCAGTGCAGAAAAGAAGAAATATGATGGTGAACTAACAACAGAAGAAATCAAATCAGCATTTAAACAAATAGCAAATGATATGGATGCAACAAAAATTTTAATAAATGTTACAGGAGGAGAGCCACTAGTAAGAAAAGACTTATTTGATGTAATGGAATATGCGACAAATGAATTAGGTTTTCATTGGGGAATGACCACAAATGGAATATTGCTAAATGATGAAAATATTGAAAAACTAAGAAAAGCCAATATGGAAACCATTTCAATAAGTATTGATGGGTTACAAGAAACACATGATACATTTAGAGGAGTTCCAGGGGCATATGAAATAATCATAAAAAATATACAAAAGTTAAGACAAGCAGGATATGCAAAACACATTCAAGTAACAACAGTTTTTCATAAAGACAATATAAATCAACTAGAAGAATTATACAATGTAATGCTTGGACTAAACTTAGACTCATGGAGATTAGCATCGATGGATCCGATAGGAAGAGCAAATGAGAATAATGAATTATTACTTGATGGAAAAGAAATTAGAAAATTGCTTGATTTCATAAAATCTAAGAAAAAAGACAAAAGATTAGTTCTTGAATATGGTTGCCCAGGTTTTTTAGGACTTGAATATGAAAAAGAAGTAAGAAGAAATTATTTTTATTGTAGAACTGGAATAAATGTTGCTAGCATTTTATATAATGGAGATTTATTTGTTTGCCCTAATGTACCAAGAAAGTCAAGATTCATACAGGGAAATATTAGAAAAGACAATTTTAAAAATGTATGGAACAATAAGTACAAAGAATTTCGCAAAAAAGATAGAACTAAATGTGATGAATGTAATAAATGCAAGTATTGGGAATATTGTTTAGGCGGGGCATTTCATACATGGAATTTTAATAATAACATGCAAAATAAATGTACATATAAAATGATTAATAAAATGTAGGGGGATAATAATGATAAGATTATTAGAGAAGATAAAAACAAGTTTGATTGCAATAGGAGTAACTATAATGGCGCTACCTGGTAGAATATTTGCTGCAAATAGAACTCCAGACGATGTAATTAAAGAACTTCAAAACGGATATGATGCACGACAAACAGAGACTTTATATGGAATACCAAGTGTTGGACCTGTAACAGGGAAGTATAATATAGTAAGATTTATTGCAATACCTATAGTAGTATTAATAGGATTAATAACATATTATAAAGTAAGTAAAAGTAGCAGAAAGAAAAAGATAATAGTTACAGTGGTTATAATTGCAATAATAGCAATATTATATGTAGTTGCAGATTGTGCTATAAAGTAACTGTTTTAAAATAAAGACCTAAAGTAATAGTATTACTTTAGGTCTTTATAGTTTTTTATTACTAATAATATGTTGATTATATTAACTTATTAAATTGCTTTTAAAAGCTACAGAAAAATTGTATAAAAAAATTAAAAAAATTTCTCAAAAAAGCATTGACAAAAATCGACATGCGTGTTAATATAATTAAAGACCGAACAACAGACAAAAATATTAATGAAATATTACATAAGAATTAGTATAAAGTTATAACAATTTAATCGAAAAAACAAC
>CAKPJC010000003.1 GCA_934162535.1 uncultured Clostridia bacterium | reverse complement strand
TCACTTACATCTTCTATTGGTATCCATACCCATTGATTTCTTTCACATTGGGCTGTCCATTGGTTACTATCTGTTACCTCTTCTGTTCCTTCATATATTACAAATCCTCCATACTTATGGTTTTGTATTGTATCTGTATTTCCATTGTTTTTTCTGTCATATATTTTTACTTCTTTTACATATCCTTTATCTAATCCACTATTCGTTGAAGCATTTTTGTTATATATTATCTTTAGTTTATATGTTCCTTGGTTTAACTCTACTTTTGTGTTCATGTATGTTATACTTGATTCTGATGTTCCATAATATGTTCCATTTAATTTTATTGTTGTTTTTTCTGTACTATTTGTTGTTGTGTTTATTATTTCTCCATATAGGTAATCATTAAAAAATTCACATGACACTGTCCAATTTAATTGTAATATTCCTCCATCTTCACTTACTGTAAACTCTTCTGATGTCATCTCACTTGTTGAACTATCTATGTTATAATTACCACTTGTCCATATTCCTTTACTATTTTTTGACCAAGGATATGTTCCTTCTGATGTAAATGTGTATGTTAAATTTTTATTTAGGTACAATGTTTCAAATGTTCCATTTACATATGACTCGCTTTCTACTGATGATGCTGTATATCCTTTTGGCACTGGTACATCTATTCCGTCTTTGCTTTTTACCATGGTGTAATTATTTGGGTTCATTGCTTGTTTTTGTATTCTCCCTGTATTTTCTACTTCTTCATTCTTATCCTTTTTTGTTACTAAGCAAATCATTGTTGTTACTATAATTATAGCCACTAATACTATTGATGTAATTGTTATTATTTTCCTATTTATCTTTTTGTTTTTTGGTTTTTTCATATTCAATTTTCCTCCTTTTTTAGATGCAAAAAAGACAGCGACAAATTAAGCATTTTTTGCTTTTATCACTATCTTTTATTTTATCTATTAAATTATTTTTTTCTTTATTTTCTAAAAGTACTTGTGTGTGTGCGTGTGTGTGTGTTACTCTCCCAACGGTTTGCTGTCTTTTTCATTTTTTATTTCTCCTTTGAATGTTTTTCTTCATTCAAATTATATATTTATTCATTGGAGTTGTCAATAATTTTGGAAAATTTTATTGTCCACCTGTTCCAACTCTTACTATTCTTTTCATTGCATTATATGTATCTCTTGATAATAGTGTTGATGAAACAACCTGACCATTTCTTTTCATTACCTTATATGCTTCTACTTTTCTTCCATTACTTCCTGCTTGTTTTACAACTTCTTTTCCTACTGGTAAACTTGGATCTTGTATATATTGTGTTGTATATTGAATTGTTGCTATTTTTCTTGTTTCTATTGATATATCATACTCAACATCTTCTCTTATTCCCCAAATATTAATTGTCGCATAACCACCACCAACTGTTGCTTCTATTCTAATTGGATATTTTCTTGTATTTTTAAATTTGAAGTCTTGTGAACCCCATACAACTGTGGCATCTTTTCCTGCTGGTAAGTATGATGTTACAAATTGGTGATTTCTTCTCACTGTTACATCTAAATTTGCAAATACAACTGCATCATATAATGTAGATGATATTTGGCAAATTCCTCCACCAAGTCCATTTACTACTTCTCCATTTGAAAATGTTGCCGCTTCTTTGTAACCTGCTTGTATTGTTCTTTCTCCTAATGTCTTATTATATGAAAATTCCTCTCCTGGCATTAATACTATACCATTTATTTTATTTGCTGCTAATTTTAAATTCGTTGTTCTGTTTGCATTTGCTGAATATTTTGTTGAGCATGTTCCAAGTCTGTCTGGGAACGCCTCTGTGCCTATGTCTCTAACTGTTTTTGATGGCTTTGTTATTGTTAATTCAACAACATATTCGTCTTTTGCTTCTGCTAACATCGCTTTTGCACTTTCTACATCAAAGTCTACTCCTTCAACTTCTGGATATATTGTGAATGGATCTTTTGTATAATACGCATCTTGTACTTGTTTATAAACTTCCTGATGTATTTTATCAACATCTATTGCTCCAGGTTGTGCCGTTAATACTGGTATTTCTATTTTTTGTTGCTCTTCTTTTTCTTCATTTAGCAATTTATAAATTAATTCAATTAGTTTATCTTCTTCAACTTTCGCTCCTTCTTTTCCAGCTGTTATTATAAGTTTCTTGCCTTCTATGTAGTAACTTGGCTGTACAACTGCTCCTTCTATGCTATTATCTATATTCTGTGATATTTGCCTAACCATGTCTTCATCAATTTTTACTTCTAACGATATATCTTTACTTTTTCTCCATGTGTTTAATATTTCAATGTTATCTTTAAATATATTTCCACTTCTTCCTATTGATAAAGCATCTGTAATTGCTTGGTCAATTTGATAACTCACTTCTAGTGCTTTATATGTTATTGCTGTTTCAAATTCTCCATAGTTCAAGTATATTTGACTCTCTTCTTTTGACAAGTATTTTGTTTCTAGTGCTTCTTTTGCTTCTTGTTTTGTCATATCTGATACATCAAGTCCCTTAATATATACACCTTTCATTATTTTTTCATTGCCTAAATTTATTACTGCAAATATTGTTGATAAAATTGCTACAATGACAACTATAATTCCTGTTGTTATTAGTATTATGTTTGTTTTAGTATGGTCTTTTATTACCTTCATGCTTTTTTCTTCTTGTTTTGCATCTTCTAATGTTTTTATTTTAATGTCATCTTTTTTCTCTTCTTCTTTCTCTTCTGTTTTTGGTTTTTCTTTTACTTCATCTTTACTTTCTTTTTTTTCTTTTGTTTCTTCTGGCTTTTTTTCTTTTTGTTCAATATTTTCATTTACTTCTTTATCAAGTAAGGCAACATTTTCTTTTTTAAATTCATTATCCTTCTTTTTTTCTTCCATATCATTCTCCTTTTACCTAATTTATATATTATCATAAATTTCTTTTTTTGACAATTTTTTTAGCAAAAGTCCTTTTATTTATTTATATGTTTATGTTATAATTTTATTACTTTATAATTTTTTAAAAATTTTTACAATTTTTTTAAAAAAATACTTGAATATTGTAAAATTTAATATTATAATATTCGTAACAAAAGATGAGGGAGAATTCAAATATGGAATTAACAAAGAATATTTTTTTTAACACAGACAAATTAACTGAAAATAGTAAAGTTAAAATTTCTTATACAGGAGAGTTTTTTCAAAATGCATCAAATAGTGTAATGATTCATTATGGCTTTGGTCATAATTGGGAAGATTTACATGATGTTAATATGGAAAAAACTGAACTTGGTTTTCAAACTGAAATAGAAATCAATTCAGCAGAAACATTAAATTTCTGTTTTTGCAATGAAAATGGTGCTTGGGATAATAATTATGGAAATAACTATGTATTCCCTATTGAAAAGAAACAAACAGATTTAATCGTATTAGAGGATGAGCCTGTTTCTTTGGGTACAGCAAGAAAATTAAGAAAAAGTTATATATGGAGTAAAAAAATAAGATTAGCTGTATATAAAATAATTACATATTTACCTAAGCTAATCTCTGGAAATTATAAAAGAAAAGCAACAAATGAAGAATAAAACATGGATAGAAATATCCATGTTTTTTATGTTATTACCCATCCACCATTTATTGAAATAATTTGACCTGTTGTGTATTCATCATCTATTATCCAATTTACACATTTAGATATGTCCACTGTTTTTCCTATTTTCTCAAGTGGTATTTCTTCTTTTATGCTTTCTATCTCTTTTTCATTATATTTCCTATTCATATCTGTATTAATAAACCCCGGTGCAATTGAGTTTACTCTTATGTTAGATGGTCCTAATTCCTTTGCTAAAGATTTTGTCATTGCATCAATTCCCGCTTTTGTTATTGAATATATTGATTCACATGATGCTCCAACCATTCCCCATATTGATGATATATTTATAATACATCCATCTTTTTGATGTATCATATTTTTTGCAACTTCTTGTGTTACACAAAATGCAGAATATAAATTGTTATTTATCATTCTTTCCCAATCATTGTCTGTAACATCTGTAAATAACTTTGTTTCAGATACTCCTGCATTATTTATTAATACATCTATTCTACCATATTTTTTTATTGTATATTCTATCATTTCTTGTACATTTTTTCTTTTTGAAATATCTGCCTGATATGTTTCTATATTGTTATTTTCTTTTTGTAGACTTTCTGCCTGTTCCTTTGATTTATTATAGTTTGCTATAACTTTATTTCCTTTTTTTGCTATATCTATAGCTATTTGTCTTCCTATTCCCCTTGATGCTCCTGTTATTAATACTATTTTTTCCATTTTTCCTCCATATTAATTAATTTTTCCATTAAAATAATAAAAAAGCCAATAATTAAGAGTTATCTCAAAACTATTGACCTTTATATGGAGCCACTTCCCAGATTCGAACTGGGGACCCCCGCATTACAAGTGCGGTGCTCTGGCCAGCTGAGCTAAAGTGGCGTTGGTGACCCCGACGGGAATCGAACCCATGACTCCGCCGTGAAAGGGCGGTGTCTTAACCTCTTGACCACGGGGCCATAATATAGAGAATTCTAATTTTTTTGAAAATTAGAATTCTTTATTTGGTGAGCTATCCGCGACTCGAACGCGGGACAACTTGATTAAAAGTCAAGTGCTCTACCACCTGAGCTAATAGCCCGTATGCATGTATCAAACAACGCCTTTTAATATTACACTATTTTATGCATATTGTCAATACATTTTTCAAAATTTTTTAAAATTTTTTTTAATTTTTTTGTTTTTTGTCGAATTTTTTATGCATTTAACTTTTCTAATACTTCATTTACATCTATTCCATGTACTTCACAAGCTTCTTCTAATGTTTCCATTTGTGATGCTGGACATCCAATGCAATGCATTCCACTTTCAAGTAGTATCTCAACTTTTTCTGGAGCAACTTCTATGATTTCTCCAATTTTTGTGTCTTTATTAAATTTCATGATTTCCTCCTTAATTTTCTTTACATTTATAATTTTATCACATTTTTTCAAAAAAGTATAGACAAATCGAAAAAAATGTTGTATTATATACGAGCAAGGTGGTGATTAACATAATACGTTTAGTCAATATATTTTTTATCTATTATATTATTTGTGTTTTTTTTACATTATATTCAATTTACGCATTTTTTGATATTTATGTATTTCACAACTTACAAGGTTCCAAATTACAATTAAAAAAAGAGTTAGCTCAAAAAAAGGAGGATTATGATTAAATTAGGATTATTTTTTATTATTTACCAGTTATTTCTTTTTATATTATCTTATATTATATTCAGACCAATTTTTGTTTTAACCGAAGTTGTTGTGCCATATGGTATACACCCCATTGACATTTGCTATAATTCAAATCTTTGGAATTTTATAAAATTATCTTTTGTCTTTTGTTATATTTTTACCATTATTGTTCTTTCTTTAAAATTACTCATGTTCTATATAAAATTTAAGTACCGTACTCTAATTAAATCGGATTCTTTGGTAAAATATAATAACAAATTAATTTCATTGTTAATTGGTTATGACGCAGATTCAAAAAGAAACATTTATATTCCCGAATCAGGCTTATTCCAAAATTTTCTTATAACTGGCACTATTGGAACAGGAAAAACCAGTTCTGCAATGTATCCATTTACTGAGCAGATATTAAAATATAATAGTATTAACAATAATAATAAGTTCGGAATTCTAGTACTAGATGTGAAAGGAAATTATTTCAAGCATATAAAGCAAATCGCTTACAAGTATCATTTAAGTAAAGATATTATTGAAATTGGATTAAATTCCCCAACTGTTTATAACCCCTTGCATAAACCTAATCTTTCCCCTATTGTTCTTGCCAATAGATTAAAAACTATACTTCTTCTTTTTTCTGAAAACAATTCAGAATCATATTGGCTGGATAAAGCCGAACAAATTTTGGCTGAGTGTATAAAACTTTGTAGATTATATAATGATGGATATGTAACTTTTATGGAGATTCACAAATTAGTTACTGAACCTGATTACTACAAATCTAAGGTGGCTATCTTAAGAAATATGTTTTACAATTCAAAATTTTCTTATCAAGAAATTTATGATTTGAATTCTTCAATAACATTTTTTGAAAAAGAATTTTATTCTCTTGATAATCGTACTTTGGCTATTTTAAAATCTGAAATAACAAGAATCACAAATATCTTTGTTTCTGATTATCGTGTTTCTAAGGCTTTTTGTCCTCCTAAAGAAAAGCTTAATTTTAAAGGTTTTAATTTTGCATTATCAAAAGGTAAAATTGTTGTTTTGAATATGAATATTGCTGAATATAAAAATCTTTCAAAGTTAATATCTGCATATTTAAAATTAGATTTTCAATCTGAGGTAATGTATAATTTATCACATAATAGAGTCAAGCCTTCTGTCTTTATTTGCGATGAATATGCAGAATATGTTACAAAAACTGATGCTGATTTCTTTTCTCTTAGTAGAGAAGCAAAATGCATTAATATAGTCTGTACTCAAAGTTATTCCTCATTAAAAAATACACTAAAAGATGAAACTACAGTAAAAGTTATTATACAAAATTTAATAAATAAAATTTGGTTTCGTACAGATGATACTTTTACTATTGAAGAAGCTCAAAAACAATTGGGGAAAGAATTTAAAACTCTTACTTCTACAAGTTATTCTGAGGGTGCAAAGGAAACAAAATTTAATTATATAACAAAATCTTTAAATTCCAGATATTCAAATATAACAGAGAGCTTTAACACATATTCTCAAAAAGATTTTGTTTATGATACAAATTTTTTTACTCAGAATTTAGAAACTTTTTCAGCTTTGGCTTTTCTCTCTAATGGATCTAAAATCCTTAAACCATTAAAATTAAAAATGATTCCTTATTTTGAAAAATAAAAATATTGTAAATTTTATATAAATAATAGGAAAGTAGAAATTTCTTATTATAAACAAAAAAAACGTAGTTCCATTTGTTTGTGCTCAACTTGAGTCTTTGACTTAACATTATTATATTAGGAGGTTTTATGAAAAAAATATTATATACATTTGTTTTGATAATTATATTTATCATTACATTTTCAACCATATCTTTTGGTGCAACACCAAAATTAGTTAATAAGTTAAACAATGCCTTTCAAGATATAGAAAGCTGGATAATTAAAATTTCTACCCCCGCTGCTGCTGTTGCAGTATGTACAGGTGCTCTAATGAGAAAATTTAGCTTTGGAGATGAGGAAAAAATAAGAACAGGAAAAAAACTTATTAATGGCTCTTTATTTTCTTATGCTTTTATATTGGCTATTGATCTTATCTTATCCACAATACAATCTTTGATCGCATAGGAGGTTAAATGGAAAATAATTCAAATATCACTTCTATTATTATTTCTACAATTAATGCCATTCTTGAAGGCCTTTTCTCTTCTATTGATGAAAGCCTTTATTCCATACTTGATGACATTACTTTTATTAATTCAGATATTATTACTGATTCTTATTTTGACAAGCTTCTTGGCACATCAGCTTCTAATGGTTTGCTCGTTATTGCTAACTCTCTTCTTTTTGGTATTATTTTATACTATGCTATAAGGCTTCTATTTGCATATTTCACATGTACTCAAATTGAAACTCCACATCAGTTTTTTATAAAGTGTATTATTTTTTGTATCTGTATTAATAGTTCATATTTCATTATTGGACAAATATTAAATTTGACCTCTTTTGTATCTCTTGCTATTCGAGGTATTGGTGAAGATTTGTTTAATAAAAATATTTGTTTTGCAGAATTAATAAAAGATGTTAATTCTTTTATGTCTGTAAAAACAAGTTCACTTAACATTTTTTCACTTGATGGTATTATAAAAGCCACACTTACCATGTCTTTATTAAATCTTGTTTTTACATATTCATTTAGATATATTATGATAAAAATTTTTATACTTCTTACACCTTTTGCATTCTTATCATTAATTTTACAAAATACTTCATGGTTTTTTAAAGCTTGGTCAAGAAATATGTTTTCACTTCTATTTATACAAATTATTGTTTCAATTGTGCTACTGATTTTATTTTCCATGGATTATTCCTCTGATAATTTGATTATAAAATTTATTTATATAGGTGCAATTTATTCTCTTATAAAAGCAAATTCATTTGTAAGAGATTTCATAGGTGGAGTTTCCACAACTTTTACTCAAAATGTGAATAACTTTTTCAAAAAATAATAAAAAGGAGGTTTTATGAAGTTTATAATTCCACAAAATTATAATTTTAAAACTAAAGCTTTTGGATTTATTCCATATTCTACTTTAATTGTAAATATTGTATGGGGAATATTAATTTTTTCAATATTGCATTTACTTATTGACAATTGGAATATTAAAATTTTTATTTTCATCTCACTTGTTTTTCCTATTACTTTGGTTAGTATTATTGGACTTAATGGAGAACCCTTTATTTATGTTTTAGAATATGTCATAAAGTATTTTTTAAGGTCAAAAGTTTATTTATTTAAAAAATTCTAGTTTTCAAAAAAACAAAATTATTAATAATTTACCTATTTTTATCTAATTTTTCCTTTGTAATTCTTTTTATTTTGAACTTGATTTTATCGACTAAAATGTATATAATCTTACAAAAAGCTTATGGAGGATTTAAAATGAAACTAGAACAATCTGAATTACCATTATTATTTTCTGAGACAATGATTCCCGACATTTTTTTTGCAGAATACTTGCCACAGATGCCAGTGAATTGTGTAAAAGTTTATTTATATATGGTATTTTTATCAAAATATAATAGAGATATTAAATTAAATGATTTAACAAAGAAAATTGCCATTTCATTGAAGGATATAAATGATGCCATTTCTTATTTGGAAAATAATTCCCTTATACTGAAAAAAACAAATGGTTATATTATTTCCAATCTGCAAGAAGTCACTCTTAATAAACTTTATAAGCCAAATTTAACTGCTTCTCCAGAAAAAGTCGCCGAAGTTGCTAAAAATAAGGCTAGAGCAAAAGTT
Source organism: uncultured Clostridia bacterium (assembly GCA_934162535.1). GTDB lineage: Bacteria > Bacillota > Clostridia > TANB77 > CAG-508 > CAG-269. Next base: position 86,911 of record CAKPJC010000003.1, on the reverse strand, counting down.
ATTGATCATATTAATAATGCGTATTTTCAAGGTATTATGGGACCTTCTTGGTATAATGATATTGATTTATGGTTTAGTAAATACCAATTTGATGAACAGGTCATGATAGCCTTGTTTGATTATTCTTTTAATCGTTCTGCACTTCATAAAAATTATGTTCAAAAAGTGGCAGAAGCATGGGCTTCTAATAATGTTAAAACATGGAACGATTTAGAAATATATGATCAAAATCAAGAGAAACTTTTAAAAATAAAAAGAACTATTATGAAAAAACTAGGTAAACAATCACTTACACAATATGAAGAGGCTTATATAGAAAGATGGGTTGTTGATTATGGTTATGATCTAAATATTATTGAAATAGCCTTGAAAAGAACTATATTTAAGGCAAATCCAACATTTGAATATTTCAACAGTATTATTTCTGACTGGCATGATAGAGGTTTTAAAACTCCAGATGAAATTCTTGCTTTTATTGAACAGCGAAACAAGCAGAAAAAAGATACAAAAAAATTAGAAAAACAAGTTGCAAAAGCTTCTTTTGAGCAAAGGCAATATGATAATTTAGCATTTTTATATGCTAATCCCAATATAAATTCTACTGAGTTTACAGATAATTCAAGTAAAAAAGGAGTAACTGATGTCTAGAAATATATTAAACGAATTATTATCAGATTATGAACATAAAAGAACTCAAGCTGAGCTTGATGCTGATGAAAGAAAAAAAATTTTATACAATAAAATTCCGGTTTTAAGTGAAATAGAAACTGAACTAAATACATTTGCCATTACAACTGCCAAAAACATCTTAAATGGCTCTTCTGCTTCTTTAGAAGACTTAAATAATAAGGTAGAGAACTTAAAAAAGCAGAAGAAAGATATTTTTACAAAGAATAATTTACCAGAGGACTATTTGGAACCACAATATTCATGCAAAAAATGTAATGATACTGGCTACATTCGTTTTGAAGGAAAAGAATCTGCTTTATGCCCTTGTTTGAAGCAAAAACTGTTAAATATTTCTTATAATAAGTCAAATATATCAAACCTTGATAAAGAAAACTTTGATTCTTTTAACCCTAATCTTTTTTCAGATGAGGTTAATTATGAGAAATATAAAATTAATATATCTCCAAGAGATAATATTATCGGTATAAAGAAAAAATGTTTAGAATTTGTCGACAATTTCGATAATCCTGATTATAAAAATTTATTATTTACTGGTAATACTGGATTAGGAAAGACTTTCGTTTCTAATTGTATTGCAAATGAGATGATAAAAAAAGGTAAAAATGTACTTTATCAAACTGCTCCAGTTTTGTTAGAATCTGTTATTGATTATAAGTTAAACAAATATAAATATTCAAATGATTCAGATTTTTATAAAAATATTCTTGAGTCTGACTTACTTATTATAGATGATCTTGGTACAGAATGTATTAATAGTATGAAATTGAGTGAATTGTTTACAATTTTAAATACAAGATTACTTAATTTGAATAATAGAGTGACTAAAACTATTATTTCTACCAATTTAGGAATAAATAATATATTTAAAATTTATGAAGAACGTATTGGTTCACGAATAGCAGGATTTTATGATGTTTATTATTTTTTTGGTGATGATATTAGATTTAAAAGAAAAACATAGATTATTATATATTTTTATAAACTGAAAGGAATTAATTTTTTTATTAATCCCTTCAAAAATAGCAGTAGTCATTTATTATAACTACTGCTATTTTTTATTCTTCATTTTCTTTTTCAATGTCTGGTTCTATTGTTTCTATACTTACTACTTTTCCTCCATCTGTTGTCCTCATTAATGTTACTCCTTGTGTAGACCTTCCTAGTACACTTATATCTTTTACTTTTAGTCTTATTATTGTTCCTTTGTCTGTTATAAGCATAACATCTTCATCGTCAGTTGCTATTCTTACCCCAACTAATTTACCTGTTTTTGATGTTATTTTGTATGTTATAACTCCTTTTCCACCTCTAAGCTGTACTCTGTATTCATCCAATTCTGTTCTTTTTCCAAATCCATTTTCAGTAATTGCTAAAAGTGTAGCTTTTCCACCAGATATTATTGATTCCATTCCAATAACTTCATCATCATCATCAACTTTTATTCCTATAACACCTTGAGATACTCTACCTATTGGTCTAACTTCTTTTTCTTCAAATGTTATACACATACCATTTTTTGTAACAAGTATTACATTATCTTGTCCATCTGTTAGTCTTACTCCTATTAACTCATCATTTTCTTTTAATGTTATTCCTTGAAGTCCTGTTTTTCTTGCTGAATTATATTCTGAAAGAGCAGTCTTTTTTATTAGCCCATTTTTTGTTGCCATAAGTAAATATTTTCCTTCTGCAAAGTTTTGTATTGGTATTACTGCTGATACCTTTTCTCCTGCATCCAGGCTTAATAAGTTTACAATTGCTGTACCCCTTGCTGTTCTACCAGCTTCTGGAACTTCATAGCCCCTTAGTTTATATAGTTTTCCTTTATTTGTGAAGAATAGTATTGTGTCATGTGTAGAAGCTGTAAATATTTGTTTTACAAAATCTTCTTCTTTTGTTGCTATTCCTGTTATTCCTTTTCCTCCACGTTTTTGACTTCTATATGTATCTATTGGCATTCTTTTTATATATCCAAAGTGTGTTAGAGCTATTACTGTTTGTTCTTCTTTTATTAGGTCTTCGACATCAATTTCTCCCTCTGCTGCAACTATTTTTGTCTTTCTGTCATCTCCATATTTGTCTCTTATTTCTATAAGCTCTTCTTTTATTATATCGAATACTAATTTTTCGCTATTTAGAATTGCTCTTAATCTCTCAATTAATTCCATTAACTGTTTATATTCTTCTTCTATTTTTTCTCTTTGTAATCCAGATAATGTTTTTAATCTCATATCTAATATTGCTTGTGCTTGTATTTCTGTCAAACCAAATCTTTCCATTAATCTTTCTTTTGCATCATCATATGAATTTCTTATTATTGCAATAACTTCATCTATGTTGTCTATCGCTATTCTTAATCCTTCTAATATGTGTGCTCTTGCTAATGCTTTGTCTAAATCAAATTGAGTTCTACGTAATATTACAGTTTTTCTATGGTCAATATAATAGTCTAAACATTGTCTTAATGTAAGTACCTTTGGCTCTCCATCTACTAGTGCAAGCATTATTACACCAAATGTATCTTGCATTTGTGTATTTTTATATAGTTGATTTAATACAACTTGTGGATTAGCATCTCTTTTTAATTCAATTACAATTCTTACTCTATCATTTCTATCTGATTCGTCCCTAAGTTCAGATATACCTTCTATTCTTTTTTCTCTACATAGTTTTGCAATATTTTCCAATAATCTTGCCTTATTTACCTGATATGGTAATGATGAAACTATAATTCTTTGTTTGTTTCCACTCATTTCCTCTATTTCAGCTTCGGCTCTCATTATTATTTTTCCTCTTCCTGTTTTATATGCCTCTTTTATTCCCTCTATTCCAAGAATCATTCCTTCTGTTGGAAAGTCTGGACCTTTTATTATTTGCATTAAGTCTTCATCTGTAACATTATCATCATCAATTATTTTTATAATACCATTTATTACTTCTGTTAGATTGTGTGGTGGTATATTTGTTGCCATTCCTACAGCTATTCCCGATGATCCATTTACTAATAATGTAGGTATTTTTGAAGGTAATACAGTTGGTTCTTGTAGTCTATCATCATAGTTAGGCATAAAATCTACTGTATTTTTTTCTATATCAACCATCATTTGTTCTGCAATTTTTGACATTCTAGCTTCAGTATACCTCATTGCAGCAGCTCCATCACCATCTATTGAGCCGAAATTTCCATGTCCATCAATTAACATATACCTCATTGAGAAATCTTGTGCCATTCTTACCATTGCATCATATACTGATGCATCACCATGTGGATGGTAACGTCCTAATACGGACCCTACTGTATTTGCACATTTTCTGTATGGTTTATCAGATGTTATTCCATCTTCATGCATTGCATATAATATTCTTCTATGTACTGGTTTTAAACCGTCTCTTACATCTGGTAAGGCTCTGGATACTATAACACTCATTGCATAATCTATGTAAGCTGTTCTCATTTCTTGCTCAATGTCTCTTTTTATTATGTTTCCATCTTGTCTTTCTTCCATCGTTTTTTCTCCTTCTTTCTTTTTTCTTTTACATGTGTATTATATTATACCATTCCTTATTTTGCAAGGGTTTTCAGTATTTTTTTATGATTTTTTTTATGTATTTTATTCCTTTTTTTCTTTCATTTTTATATATTATTTATATTTTTTGCTGTTTCTTTTTCTAGCTCTGTAATATTGAAGTTATGTCCATTGTTTTCTATTAACTTATGTATGCTTTCTAGTTCTCTTGCCTCTTTTATTATTTTTTCTAATGGTACTGTTTTATTTAATTGTGAATCAATTTTTTTATAATATTTTTGCATTACATCAAAATCTTTATTATTGAAACCTTCTTTCCATTTTGAAACATAATTTTCTAATTTTTCTACTTCAAAAGTTTGTGAATCTATTTCTTTTTTTATATTGTTTGATATATTATTTAGTATTACATCTTTTCCTTTTTTTATTAATGAATTTGTTGTTCCATTTATATGTCCATTTATATGTGCTTTATTACAGGCTTTATCTATTACTCTCGATAGTGAATCTATAATTCCACCCTTTTCAGTTGCAAGTCTAATCTGGCTCATATTTTCGAAGTTTCCTGATACAATTCCATATATACTTTTTCCAAAATTAATTGCAGAATCTACTGCTGTTTTTATTCCCTCTTTTAATCCGTTTTGCAATAATGCATTTTTTATATCAATTACTTGATTTTCTATTAAATCTGGTAAAATAGCTCTTAATCCAATATCAACTGCTCCATTAATTGTTTTTCCTAATGCATTATTTAAAAAATTGTTGTTATTTATTTTTATTTCATTATTTATTGTATTTTCTAAATTCATAATTTTGCTCCTTATAATTTATATTTATATTTTTTTATAATTTTATAATTAATATAAATTAAATTTTATTTATTATTATTTCAATTTAATTTTAATTATTATTTTAATTTAATTTTAATTATTTTTTTTATAAATTTCTATTTTAATTATTTTTGATATTTATTTTTTATGTTTTCAATAATATCTTTTGGTTTTTTCTTATACATTTTATTTTTTTAATTTTATATTATTTCATATTTTTGGAATTTTATATAATTTAAATTCCTGGAAACTAGTTTTAATAGATTATTATCATAATAAAAAAAGTTTTTTATTAAAAGTAAGAAATATATGCCACATATGTAAGTTATTGCTAAATAGCATTTTAAAAGTCTATATTAGGCTTATGTAAAATTATCCACTAATTTTTCCAAATATTTTTTCCATTTTATTGTTGTGAAATTTTTCCATATCTATTAAAAATCCTTGAACTTTTCAAAAATTAATTTTTTCCAATAACTTTTTTTGTTACATAAAATTTTTGTTGGAATCCGTAGCTATTAAACTTTCCTTTTTTATAAAAAAAAAATATATGATGTTACCTTTTTTCCATTTTTTTGTTATATACTTATTTCTAAATATATGCAAATCATTATTTATATATATTTTTTTATTTTGGAAATTAATTTTTTTTATTTTTACATTTATACATTATGGTAAAACATTATAATTATAAAATTAATATGGTAATATAATTTAACTATCCCCTAAATTCTTTATATTATCTTGTTATTTTATATTTTATATTTTTTCAATTTTTTTTTTATGTTTTTTTATTGTATTTTTCCAGTTATATTTCCATTAGTTCATGTGTATTGTTGGAATTTTCTTTATTATTTATTACCATTTTAAATGTGTTATTCAATCTAAATAAACTATAAAGTATTTCCACTTTTATGGTAAAAAAACTTGTACAATTTATATGTTTTTTCGTTTGTCTTTTTATGTCCAAATTCTAATGTATAGTTAAAATTTCCATATTTCCCTAATGTTGTTAGTTGTATTTTTCCATTACTCTTCTTTTTTTTGTCCCATATATTTCCATATTTTTTTATAATTTTATACTATACTTTTTTCTGTTTTATAAATTTTTTTTCTATTTTTATCCATGGACTTTGATTATTGTTTTTTATTATATAATTAATAGATTATTTTATTTTTAATATTATATTAATTAATTAAATACAAAGTATGATTTTTTATTCATCTATTTTTCAAGAAATATTTATCTTATTTTTATAAGAATATTTACGACAAATATTACATAAAAATTTATTTCTATATTTTTGATATGGTTTTATTATTAATATTTATACTATAAATATTTTTTATTTATTATACCTTATAATAATAAATTATATATTATTTTTATTATTTAATAATTTATTATTATTTAATTTTTATAAATTTTAATATTTCATTATTTTATTATTATTTAATTCTTAATGACATTTATTTTTTGATTTATATTGGTGATTACTATTTTGTCCTTATAAACTTTTTCATATTTAACTTTACCAGGTATATCCATTTTTTCAAATACTTCTATTACGGTAACTTTAGCCAATTTTATTTTTTAATGCATTATATATACTATCTTTTTCCAAGTTATCCCTAGGCTTCAATTTACTTTTTATTTTTTACTTAGCTATTATACTTACTTTTATTTCCAGTTCTTTTATATCTTTTTTAACATTCATATTTATTTTTATTAAATACTATGGATTTTATTATTTTATGTAAAAATAAATTTGGTTTATATTTTATAACAAAAAATGCTGTTAATAATTAATTATATTAAAATATATTAATTAACATTGCTAACATTTAATTTTTATATTTAATTCTCCATTATTTTTTGGTTATATTCTTTTTTTTAAATAAAATAAATAAATATTTATTTATTTATTTTTGATATGATTTTTTACCAATATTTATAATACAATTATTTTTTTATTACTTTATAAAAATAATTTATCTGTTTTTTATTTATACATATTCTAATAATTTAATATTATTTTGTTATTTAATCTCTAAGGTCTTCTATGATTCATAATTGTAATTATTATTTATTTTTAGCAATATTTTTTAAATTTTCATTTACCAGCTATATCCATTTTTCAAGTGCTATTATTATCATTGTTTTAATCATTCTTATTTTTTTATACATTACATATACTAATCTTTTTTTAGTCGTCCCTAAAGTTTAACTTGCTTTTGATTTCTCTCTCAACTATTATATTTACTTTTATTTCCATTTATTTTTTTGTTTTTATCATTCATGTACTGTCTATCTTTTGAATTTATTTTTATTAATCATTATAAAATATTTATAAATAAAAATATTTTTATAATTTTGCATAATTATATATCATACATATTTATTTTTTATAAATTTATAATATAAATACTATATTTTTTTAATTCTTTATTATTAAAATGTATTATATTTTATTACTAATATTTATTTATATATTTTTGATATAATTTTTATTTCTAATATTTATAATAATAAATTATATTTCTTATTATTTACTTTATATTAAAATAAAATGTTTATATATTATTTTGTTATTTTATTTTGAATATATTTTTTATTTTAAATTATGTCTAATCTTTGTCAATAATTTTTTGCATTTATTTTTACCAAATATATCTACCTTTTTCATTTCGTTTATAATATTTATTTTGAACATTTTTATTTTACCGTACAATATGCATTCTAATTATCTTCAAGTTGTCCCTAAGCATCTACCTATATTTTATTTTTTATACTTCTATTGTATTTACTTTTATTTCCAGTTCATTGTTTCTTATTAAATCTTTTACCTGCACTCTATCTTTCGGATTTAATTATATTAATTGGCGCCATTCTATCTATAAAAAAATTTTTCATATTTGTAATTGTTTTTTTATTTGATTAAAATATATTAAATAATTATATTTAATCCAATTTAACTATCTATTAATTTTTCTTTTTATATCTATTATTATTTTTTCGTTTTTATCTAAATATTAAATAAATAATTATTTATTTATTTTAACATGTTTTTTTACTAATCTATTAATAATATATTTATTTATTACTTTATAATAATAAATTATAATTTTTTATTTAATAATTTATTATTATTTAATTTATATAAAATTTATTATTTCAGTATTATATTGATATTTAATTTTAAATATCTTTCATGATTTATATTTACAATTATTATTTTATTTTACCAGTATTTTTTTGCATTTATTTTTACTAAATATATCCACTTTTTTGCATTTCGTTTATAAAATTTATTTTGAACATTTTTATTTTACTGTACAATATGCATTCTAATTATCTTCAAGTTGTCCCTAAGCATCTACCTATATTTTATTTTTTATATTCCTATTGTATTTACTTTTATTTCCATTTATCGTTTTTTTATTGTATCTTTTACTTGCATTTTATTTCTCGAATTCAATTTTATTAATTAGCACCATTTTATCTATGTAAATAATTTTCCATATTTATAATTGATTTTTATTTATTTAACATATTTTTAATAATAATATTTATTTATGTTCATATCAAAATAACTATTAAATATATTGTTTTATTCTTTTATAACATTAACATTAAATTTTTATATTTAATCTAATTTAACTATCTATTAATTTTTATGTCTATTCTTATTTTTTCATTTTATATTAATATTAGATAAATAATAAATTATTTATTTCTAACATGATTTCTATTACTAATATTAATAATATATATTTTTTTATTTATTACTTAGTAATAGTAAATTATATTTTTTTATTTAATAATTTATTATTTGTTTTATGACTTATATTTACAATTATTTTTTTATCTTTACTAATACTTTTTTACATTTATTTTCACCAAATATATCCACCTTTTGCATTTCGTTTATAAAACTTGTTTTGAACATTTTTATTTTACTATACAATATACATTCTAGTTATCTTCAAGTTGTCCCTAAGTATCTACTTACATTTTATTTTTTATACTTCCATTGTATTTACTTTTATTTCCATTCATTGTTCCTTATTGAGGCTTTTATCTGCGTTCTATTTTTCGGATTTATTTTTATTAATCTGCACCATTTTATCTATGTAAATAATTTTCCATATTTATAATTGATTTTTATTTATTTAATATATTTTTAATAATAATATTTATTTATTTTAAACATAATTTTTATTACTAATATTAATAATATAATTATTTTTTATTTATTATTTTATAATAATAAATTATATTTTTTTATTTAATAATTTAGATATAAAAAGCTTTTTACTATTTAATATTTATTTTTCTATTATATTTTTTTCATATTCACTTGCTTCGATATTTAATAATATATGTTCATTTCCAATAAACATTAAACACTCCCCTCTTTTTAATGATTTTATTTCTATTTTTTCTTTTTCTGATATATTTGAAAATTTTGATAATAAATTAATATTTTCCTCTTCTAATGAAAAAAATGTTTTTATACTTGAATTATTTAAAATACTTTTTCCATATGCTCCATCTTCTAAACTAAATAAATCCGATATATCTTGTGTTATAGCAACACTACTTCCACCATATTTTCTAATTGTTTTAAATATTTTATAAATGAATTTTGCAACATCTTTAGATGATGTTACACCTATCAATCTCCATATTTCATCTAAATAAATTGTTTTCTTTATTCTTCTATTTATTTTTATTTTATCCCAAAATAACTCTGTAAAAAGATACATCCCATGTTTCATGTTTTCTTCACCTAATTCATATACATCTGCAATTATTAATTTATTATCTAATTTTATATTTGTATAATTATTAAAAAATTTTAATGATCCTTTTATAAATGGAATTAATTTTATTTTAAATTTTTTTGTTTTTTCATCATTTAATATATTAAAAAAATCTTCTAAAATCGGCATATCTTTACTTGTTTTAAATTTTTTCTTTTTATATAAACTTTTATCACTAAAAGTAATACCTTTATTTTTATATACTTCAATTATTTTTTCTTCTACTATTCCCTTTTCTTCTTCATTCATTTCTCCAAATACTAAATTAAAAAATCCAATTAATTTTCCTATTTTTGTTGCTAAATATCCATGTTCATTTTCTTCTATACTTTCTTTTCTAATGTCAAAAATATTTATATAATTATTTGATGTTGGTCCCAATTTAATAATTGTTCCACCTAATTTCTCTCCGAGATTATTATATTCTCTTTCTGGATCTATTACATATTGTTCCATATCTAATAAAGTATTTCTTAGTATCAATAATTTAGTGAAAAAAGATTTCCCTGCACCACTCGTTCCAAAAATACACATATTTGCATTTTTATATTTTTTTGTATTATATTTATCAATCATCACTAATGAATTATTATAAATATTATTTCCAAAATAAATGCCTGTGTCTTCAAATATTGATGATGAAATAAATGGATATGTACATACAAGACCTTTTGTTAAAATATTTCTTTTTGCAACTTTTTTTAAGTCCTCACTATTTTCAGCTAATGGTAAACAAGATAAGAATAATTGTTCTTGTCTAAAATTTGCTCTTCTTGTTTGTAATCCCTTACTCTGTAAAATTGTTTCTATTTTATCCAAATTATATTCTAATTCCTTTTTGTCTTTTGAAAAAATACTTAAATAAATATATAAAAAATATATTTCTTCTCCTTCAATTTGAATTTCTTTTCTAATATATTTTGCATCATTATATGTATACATGGCAATATCAATATCTTGTCTATTTTCACCTGCTTTGCTAACTTCAACACCTATATTTCCAATATTGTATGTTAATTCCTTTAATGTTTTTAGTGTGTTTCCCTTTTCATAAAATATTGATATATTCATATTAATATTTGCTTCAATTAATGTTTTCAAAATTAAGTCATCATGTTCTCTCGCATAATTTACGATAATAATTCCTGTATACAAATAATCTTCAATTTCCAGATATTTAGGATTATTCAAATTCAAATATGATGGAGAAATATAGTCTATATTCTTAAAATTTCCTTCTTCTATAATATTTTCTTTTTTTATTCTTTTTTCTTTTATAATATTTTTACCTCCTTTTTCATATTTAAAAATTTTTGTGCATTAAAAAATGAGAATAATATTTCTATACTTTCTTCTTTTGAACATTCCTGAACATTATTTCCACATCTTGATAAATTGTCTTTTATTTTGAAATATTTTTCTTTTAATTCTTGGAAAATATTTTCTTCAAAATTTTCAGATTTATTTTTTTCTTCACATTTTATTATCAAAAAAATATTTTTTGATACTGATTTATTTTCATTATTTTTTTCTTCGATAAAAGAAATATATTCTTTTAAATATTTATTTTTATTGTTTTGATTATTTTTTAGGATTTTAATATGTTGATTCAAATCTTCTTTTTTACTTTGAATTAAAATTTGTATATCAAAATTACAAGATTTTAAAAATGTTTTATATGCATTAAGTATCGTTTCTTTTTCAAGCTGTGTTTTTAAATTATAATTAATTGGATAAACTTTTAATATTTTTACATATTTATTTTTATTAATTTTTATGATTCCTTTTTCATAAATTTTTTCTATAGGAATCCATTTTTGTATAGATTTAATTTTTTACCTCCTTTTGTAAAAAGCTTTTTATACTTAAATTATTTTACTATCATTTTTTTCATTTGTCAAGAAAAACATTTCGACAAAAAGCGACACATGTGAAATGTTATAGAAACAATTAAAATATAAAAAATTTTTTATTTTGATGTATATATTTTTTTGTTTTGAACATAATAATGTCATAAGGTTAATATCAGTTGAGTTAAGAATATTAATAAGATTATTTTTAGTTTTTTAGTATTCGAGCAAAGATGTTTGTTGGTTCATTAAATGGATTAATAAATGTCGGCGATAAGAATATATTATTTGTATGTAAGCTGTATTTTATTAAAATTTTCAAGGATTATTTTTATATGATATATATGGTTAAATTATAGGTAATATATTTGAGCTAAGATTATTCTTATATTATATGGGGTTGTTATTAGTCCTTAGTTAAGGATGAATACAGTTTCTACTAATGTATTTGTGGTCGAACGACTGATTAATATATATAGTGTATGGTTTATTTGTATAGTAATATACATTAGATCAAACCATTATGTATATTAGTTTGAGTGAAGATTGCTATTGGCTTTATAATTAAGAGGATTCCAAATTGGTGGAATCCTCTTAAAAAATTAAATATCAAGATTCTTTACATATTTTGCATTTTCTTCTATAAATTTTCTTCTAGGGTCAACATCATCTCCCATTAAAATGGTAAAAATTTCATCTGCTTTTATTGCATCATCCATTGTAACTTGGATTAATGTTCTTCTTGCTGGATCCATTGTTGTTTCCCATAATTGTTCAGGATTCATTTCTCCTAAACCTTTATACCTTTGTATAGAAACTGATTCTCTTGCAATTCCCTTTTCCTCTAATTCTTTGAATGCTTTGTCTAGTCCATCATCTGTATAACAATAAATATCTTTCATTCCTTTTTTAGATAATTTGAATAAAGGTGGTTGTGCTAGATATACATTTCCATTTTCTATAAGTGGTCTCATATATCTAAAGAAAAATGTTAATAATAATGTTCTTATATGTGCACCATCAACGTCAGCATCAGCCATTATAATTATTTTACCATATCTAATTTTTGTAATATCAAATTCATTACCAATTCCTGCTCCTATTGCAACAATAACTGGATTTAATTTGTCATTTCCATATATTTTATCAGCTCTTGCTTTTTCAACATTAAGCATTTTACCCCATAGTGGTAAAATAGCTTGGAATTTTCTATCTCTTCCTTGTTTTGCACTTCCTCCAGCTGAATCCCCCTCAACTATATACACTTCACATTCAGCAGAATCTTTGCTACTACAATCTGCAAGTTTTCCTGGTAAAGTTGATGTTTCTAATGCACTTTTTCTACGAACCAGCTCTCTAGCCTTTCTTGCTGCTTCTCTTGCTCTTGATGCACTTACACATTTTTCCAATATAGCTTTAGCCACATTAGGATTTTCCTCTAAAAATGTTGATAGTGCTTCATTTACCATACTTTGAACAATACCTGTAACTTCACTATTTCCTAGTTTTGTTTTAGTTTGTCCTTCAAATTGTGGTTCTTTAACTTTTACAGATACAACTGCCGTTATTCCCTCTCTTATATCTTCTCCTTGTAAATTATTATCTTTATCTTTCAAAAAATTATGTGATCTTGCATAATCATTAAATACTTTTGTAAGTGCTCTTTTAAATCCCTCTAAATGAGTTCCTCCTTCAATAGTATTTATATTATTAACAAATGTATGTATATTTTCAGAATAGCTTGTTGTATATTGTATTGCTATTTCAACAGGCGTATCTCCTGCTTTTTCAATATATATTGGATCAGGATGTAATTTTTCTTTATTTTTATTTAAGTATTCAACAAAAGATTTTAATCCACCTTCAAAACAGAATTCTGCTTTTTTTGGTGTTTCTCCTCTTAAATCTTGAACTGTAATTTTTAAACCTTTTGTTAAAAAAGCCATTTCTCTAAATCTTGTTTCTAAAACTTCATAGTCAAATTCTTGAGTTTCAAAAATTGTGTCATCTGCTAAAAATCTTACTTTTGTTCCTGTTTTATTTGAGTTACCAATTTTTTCAAGTTTTTTAACCGTTTTTCCTTTTTCAAAACTCATTTGATAAATTCCACCATCTCTATAGATTGTTACTTCAACCCAGTTAGATAATGCATTTACAACTGATGCACCTACTCCATGTAGTCCTCCAGAAACCTTATATCCACTATCTCCACCAAATTTTCCTCCTGCATGTAATACTGTATATACAGTTTCTGCTGTGGAAATACCCGTTTTAGGGTGGATTTCAACTGGTATTCCCCTACCATTGTCTTCTACACTCATAATATTTCCTGGTTCTATTTCAATTTTTATTTCTGTACAATATCCTGCAAGAGCTTCATCAACACAGTTATCAACAATTTCGTAAACCATATGATGTAAACCTCTTACAGATGTACTTCCTATATACATACCTGGTCTTTTTCTTACTGCCTCTAATCCTTCTAATACTTGGATTTGATCAGCACCATATTCATGTTCGTATTTTTCCATTTCTTTTCCATCCTTTCAGTAAATTTGGAAATTTATTCCTATATTTAAAACTATTTTTCCTCTATTACATTCCCTTCTATAACATTATATGAAAAATATTTTGATTTTTCAAGTACTAATTTTTCGGTACATGTAATTATAACCTGTATATCTTTTATTCTTTCTAAAAAGTTTTTTCTTCTTTTGCTATCTAGTTCAGACATAAAATCATCAAGTAACAATATAGGATTTTCCCCTATCTCTTCAGAAATTACATTTAATTCTGCAAGTTTTAATGATAAAATTGCTGTTCTGTTTTGCCCTTGTGAACCATATATCTGAATTTCTTTCCCATTAATATAAATCATAAAATCATCTCTGTGTATCCCCTTTGTTGTATATCCCTTTATAATATCAAGTTTCCTTCTTGATTTTAACTCATTTATAAAATTTTGTCTAGTGTTTGCATCAGAAAAATAATTAATTTCTATTTTTTCTTTTTCATTTGTTATTTCTTTATGTATTTTTTTTACATGTTCATATAACTTTTCTATATAATTTTTTCTATATTCATATATTTTTATTCCGTATTCAACTAATTTTTCATCCCAAATATCTAATAGATTTTCATCTTTATTTTCAAATTTTATTTGTTTTAAATAATTATTTCTTTGTTCAAGTGTTTTTAAATATAATGTTAATAAGTGCATATAATTTGGTCTTAATTGACTTATCATTACATCCAAAAATTTTCTTCTATTTTGTGGTGCACCTTTTAATATATTTATATCTTCTGGTGTAAATATAACCATATTAATATTTCCTAATAATTCACTAAGTTTTTTTAATTTAATTCCATTCAAATATATTTGCTTTTTTTCTCCTAATTCTATTTTAATTTTTCCTTCTCTATCTTTTTTTTGATAATTAATTTCTACCAATGAATTTTTTTCATTAAATTTAATTAATTCTCTTTCTTTACTTGTTCTAAAGGACTTTCCTATACTACATAAAAAAATTGATTCTAAAATATTTGTTTTTCCCTGAGCATTTTCTCCAAAAAAAACATTAATATTTTTGTATAATTTTATTATTTTATTATCATAATTTCTAAAATTAACTAATTTTATATTATTTATCCACATTTTATTCTCCATTTGTGTATTATTTTTTGTTTTTTTCTTGTTTTTTCTTATTTTTTCTTTTATTTTTTAATTTTTTCTAATTTTTTTATTTTTAAATTAATTTATTTTATTAATATAAAATTATATTAGAAAAAAATAAAATCGCCTTATTTTCGATTCTCGTGCGTCGTTTTTTTATCATGTTATTTATTTCAAATAATCCAATTTTCTCTTTTTTACTCTTTTATTCTTTTTTTTCCTATTTTATTCTCTTTTTTTCATAATCTAAAAATATTGGTCAGAGTTTTCCCCTGACCATTTTTTATTCTTTTAATCTGATTGGCAAAATCATGTAGACATAATCATTATTTTCAACAGATTTTACTAAACATGGGGATATGTTTGTTCCAAATTCAACAGAAACTTCTTCATCATCAATAGCTTTTAGACTATCAAGGAAATATTTTGGATTAAATCCTGCTTCAATATTTTTTCCTTCTGTAGATATATATATTTCTTCTTTTGCTTCTCCTGTTTGATTTGTACAAGATATGGTAATTTTTCCAATATCAACAGAAACTTTTACAGGATATTTTTTTTCTTTTTCTACTGAAGATGCTGATATTAAGCTTATTCTTTCAAAACTATTTTGTAAACTATTTTTATTTACAATTATTCTTGTTTCCCAATTTGTTGGTATTACTGATTTATAATTTAAAAATTCACCATCTAATATTCTTGTAACTATTTTACAATTTTCCATTTCAAATAATGCTTGGTTTCTTGCTATTCCTATTTTTACATGATCAAAAGAATCTTGTAGAATTTTATTTATTTCATTTAATGTCTTACCAGGTATAACAGCCTTAAAATCATTTACTTTTGCTGGTAAATAAATACTACGTAATGCTAATCTAAAACCATCAACTGCAACTACATTTAACTTGTTGTTTTCCACTTC
Organism: uncultured Clostridia bacterium; assembly: GCA_934162535.1. Taxonomy (GTDB): domain Bacteria; phylum Bacillota; class Clostridia; order TANB77; family CAG-508; genus CAG-269. The sequence continues at coordinate 70,589 of CAKPJC010000003.1, read as the reverse complement.
AAATAAACAACCTGTGAATATAGGTCTGTTTTCTTCTGTACTAACTGCAAATATTGTTCTTCTAATCATATTTTTTAATATATTCTGTTCTAAATCTATTGAATTTTCTACTTCTATCTTTGGCAATTCAGGGAATTCATCAGGATTCATTGTTATTAATTTATATAATGCTCCTTCACATTCTATTTCTAAAAGATTATTTTCATTAAGTGTTATATTTATTTCTGTATCTGGTAATTTTCTTATTATTTCACTAAACATTATTGCATTTACAACTGTACTACCTTGTTCAACAACATCACATTCCATAATATATTCGATTCCGATTTCTAAATCATATGTTGTAAATTTTATCTCATTATCATTAGTTTGAATAAGTATTCCTTCTAGTATAGGCATTGTTGTTTTTGAAGCAACAGCTTTTACTACGGAATTTAGTGCCTTAAGGATATTATCCTTGTAACAAATTATTTTCATTTGCCTCTCTCCTTTATTATTTATTATATATAATATAAATATTATTAGTAGTAATAGTATTAGGTACTGTGGATAATGTGGAAAACTATGTGGAAAGTATGAACCCCTAAGAAAAAAGTATGTTAATAACTTAGTGGATAACTTTACATTTTGTCCACAATTAAAAAATTATAATGTGTATAGTTTAGTTATAAACAGTTTTTTAACACATAATTAACAATTGCATGTGGATATCTAATACAGCTATTCCGTAAGTAAAGATAACCATTTTGTAACCGAACAATTGTCTATGAGAACAAATATTTCAAAACAAACCTCTAAATATTGTTATATCTATTGTTCTCCATTTATGATTATATTTTTCACACTTTCCACAATTAACTTGGTATTGTTTTTATCTTTTATTTCTTTTTCAATTTTCTTACAAGCATGCATTACTGTAGAATGGTCTCTATTGCCAAAGTCCTCCCCTATCTTAGGATAAGATATATTTGCTACTTCTCTACATAAGTACATTGCTATTTGTCTAGGAAAAGTAATTTCGTTAGACCTTTTATTACTTGATAAATCATCTTTATCAATATTAAAATATTTTGCCACAGTTTCCTTTATAAAATCTGAAGATAAAACTTTTTCACTTGCGGCTTTAAACTCGTTAATGGTATTTTCTGTTAATTCAATTGTTATTGGGCTATGTGTTAGTGAAGCTCTTGCAATAATTTTTGTAAAAACTCCTTCTAATTCTCTTATGTTAGAATCGATTTTATTTGCTATATTAGCTAATATATTATCATCAACAACAATTTTTTCTTCTTGTGCTTTTTTTCTTAATATTGCCAAACGTGTTTCGTAATCTGGACAGCCAATATCTGCTAATAGTCCCCACTCAAACCTTGATTTAAGCCTATCTTCCAAGAATGGAATATCTCTTGGAGGTTTATCACTTGAGATAATAATTTGCTTTTTATCTTCATAAAGTGCATTAAATGTGTGGAAAAATTCTTCTTGTACACGTTCTTTTCCAGCAATAAACTGAATGTCATCAATCAATAAAACATCAATAGTTCTGTATCTATTTCTAAAAACTTCATTTTTGTTATCTTTTATTGCATTGATTAATTGATTTGTAAATTTTTCCGAAGTTACATATAAAATTTTTGCAGATTTGAATGTTGATAAAATTTTATTACCAATTGCATGCATTAAATGTGTTTTTCCAAGCCCTACTCCACCATATAAGAACAAAGGATTATAAGATTCTCCGGGTTTTTCTGCTACTGCAATTGCAGCGGCATGTGCAAAACGGTTATTATTTCCAACAACAAAAGTATCAAATGTGTATTTTGAATTTAATGTTTTATTGGAATTCTCAAAATCTTGTTCTTGATTTGAGTTTTGTAGAGTGGATGTTATGTTGCTTTCCCCTATTCCTAATGGACTTTTAGCATCTTCCCAAATTATAGACAATGTTCTGTCTTTGTTTGTAAGAAATTTAAAAGTATTAACAATAAGGTCTGCATAACGTGCTTTTACTATTTCACAATGATAATCTGAATTAGCTTTTACAACAATGGTGTTATCTGTTAATTCTACTAGTTCCAACGGCTTCAGCCAAGTTGCATATGCAATTTGTGTTGTTTCTTGATTTAGAAGTTCTTTTACTTGGCTAAATAGTTCATCTTTGTCATTTTGCATATTAAAACATCCTTTCAAATAAATAAAATCACAAAGTTTTCCACAAGGTTATCCACAACTGTGGATAACTTTGTAATAAATTTGTAATAAATATAGATTTTTCTACGAACATATTTTTTTGTATGATACTGTAAAAAAAATCTGAATCTGATATATGCCAATATAATATCAAAATATTACATAAATAGTCAAGATTATTGTGGATAATTTTTGAAAAATTGTGGATAAAGACAAAAAATGTTGTGGATAACCTTAGATTATTACAAAAATATTACAAAAAACTTATAATGTTTTTCTGTTATACAATATTTTTTTCAAAAAAGCAATACTTAAAAAAATAAAAGTAAAAATTAGCAAAAACTATTGACAAAGCCTGTAACAATGATGTATAATCGAAATACTTGTTATTTTGTAACAAAAATTTCCAAAAAGGAATTAATATAGAATTATTTATAGTGGGAGGTGCACGAAGTGAAAAGAACATTTCAACCAAAAAATAGACAAGAAAAGAAAGAACATGGATTTATGAAAAGAATGTCAACAAGATCAGGAAGAAACATATTAAAAGCAAGAAGAGCAAAAGGAAGAAAAAAAATATGTGCTTAAAAACAGTAAAAGCTAAAGGTCAAAAGCCTTTAGTTGTTTTTGTACAATAAAATAACTAAAATGGAAAAAATCCATAAAGCCTTAAAAAATAAGGAATGAGAAAATACAATGAAAAAAACAAAAATGCTAAAAAAGAATTATCAATTTAGAAATGTATTATCAAAGGGTAATTTTTATAAAGAAAAAAATATAGAAATTGTAACACAAAAAAACAGCAAAAAAATTAATCTGTTAGGAATAGCAATAAGCAAAAAAAATGGAAAAGCTTTCCAAAGAAACAAATTAAAAAGATTGATAAGAGAAAGTTATAGAGCACTAGAACCACAATTAACAGATGGAAACAACATAATTGTTTTAGTAAAAAAAGATGTAGACGCAAAACAAATAAACTATCAAGAAATATTAGAATCACTAAAACAATGCTTTTATAAGGCAAAAATAATAAAATAAAAGAAGAAGAAAATGAAAAAAATATGTATATATATTATTGAATTTTATCAAAAGCATATATCAAAAATAATAGAGAGCAAAAATATAAAATGTAAATTTTATCCATCATGTTCAGAATATACAAAACAAGCAATAGAAAAATATGGGGTAGTAAAAGGCTGTGCATATGGAATAAAAAGAATTTTAAAATGTAATCCTTTTTCAAAAGGAGGATATGATCCATTAAAATAGGGAAGGGGCAGTATAATGATTTCATTTTTCGCAAACATATTTGGATACATATTAAACTGGATATATAATGTTATAGGAAATTATGGTTGGGCAATAATTATATTTTCAATAATAATAAAACTAATATTGTTGCCAATATCAATAAAACAACAAAAGACAATGCAAAAAAATAATAAACTACAAGAAAAAATGAAGGAAATAAAAGTAAAATATAAAAACAACCCAGAAAAACAAACAGAAGCAACAATGGCATTATACAAAGAAGAAAATATGAGTCCATTTAGTGGATGTTTAAGTGCAATAGTACAAATAATATTATTATTTGCAGTATTTTATTTAGTAAAATCACCACTAACATACATGAAAAAAGTAGATGTAGACATTGTAAACAAATATAATACAATAATTCAACAATATGACTTAAGCTCAAACAGTGCATACCCTGAAATAGAAATATTAAGGGAAATTGACAATATTAAAAACTTAAAAGAAAAAGAATTGTCTGAACAAGAAGAAGAAAATAAGACAAAATTGTCAGAAATAAAAGATGACGAATTAGACACATTAAGAATAAATATGGACTTCTTTGGACTTAATTTAGCACAAGTTCCAACAAAAAGTTCTGATTGGAAAGTATATATAATACCATTCTTATATGTTGTAATGTCAGTAATATCAATGAAAATTACAATGGTAACAAATCCAAATCAAAATAAAAAGAAAAAAGAAGAAACAGCACGAACAGAAAAGGCACTTGTAAAAAAAGGACAGCAAGAGGAGGAATTTGATCCTGTGGCACAAATGAATAAAAACATGACATATATGTTTCCTATAATGTACCTAGCAGTAGCGCTAATAGCACCATTAGGACTAGCATTATATTGGCTAATGAATAGTGTATTAATAATAATTGAAAGACTAATTTTTAATAAAGTTTTAAAAGAAGAGGAGGAAAAATAAATGGCAAAAAGCATAATATCAGAAGGAAAAACAACATCAGAAGCAATAGAAAAAGGACTAAAAGAATTAAAATTACCAAGAGAACTTGTAGAAATAAAGGTAATAGAAGAAAATAAAAAAAGCTTTTTTGACATTTTAGCTCCAAAAATAGTAAAAGTAGAATTAAAAGAAAAAGAAGCCAAAATGCCTGAAGAATATGAAATAGAAACAACAGAAGAAGAATTAGAGAATTCAAAAAAGGATATAGAGAAATTCTTGAAAGAGCTTACAGAAAAGTTACCAGAAGGAACTACATATAGCATAGAAATAAAGGAAAAATGCATACTAGTAAATATAAATGGTGAAAAAATAGGAAACCTAATAGGCTATAGAGGAGATGTGCTATACGCAATAGAAAATATATTAAAAGCAATAGCAAATAAAAAGTCTGAAAATAGAGTAATTGTAAGGCTTGATATAGAAAACTATAAAGAAAAAAGAGTAAAAGCATTGGAAGAATTTGCAAACAAGAAAGCAAGAATCGTTGAGAAAACAGGAAAAATGATTACATTAGAACCAATGCAAGCATATGAAAGAAAGATTATACACAGTGCATTGCAAAACAATCCAAATGTTGAGACAAGAAGCATTGGACAAGAACCAAAAAGAAGAATAGTAATTACAAAAAAATAAAAATCAGAAGTCAAAGTTCAGATTTTAATCAAAAGATTAAAGGTAACTTTGACTTTTTAGTAATTTAGGAGGGAAAAATGAGTAATACAATAGTGTCAATATCTACAGCACCAGGGATAGGTGGAATAGGCATAATCAGAATGAGTGGAAATGAAACATTTGAAATACTTAATAAAATATTTAAACCAAAAAAAGAGCAAAAAATAGAAGAAATAAAAGGTTATACAATGAAATATGGAGAAATAATTGATAATAATCAAATAATAGATGAAGTACTTGTATCATATTTCAAAGCTCCAAAAAGTTACACAACAGAGAATATGTGCGAGATTAATTCACATGGAGGAAGTATAATAGTAAAAAAAATACTTGAAATATGTTTAAAAAATGGAGCAGATATGGCAGAGCCAGGAGAATTTACAAAAAGAGCATTTTTAAATGGTAGAATAGATTTAGCACAAGCAGAATCAGTAATAGATGTGATAAATGCTAAATCAGATAGAGAAGCTAAAAGTGGAATTAAACAACTAGAAGGAGCTCTATCAAAAGAAATAAAGGATATAAAGCAAGAGATAATGAATGTTCTTGTTAATATTGAGGTGACAATAGATTATCCAGAATATGATACTCCAGAAGTACAAAAACAAGAGTTAACTATGATGTTAGAAAAAGTAGAAAAAAAATTAAGCCAATTAGAGGAATCTTTTGATAATGGAAAAATAATAAAAGAGGGAATAAAAACAGCAATAATAGGAAAACCAAATGCAGGTAAATCATCGTTATTAAATACAATATTAAAAGAAGAAAGAGCAATTGTAACAGATATAGAGGGAACAACAAGAGACACAATAGAGGAATTTGTAACAGTAAAAGGAATACCAATAAAGCTTGTTGATACAGCAGGAATAAGAAATGCAAAAGACGAGGTAGAAAAAATAGGCATACAAAAATCAATAGAGGAAGCGCAAAATGCAGACCTTATTATAGCAATATTTGATTCTTCAAAAGAATTAACAAATGAAGACAAAGAAATATTAGATTTAATAAAAGGTAAAAAAGCTATAATCTTATTAAATAAAACAGATTTACCATCAAAAATTGATGAAAATAATAAGCAATTAAAGGAAAACGCGAAAAATATAATAAAAATATCGGCAAAAAATAATCAGGGAATAAATAAATTGTATGACAAAATTGCAGAAATGTTTAGTCTAAATCAAATAAATCTTGATAATGAGGTATTAATTACAAATGTAAGACATAAAAATATAATTTCAAAGGCATTACAAAACGTAAAAAAGGCAAATGAAGCAATTCTGGTGAATATGCCAATAGATATAGTTACAATCTATATAAAAGAGATTCTGGAAGATTTAGGAGAGATAACGGGAGAATATGTAACAGAGGACATTATAAACGAAATATTTTCAAAATTCTGTTTAGGAAAATAAAAGCTCTCAAAATCAAAAATAAGACATTTTTTACTATTAGGTATATAACTATATAGAAATGATAGTAAAACAAAAAAATAAAGGAAAATAAAAAGAAATTAAACATAAAAAAACATTATAAATGAAAGGAAAATATAAAAATGAGTTATTATGCAGGAGATTATGATATAGCAGTAATAGGAGCTGGACATGCAGGTTGTGAGGCAGGACTTGCAGCAGCAAGATTAGGAATGAAAACATTAATATTTTCAATAAGCCTAGAAGCTGTTGCCAATATGCCATGTAATCCACATATAGGTGGAAGTTCAAAAGGTCATCTTGTAAGGGAAATAGATGCACTTGGTGGAGAAATGGGAAAAAACATTGACAAAACAATGATTCAAATTAAAATGTTAAATACATCAAAAGGACCAGCGGTACATTCATTAAGAGCACAAGCAGATAGAAAGAGGTATCAGATGGAAATGAAACATACCCTTGAGAAGCAAGAAAATTTATATTTAAAACAAGCAGAAATAGTTGACATAAAAATAACAAATAACAAAGTAAAATCAATAGAGACAAGTGTTGGAGCAATATATAATGTAAAATCATTAATAATAGCAACAGGAACTTATTTAAAAGGAAAAATATTTATAGGTGATTTCTCAGAAGAGAGTGGTCCAGATGGTGTATTTCCAGCAAATAAGCTATCTGAGTCATTAAAGAAGATAGGTGTTAAATTAGTAAGATTTAAAACAGGTACACCAGCTAGAATAAACAGAAAAAGCATTGACTTTTCAAAAATGGAAGTTCAAAGAGGAGATGTTGACATAATACCATTTTCTTTTGAAGACAAAATAAAGAAATTTGAACAAGTAGACTGTTATTTAACATATACAAATGAGAAAACACATGAAATAATAAGAAAAAATCTACATAGGTCACCATTATATGCTGGAGAAATTGAGGGAACAGGACCAAGATATTGTCCTTCAATAGAAGATAAAGTTGTGAGATTTGCTGATAAAAAAAGACATCAAGTTTTTGTAGAACCAATAGGACTTGATACAGATGAAATGTACATACAAGGAATGAGTTCATCATTACCAGAAGACGTACAAATAGAGATGTACAGGACACTTCCTGGATTAGAAAATGCTGAGTTTACACGACCAGCATATGCAATAGAATATGACTGTATAGACCCATCAGATTTAAAATTATCACTTGAATATAAAAATATAGACGGATTGTTTTTTGCTGGGCAAACAAATGGAACATCAGGATATGAAGAAGCAGCATGCCAAGGATTAATAGCAGGAATAAATGCATCACAAAAAATCAAAGGAAAAAAACCACTAATATTAGACAGGACAGAGGCTTATATTGGTGTACTAATAGATGATATTGTTACAAAAGGAACAAACGAACCTTATAGAATGATGACGTCAAGAGCAGAATACAGACTATTATTAAGACAAGACAATGCTGATTTAAGATTAACAGAAAAAGGGCATGAAATAGGTTTAATATCAGATGAGAGATACAACAAATTTATAGAAAAAAAGAAGAAAATTGAGGAAGAGAAATTAAGACTAGAAGCTACAACAGTAAAACCTACAGAGGATGTAAACAAATATCTTATTAGTTGTGGAACATCACCTTTAACAACTGGAACGAAGCTGTCTGAATTATTAAAAAGAGCAGAAGTAACATATGCTTCACTAATAACAATTGACAAAGAAAGACCAGAATTACCTGAACAAGTGAAAGAAGAAGTAGAAATACAAGTTAAATATGAAGGATACATTAAAATGCAAGAGGCACAAGTAGAAAAATTCAAGAAAATGGAGAAAAAATTGATACCAGAGGATCTTGATTATGATGAAATAAAGGGAATAAGTTTAGAAGCAAGACAAAAACTGAACAAACATAAACCATATTCAATAGGACAAGCTTCAAGAATATCAGGAGTTTCACCGGCAGATATATCAGTTATACTTGTATATTTACAAACAAAAAAATAGGAGGAGAAATATAATTGTGGAAAAGGAAATGTTTTATAGGGAAATGAAAAATAAGGGCGAGGAAATAGGAATAGATTTTTCTGTGGAGCAATTGTGGAAAACTTACAGATATATGGAGTTATTAATAGAATGGAACCAAAAAATTAATCTTACAGCAATTACAGAGCCTAAAGAAATAATACAAAAGCATTTTATAGATTCATTAACAATAAATAAAAATATAAAAAATGCAAAAAAGGTTGTTGATATTGGAACAGGAGCAGGATTTCCTGGAGTGCCATTAGGAATAATGAATGAGAAAACAGAAATGTTCCTTGTGGATTCACTAAATAAAAGAATAATATTTCTAGAAGAAGTTGTAAAAGAATTGAATCTAAAAAATATTACATTAATACATGCAAGAGCAGAAGATTTTGGAAAAAAAGAAGAATATAGAGAGAAATTTGATATAGCAGTATCAAGAGCTGTAGCAAATCTTTCAACATTATCAGAATATTTAGTTCCACTTGTAAAAATAGGAGGAAAGGTAATAAGTATGAAAGCAAGTGATGCCAGTGAAGAAATAAATAATGCAAAAAAGGCAATAAATGTTCTTGGTGGTGCAATAGAAAACGTTGAAGAGTTTACATTACCAGAAAGTGATATTGGAAGAACGATAGTTACTATAAGAAAAGAAAGAAGTACACCAAGTAGATATCCTAGAAAAGCGGGATTACCAAGTAAAGAACCAATAAAATAAAAAGGATTGCTCCACGAAACAAAGTGGGGTAATTTTTTTACTCTTTCTATTTACTTATAGTTATGATAAAAAACAAATTGGATAAGAGCAAATCATAGAAAGGTATTCTAAATTATACTTCAAAAAATAAATTAAAATTTAAAAATTCCATTGACATATTAATAAATATTATATATTATTATATGGAAATTTGTAATGAGGAGGAAAACATGGGAAAAGTAATATCAGTAGCAAACCAAAAAGGTGGAGTTGGAAAAACAACAACAACAGTAAATTTGAGTACTTTACTAGCTAAAAAAGGGAAAAAAGTACTTTTAATAGACACTGATCCACAAGGAAATGCAACAAGTGGATTGGGAATTACAAAGGAATTAGAATTATCAGTATATGATATATTAGTTGGGGACACAGCGTTTGATGAAACAATTCAAGAAACAACAATAAAAAATCTAAGCGTATGTCCATCGAACATAAGTTTGGCAGGAGCCGAAGTAGAGCTTGTTTCTATGATGTCAAGAGAGCAAAGACTAAAAACGAAGCTAGATGTAATAAAAGATAGATATGATTACATATTAATAGACTGTCCTCCATCATTAGGACTAATAACACTAAATGCTTTTACAGCATCAGATAGTGTGTTAATACCAGTGCAATGTGAATATTTTGCATTAGAAGGATTAGGACAATTGTTAAACACAGTTAATTTGGTCAAAAAACATTTGAATAAAAACCTTGAGATAGAAGGAGCTTTATTGACAATGTATGATGCTAGAACAAATCTATCAAATCAAGTTGTGAAAGAAGTAAAAAAATACTTTGAAGATAAAGTATACAAAACAGTAATACCTAGAAATGTAAGGCTTAGTGAAGCGCCAAGTTATGGAATGCCAATATCATTATATGACCCAAGGTCAAAAGGAGCAAAAGCATACGAAAAATTTACAAAAGAATTATTAAAAAATAATGGATAAATTGAGAAGGGGAGATTACTATGGCAAAAATGACAGGATTAGGAAAGGGATTAGACGCATTATTTGGAGCAAATCCTATAATTGAAGAACAGGAAGTTGAAGTTGAAGAAAAAGGTAATTTAAGAACATTAAAAATAACAGAAGTTGAACCAAATAGAGATCAACCAAGAAAAGTATTCAATCAAGAATCACTTGAAGAATTGGCGGATTCAATAAAAACATATGGAGTAATACAACCAATAGTTGTATCACAAGAAGATGGATATTATAGTATAATTGCAGGAGAAAGAAGATGGAGAGCTGCAAAGCTTGCGGGACTTGAGGAAATACCGGCAATAATAAGAGACAGTGATGAACAAACAAATAAAGAAATAGCATTAATTGAAAACATCCAAAGAGAAGACTTGAATCCATATGAAAAGGCAGTAGGAATAAGACATCTAATGGATAAGTATGGAATGACACAAGAAGAAGTATCAAAAAAAATAGGAAAGAGTAGAAGTAGTGTTTCAAATACTGTAAGAATACTATATTTAGCACCAGATGTATTAGAATTAGTAAAACAGGGTAAACTAACAGAAGGACATTGCAAAGCACTTGCAGGAATTACAGATCAAAAAAGACAATATGAAGTTGCAATTAGAATGATAGAAAGAGGAGAATCTGTTAGACAAGCAGAAAGCAAAAATAGGACAACCAAAAAAGAAAAAAAATTAGATCCAAGATATAAATATCTTTATGATGATATAGAAGATAAATTTCAAGGATTTTTTGGAACAAAAGTAAAATTAGACCAAGGAAAAAGAAAAGGAAAAATAATAATAGAATATAACAATAATGAAGATTTAGAAAGGATGTTAAATCTTATTAAATAAAATTTCAAAAAAAGTATTGACAAGCGACAGTAAAATGTGCTAATATTATTACTGTCGCAAGATTTGGAGAGGTGGTCGAGTTGGTTTATGGCACCAGTCTTGAAAATTGGCGTGCGTTTGTAGCGTACCGTGGGTTCGAATCCCACCCTCTCCGCCAATAAAAAGTTAGATATAAAATCAATATCTAACTTTTATTATAATAATGGAGATGTACCCAAGTGGTGAAGGGGACTGTTTGCTAAACAGTTAGGTCCAGAAATGGGCGCGAAGGTTCGAACCCTTTCATCTCCGCCAAAAAAGTAGTGTGTAAGAAATTCACACTACTTTTTTTGTCGAAAATGAAAAAAAAATATTGAAATAAAATACGAAATTTGTTATAATATCACCATATTTGAGTAAAAAATGCAAAAAAAACTTGCAAGAAGCTGGTAAATAGTATATAATTAGTATAGACTAGTACGCAAACTGTAGAGGTAGGTGATAAAATGGTAAAAAATAATTTTAAAAATATACTAAAACTATTTTTATTCACATTTATAATTTTTCAAATATTTAACATAGGAGTATGTGAAGCCAAAATAGAGGATCCATTTGAAAATGCAGATACATGGGCACCTACACTAGTACGTGATGATGCATTTGCTGAGAAAGCAGGAAAAGTATTAGGAATAATAAATGGAATTGGAATTGTAACAGGAGTGTTAGTGGCAACAGGATTAGGAATCAAATTCATGTTAGGAAGTGTTGAAGAAAAAGCAACATATAAAAAGGACTTTATACCATATATAGTAGGAATATTTATGTTAGTACTTGCAACAACACTACCAAATATAATATATATATTTACCACAAATGTATTAGATATGAATATATAAGCGAAAAAGGTAGGGATAGAAATGAAAAAAATTTCCCAAATAATAATAAAAATAATAATCATAATGTTTTTAGTACAACCAGTATTTGTTACAACATGTCAAGCAGAAGGCTTTTGGGGGGAAATAATAGACACGGGGAAAAATTTTATAAATGATGCAAAGAATGAAGAAAACAATAATCCTGCAATGGATCAAAACTATGTACAAGAGAATATTAGTAAAATGTATAATATATTCTTAATGTTAGGAATTGTACTAGCAGTATTAATTGGAGCAGTACTTGGAATTAAATTTATAACAGGAAGTATAGAAGAACAGGCAAAAATAAAAGAAGCTCTTATTGTGTATTTAGTTGGATGCATAATAATATTTGGAGCATTTGGAATATGGAGATTTATGGTTAATACATTAAAAACATTATCATAAAAATAGTTATTTAAATTCTGGAAAACCAGATTTTGCAATAAATAAATAAAAAATAAAGGAGGAATAAACATGTCAACTAAAACAATGAAAATATTAACATTTATAGCTACACTACTAATTGTAATAGCAATGTGTTCAAACGTTGTATTTGCAGCTTCTAAATTAGATCCAAATGATGTTGTAGGTAAAATGGAAAATTCATCAGGTAATGCCAATACAAATCAAATTACAAATCTTGGAGGTAATATTTTAAATATACTACAAATTGTAGGAATTGTAGTAGGTGCAATAATATTAGTTGTATTAGGCTTAAAATACATGATGGGAAGCTTAGAAGAAAAAGCAGAATACAAGAAGACAATGATACCATTTGTTGTAGGTGCAATAGTTGTTATTGCAGCACCAACATTAACAAAAGGTATATTCACATTAATACAAAACATTGGAAATTAATTTCAATAAAAATAATAATAAAAAAATCGATAAATACTTCCATTTATCGATTTTTTTTGTTATAATATAATAGAATAATTATATTATACAAACCAAGGAGGAAATGATGGGAACATATAATGTACCAAGAAATGTCAAAGGAGAAGGAAGAATACTATTTATATTTTCAACCAAATCATTAATAACAACAGCAATAGGAGGTGCTTTAGGATTAATATTTTATTTAATATTTAGTATTATTGGATTTAAACTAGTTGGAATGGTAATAACAGTAATATTTGCATTAATAGGATATGTAATAGGAATGTTCAAAATGCCAGATACAGATAGTTTTGAAATAACAAGAAAAACGGGTGGAGAAAATATAGATGATATAATAAAGAGATACATAAATTTCAAAAGAAATAAAAAAAGAATATATGTTTATACAAAGGAGGAAGATATAAATGGATAGTCAAACAAAAACACAGGTAGTACAACTATTAGCGTATATATTAATACCAATTTTAATTGCAATAGTTGCTTTAGTATGTTTTTTGGTACATATAAAGATAAAAGAAAAAAGAGGAAATAACCAAGGAATGTCTAAAAGCAAAGGAAAAGAAAATTCTAGTATGAAGGAAAATGCTAACTTAGCGCAAAGCAAACAATCAATATTCAAATTCATGGAATTTGACAACATAGAAGATAACATGATAGTTCAAAGAAATGAAAGTAGATATTTAATGGTAGTTGGTTGTCAAGGCGTAAATTATGATTTGATGTCAGAGGTAGAGAAAAACAGTGTTGAAGAAAGTTTTGTACAATTTCTAAACACATTGAGATTCCCAATCCAAATGTATATACAAACAAGAGCAATAAACCTTGAAAGTAGTTTAAATGTATATAAAGAAAGATTAAAAGAAATAGATGACAAATATCGTAATATGGAAATGAGATATAATCAAATGGTAGAATCAGGAGCATATACAAATGAGCAGTTACAAAAAGCATATTTTGAGTTAACAAGACAAGCAAATCTGAGGGAATATGGAAGCTCAATAATACAAGACACAGAAAGAATGAGTTTAAATAGGAATATATTAAACAAAACATATTACATAATTGTACCATACTACTCAGCAGAAGCAGGAAATGACAAATTAGATAAAGAAGAGCTAAAAAATATAGCATTTTCAGAATTATATACAAGATGTCAATCAATAATATCATCAATTTCACCAAGTGGAGTTAGAGGAAAAATATTAAGAACAAATGAATTAGTAGAACTAATGTATATGGCATACAACAGAGATGAAGCAGAAACATTTGGATTAGATAAGGCATTAAAAGCAGGATTTAATGAATTGTATTCAACAGCACCAGATGTATATGAAAAGAAGATGAAACAACTAGACAAAATGATCGAACAAAAAGCAATGGAAAAAGCAGTTCAAAAAGTTAATGAAGCAAAAACACAAATACAACAACAACTTGAAGAAAAAGAAGAAAATATAGATGACATCATAGATGAAATGGCAAAACTAATATTAGAAGAAAATGAACAATACATTGGTGAAGATGTGAAAAACATTGCAATAGAGAAGATTGAGGAAGAAACTAAAGAAGGAGGAAAGACAGATGGCAAGAAAACAAGAGGAAGAAAAAAGAAATCTACAACAGTATAATGGAAATCAAGCAAGTTTATTCAAAAAACAAAGCATAAAGGAATTAATTGCACCATCAGGAATTGATGCAAGCAATATAGATCATTTGGAGATAATCTCAAATGTTAAAAAATATGCAAGAAGCTTCTTTGTATCAACATTGCCAAGAATGTGTACATTTCCAGAATTATTTAGAGATCTATATTTTTTCGGAGATATAAATACATCAATATATATAAACCCAATACAAGAAGCAAAATCACAAAACGAATTAAATAGAATAATAAATGAACTAGAAACAGAAAGAATTGTTGCAGCAGATAAAGGAAATATAAATAGAGAAAGTAATTTGGCACAAAAAAGATATGAAGCAGAACAATTAAGAGATGAAATAGCAGCAGGATTTAACAAATTATATGAAGCATCTGTTATAGCAACAATATTTACATATAATTTAGAGGACTTAGACAGATTAACAAAACTATTATCAACAGAAATGTCTAAATCACTTGTAGGAATAAAAACAGCATGGGCAATGCAAGAAGAAGCATTTAAATCAAATTTACCATTAATGGAAAACAAAATAAAAAAAGAGCATACATTTGACAGGAGGTCAATGTCAACAGTATTCCCATTTACAACATCTGAAGTAAGCCACTCAACAGGAATACCATTGGGATTTAACAAGCAAACAGGAACCCCAATATTATTTGATAATTTCCATAGTTCATTAACTAATTATAATATGGTTATATTCGCAAAATCAGGTGCTGGTAAATCAGTAACAATGAAAACATTAATAAGTAGATCATCATTATTAATGGGAATTGAAAGTTTAGCACTAGATGCAGAAGGTGAATACACAGTTGTAGCAGAATCACTTGGAGGAATAAATGTTGTACTTAGTCCAACATCAAAAACAGTTATAAACTTATTTGATATAGAAACAGAAGTTGCAAAAGATGAAATAACAGGAAGAGAAAGAGCGGTACTAAATATTGAAAACAAAGTTGAAGATGTAACACAATCACTAGTTACAATGGCAAGAGGTAGTACAAGGAGCCAAGAAGTAAATGAATTGACAAAACAAATAATAGCAGAGGCAGTTGCAGAAGAATATGCAGGAAGAGGAATAACAAGTGATCCAAATAGTTTATATGAGGCAAGTAGTAAATTTAATGAAACAAATAAACTATATAGGGAAAAGAAAAAAATGCCAACAATAGGTTCTTGGTATAAAAGAATACAACAAAAAGCAAAAGATAATGAAAATGATGATTATAGATTTCACTACAGTTATTTATTAAAAGTAATGAAACAATACATAAGAGAGTATAATGGTCAAATGGCATATTTTGATGGACAATCTACATTTGAATTACTAGAAGGAGCACCATTTATAAATCTTGATATATCACAGTTAGAGGAAAAATTCGCAAGACCACTTGCACAACAAATACTTCTAACATGGATATGGGAAAAATTCGTAAAGAAAAATAGTGAAGATAGAAGAAGGGCAAGAAAGAAAAGAGTTATAGTTGATGAGGCATGGATGTTATTACCATACCCAGAGGCAGTTGATTTCTTGAATACAATGGCCAGAAGAGCAAGAAAAAGAAATGTATCTTTGGCAGTTGTTTCACAAAGATTTCAAGACTTTTATGAAAAACCAGAAGCTCAAGCAGTTCTTACATCTTCAGATACAAAACTATTTTTAGCACAAGACAAAGCTGAAATACAATACTTAAAAGAGGTATTTAAACTAAGCGAAGGAGAATCTAGTTTCTTAGTAACATGTGGAATTGGTGAGGGATTATTTAAGGTAGGACAAGAAACAGCTATTTTAAAAATTACACCAACACAAAAGGAATTTGAGTTTGTTGAGACAAACTTAAACAAACTGGTGGAAGCTAGAACAAGAAATGAGTATTAAGGAGTAAGAAAATGAAGTTTTTTACGAAAAAAACATTTTTATTTAAGTTAATAGTTTCACTATGCTTACTGTTTGTAATTTTTAACTTTGGAATGTCAACAGTATCGGATGCTATCTCATTTGGGACAAAAAGAAGTGCAGCAGCGACTGGTGGTAAATTACTTGAACCAGTAGTAGACCTATTGTTAGGGATAGGTGATGCATTTTTAAGTATTATACAACATGCAATAATGGGAACAGATTCGGCAGTAACAATTGATACGGCTAAGTCAATACTTTATGCAATTCTATCAGTAGTTGTTGCAGTAGTTTTAGTGGGACTTGCTGTATCAAGTATGGGGGGCATACTTGCTGCAGTTGCAGCATTAAAAATAGTCGCTGGTGCAGTGGGGTTAGCAAAAATTGCAGCAGGAGTTGCAATATTTTATGTAGCATATGTTGGAGTGGCAGGTAAGTTTCTGCCAGAAACAACACTGATTCCGACGTATTCGATTAGTCCAGAGGAAATATTTAGAGGCGAAATATTACTGTTTGATGTAAATATATTTAATCCTAAAGAATTAAGGGTTGCAGTATATGAACCATCAGAGAAAGAAGAAGATGCTGGTACAATACAGACAGAGCAAAATTCACAGGCATCTAAGGGACAATCAAGTAAAATAGTTCCAGATAGTGCAGCTATATATTGGAGTGATAGAAATGACACAGGACAAAGATTT
Source organism: uncultured Clostridia bacterium (assembly GCA_934162535.1). Lineage (GTDB taxonomy): Bacteria > Bacillota > Clostridia > TANB77 > CAG-508 > CAG-269. The sequence continues at coordinate 53,401 of CAKPJC010000003.1, read as the reverse complement.
ACTCATTCACTAACTGGAGGAGACATTACTATTTCAAATGCAAGGATTGAAGATGATCAGCTAGAAATCACTTATGAAGATGGAACAGTTACCAAATATAAAAAAGGAACAGAAACAGAGACTACGGAAAAGAAAGTTAAGAGTTTTAAGTTTAATGGAGTAACATATATAAGAAATGACAGTGAGAGAGAATATGTAAAAGAGGGAACTAGTCCTAATTCAGCAGAAATATGTCCATATTTATTAAAAGATTCTACTGGTAATGTGCCAATAAGCCAAAGTGTTTCAGGAAATACAATTACCAATACCGGAGGAGCCACAGTAGATGATGATTCATTATTTGAACCTACGGCAGAAAATCCTATAACAATGACAGCAGAAGAATGGAGAAAACTCACAACTGGAGAAGTAGATTCTAATAATAATATTGCATCACAAGCAGAGCTAGAGAAATATAGCAATTACAAGGTAAAATATTATTACTATTTAAAAGATGGGGCGTCAGATGATGTAGACAATAGAATAGTAACTTCAGCAAATAACTCTGCAATGGAATTAAAAGCAACTGTTGCAAAATGGTATTATACACTAAGAAATCTGGCAGTTGTATCATTAATGATAGTACTGTTATATATAGGAATAAGGATATTAATTGCAAGTGTCGCCTCAGAAAAGGCAAAATATAAGCAAATGATAAAAGACTGGATAGTTGCCATATGTTTGATTTTCGTAATGCAATATATAATGATATTTGCCAATAATTTTGTAGATATGATAGTAGGGCTATTTTCAAATGTTGCAGGGCAAAATTTACATACGGTATCAGTCGATAAACCTGATGAAGAACTAGTAAAAGGATTGAAAAAGGTTGGACTAAGCGATTATGTAACTTCTGATGGAAATTTGAATGTTCCAACGAATTTAATGGGAAAAGTAAGAATGTTAGCACAAGAACAAAGTGGTACGCTATTATATATAGGGTATGCAATGTGTTTCTTAGTATTGGTATTTTATACAGCGTATTTCTGTTTTGTATATGCAAAGAGGCTATTGTGGACAATGTTTTTAACAATAATAGCACCATTAGTTGCAGTATCATACCCGCTAGATAAAATTGGTGATGGTAAATCGCAAGCATTTGACTTATGGTTAAAAGAATATATTTTTAACTTAGTAATACAACCATTCCACTTATTAATATACATAGTTTTTGTAAGTTCAGCATTTGACTTAGCAGGAAATAATGTAATATACTCACTAATAGTATTAGGATTTATGTTACCAGCAGAAAAATTCCTAAGAAAGATGTTTGGATTTGACAAAACAACAACAGCAGGATTTATAGGTAGCGTTGCAGGAGCAGCATTAGCTATGAAAGGAGTACAAAAGGTTGAAAAATTTGAAAAAGGCAAAGCAGCTGGTGGAGGAGATAAAGTTAAATTTGCAAATAATAAAGCATTAGAAAACAGGGGAGCAAATTCAGGATATGATACAGATAAATTATTAGGGGAAATTGCGGGTTCTCCTACAATAAGAAGTGCACAAAATCCAAATACACAAGGACAACCTAATGCAACAGGTTCTAATAATAGTTCGGCACGAGGCAATAATGCATTTCAACAACAACATAATGACGCATATGATGACACATTTGATGCTATGTTTGGAACAGGTTCTAATAATAGTTCAGCACGAGGCAATAATGCATTTCAACAACAACATAATGACGCATATGATGACACATTTGATGCTATGTTTGGAACAGATGGAGGAGGTCAACCTCAAATAAGAATGTCACCAGTAGACCCAGCAACAGTAACGTTACCTAACGGAAGAAAAATACCAATAAGTGATTATGAACCAAGGTCATTTGGTAAACGAATGTTGACAGGTGCTAAAAGAACAGGATTAAAATTAGCAGATGAAAAAACATGGAGAGAAGGCGGAAAAGCAGTAAGAGGTGCAGCAAAAATTGGAGGAGCAATAGCTGGTGCAGGTTTAGGAGCAGCAATTGGTATAGCAACAGGGGATCCATCTAACATTTTAAAATATGGTGCAGCAGGAGGATATGCATTGAGTGCAGGAACAGGAGGAATTAGCACAAGAGTTGGAGAAGCAGCTATGAGTGATTTTGAAACAATTGGAAATGGAGTTGCAAAAGCCGCATTAGGAGAAGAAAAAGCAGATGAAATGAAAAAGAAACTTGCTGATGCAAAATTTAAAAACGATAAAGAGCTAAGAGCGAAATATGCTAAGGAACTTAAGATACAAGATCAAGCAACTATTGACAAAGCAATGGATGCAGCAAATAAATTTAGAAAATACGGTATTACAGATAATGACTTAATTATAAAAGCAATGAAGGTTGATGGTGGAAACGAAAATAACTGGGCTGATTCTGAAAGAATTATAGCAGCACAATTTGCTGAAAAAGCAAAAGACCAAAAAAGTTATGATACAATAATTGATAAATTTAGAGAAAGAGTAGGAACAGATAAGGCAAATTCAATTGGAGTAATACTTAAAGGAATCAACAAAGAAGATAATATATTGTAAGAGGTTAACATATGCGAAATTTGATTAAATTTTATTATGATAATAAACAAAAAATATTAATAACAATAGGAGCCATAGTATTTATAATAGTAATAATACAAATTGCAAATCAATTTGCAAAAAGGAACAACGAGGAAGGATACAATGAATTGATTTCAAATACTATAGAGAATCAAGTAAAATCAAATACAAAATCAAGTAATGCAAATACTTCAGTAACAGGTGAGAGATCAGCTGTTACTGGAGAAGTATTACAAGATGAAGAAATATCGGTAGCACAAAATGTTATTGAACAATTTATATCATATTGTAATAATAATGAAGTGGAAAAAGCATATAATTTGCTTTCAAAAGACTGTAAAAGTGAGGTATATAAAAGCTTAGAAGTTTTTGAAACTCTATATTATAAAGAAAATTTTGGAGGAAATATAAATAAAACTGCAACAATTGAAAATTGGTTTGGAAATACATATACAGTATACATATCAACAGACATTATGGCTACTGGAAAAATCCAAGACACAAAAAAGCGTGATTATTATACATTAGTAGAAGAAGATGGAACAATAAAATTAAATATTAATAGTTTTATAAAAAAGGAAAATATTAACAGAGAACAAACAGAAAATAACATTACATATAAGGTAATCAGTAAAAATGTATATATGGATTATGAAGAATATGTTGTTCAAGTACAAAATGGAAGTGATAATCAAATATTATTAGATTCAATGCAAAGCACAAAAACAATATATTTGGAAAATGAGGATTCTGTTAAATATTATTGTTATACTAATGAGATAGTAAGTGAATTTTTAAAAGTAAATAAAGGAGCATCAACACAGTTAAAACTTAGATTTATGAGAAGTTATAGTAGTTCTCAAAAAAATGTAACACTTATATTTTCAGATATAATTAGGAATTATACTGGTTCAAAAGATAAAAATATAAATAGAGAAATTGTAAAAATTAATATATAAAAAATAAGTCTAATAATTTGATTCATTTCAAAATTATTGGGCTTTTTAATTGAAAAATTTTCTTATTTGTTCTTAAATAAAAAATGAAATAAATGGTAGTAAAAAGTCGAAAAATATAGTAAAAAAAAATAATATATGTTATAATTAAATTGGAGAGATAAAAAAGAAGGTGATTAGAATAGAAGAAGATAATAAAAATCCAATGGCAGAAAAAGCTAAAAAAGCTACGAAAAAAATTGTTAAAAGAATATTAACACTTAAGGTAGTATTAGTTATAGCCATTGTAATAGCTATAATAACGATATTATCAGCAATAACATGGTTCTTTTTTAAAGATTCAGGTGTATGGGGAAAAGAGGAAAAGGGACGTCCCAATATATATACCGATAATGTAAAAATGGATCCAAAAGAAGGAATTGTGATAGATAAAGAAGCTATAATTAAACAGGCTTTATTAGATTTAGGACTTTCAGAAGATGAAATAAATAATATGAGTGAACAAGATAAAATAGCTAAATTAAAATTAAGTGAAAAATTAAATAAAACTATAAATAGCTTTGATGATTGTACAGCTGCTGAAATTTTATGGTGTTTATCTGATGAATATTCTAAATATATTAATAAACCAGAACAATTAGAAAAGTTATTAATGGCAGAACTTGTTACGCAATATCCTTATATTGATGGCTTAGATGAGAGCAAAACAAATGGTGTTATTAAATTTTATAGATATGCAAATACTGGAGAGGTGGATTTTAAGAGTACTTATGAAAATGCAGGAAAGACTGAGGAAGAACAGCAAGAACAAGAAGAAAAACAGGAAGAAAATTCAACCGAACAAGAAATAGATGCAAGTAAGATATTTTATATAGGTGATTCTTGGATGAACGGGCTAAAAGGAAAGTATGGTACAAACAAAGACTACTTTTGTTGTAAGGATGGAGCATTTCCTAAAAATTTCCTTCCGGGCAATAGTGCTTATAAACTAGATATAGCTGGTAGTATGAAAAGCGATGCATCTGCAATCGTATTAATGTTAGGTTTAAATGGAACCACTAGTGAAATAGAAAATATGAAAAAGGTAATAGATCTTATAACAGAAAAATATCCAGATAAACAGTTATATGTATTAAAACTATTTCATGTAGGAAAAAAATATTCATCTGGCACTGTGACAGCGTCAGGAATGAATTTACAGATTGATCAATATAATGCAGAAATATCATCATATTGTAACAGCAAAGAAAACGTAATGTTTGTGGATACAACAACAGGATTACTCGACGGAGAGGGCTATTTGAGTTCTAAATATGCAGGCTATGGTAACTACCACTTAAATAGTGATGGATATCAAATATGGTATTATAACATTGAACAGGCATTAAAAGCAGGTGGAGGAGCAAGAACAAATATAAGTGACCAAGAATATTACAGAATAAAATACATAGATAGTGAAAAATTTGATGAAATGTATGCTGAATATGAATCATCTGGAAATAGAGATGTGTTCAAATACTTTACACTAGATGAAGAAGGAAATGCTAAAATTGCAACATGGACAAAAGTTACAGGGGTTTTCACAACTCAAAATGGGCAAAGAAGTATAGGCGAAATCCAAAGTTTATATGATTCAAGGTATCAACAAACATCAAGTGGGGGTGCAGCATTTACAGAATATACTGCATCAATTACAAGTATAAATTATAAAACAATGTCAGAAAAATATACAATGCCATTTGAATATTTATGGGCACTCCTTGTAGAAGGTGAGGACTACGATTTTGTAGAACGTGTAGCAAATTTAACATATAATACGGAATTTAATATAGGGATATATGATAGTATCAATACAAGTACAGATGTGCAGAAAAATTATTATACAAAAGTACTTAATAGAAAAAGATACCATACAGGTTTAGAGAATAAAGCGACAGTTACTTCACGTCAAGAAACGGTGCCATGCGTTGACATAAGTACAATTACAACAGAAACAGATATGGTTACTTATGATATTGCATATGCAAACACATGGATAGTTGAAGTTTGGACAAAATACATAGCAAGCAATTTTAATGGAGAAACAAATAAAGATGTAACGATAATGGAAGGACAAAAGAATAACCTTTCAGAAGCAGAGTTAAAAGAAAAACTTGATAAATTTGAGGAAAATGAAGATAAAGATGAACTTATTAATGCGGAAGAAGGAGAAGAAATATTAATAAATACACCAAATGTTAAGGAAACAGAAACAACAGAAATAACAGAAACTAATGATATGACGACAAATGAACAAACAAGTGTAAATAATTCTTATGAGAGATCAACTTCAGATGTTAGAGAAAAGGTGGATATAGATCCAACTACTGGAGATAATTTTGTAAAAGCATTAAGAGAGTCTGAAAATGCATTTAGATTATTGACTAATCATGGTACAATGGTTTGGCTATGTGAAATATTAGAAGAAAATGAAGATACTACAGATATGGTTGATTTAACAAAAGCATTAATACAAAAGGCTCTTCATCCAGATGAGGATATAGATTTTGATTTTAGTATATTTAGTCCAGAAAATTTCAATAATGTAGATGGAGGAATATACGGAAATACAGTAGAAGAAAAAGTATGGTTCTCATTAAGAGCAGCAGGATTTAGTGAAGAGGCAGTTGCAGGAGCAATGGGAAGTATATTTGCAGAATCAGGATTTGATTCAACGGCAGTAAATCCTACATCAGGTGCAAGTGGAATATGTCAATGGCTTGGAGGAAGAAAAACTGGATTGATTAATTATGCAAAATCGAAGGGAACTACATGGGAAGACATTGATGCACAAGTGGAATTTCTAATAGGAGAGCTTTCTGGAAGTGGACCAGCAGCTTCATATACAACAAGGAGAACATCTGGATCTATAAAAGGGCAAAAATCAACTTTTAAAAATTGGGAGCAAGCAAAAACAGTTAGAGATGCAGCATGGCACTACATGACATTTTTCGAAAGTCCTGGAAGTACAGCAGATTTTGAAACAAAGAGATATCCTAAAGCTCAGGAGTATTATAATATGTTTAAGGGAAAGACAATGACGAATGGTGGAGATGCTTCAAACTTATTACAGGCAGCAGACAATGTTGCAAGATATGTGGAAGCTAGAAATTATGAGTATCTTGGAACAGGTTCAGTGAATTATACATTTCCTATAGCGAATGTACCATCTAGGAGAACATTATCTTGTAGTTCATATGTACAAGAATGTTTATTACAAGCGGGATATAGTCAGTGTAGTGGAGGCGAAAAATTGTGGGCAAGAGTAGATCCTCAACTTTCGTTAAAAGACTTTAATAGACTTGGAATAAAAGTCCAAATGATTACAGATATGACACAACTAAAACCAGGGGATATTTTGCAATATAGAAATGGCTTTCATGTTGTAATAGTGTATTCTATAAATGGAGATGGAAGTATTACTACAAAAGGTGTACCAGAAGTTTTGAATGCATACCATGGATTTCAAGGCAAGAAATTAACGCAAGATTTGCTTAGACAAAAGAGATGTTATGCTTTAAGGATTATAGAATAAAGAGGTGTTAAATGAGAAAAGAGAATTTAAGTAAAATTATAATTGTATTTACAATAATTTTTATAATAATTATTATTACAATAGGAATATTGATTTTTAGTTTAACCATAGATAATGAAAAAGACAAAAAAGAAATGACAGAATTAGAATATGAAGAAATGTTTGCAGAAGAAGAGGACAATATATATGAAAAAAACAAAAATGAAAACGTAAAAAGAGAACAATATGCAGGTATACGTAATTCAATACAAAGATATTTTGATGCTATAAATTTTTCGAATCCGTCATATTATGGATATAATGAAAATAATGAATTTACTTTAATATATAATGAGAAGGAAATATCTGACATTGTTTATGATATGCTAGATGCACAATATGTAAAAAAGAATAATATAAATAGTGAGAATTTATTTAATAACATAAATAAATTGAACAGTCTTTATTTACTATCAATAGCTAAGATTTCTAAAATATATGAAAATAATAATATAAAATCATTTGCGGTACATGTCATTGTTCAAAATCAGGAGGATTATTCTTTGTTACAGGAGAAATTTCTAATTATTAATATTGATGATAACAATTTATCTTTTTCAATTGAACCATTACCGGAAATAAAGAATATAGATGATATTAAGATAAGTACAAATAAGATGACAGAAATAAAACTGAATGCAAATAATGATTTTCAATATATCTCTATGACGGACCAAGATATTATGCTAGAATATATTAATTTATATAAAAGAATATCATTAATTGCACCAGAATATGTATACAACAACTTTTTGGATGAGGAATATAAAAATGTAAAGTTTGGAAGTGCACAAGAATTTACAAGTTACGTTCAAGAAAATAAACAAAAAATAATGATAATCAGTATGAAAAAATATCAAATAAGTGATTATAAAAGCGAACATAAAAGATATGTAGCATTAGATCAAGATAATCATTATTATATTATTAAAGAAAATCAAACAATGGATTTTAAAATGCAATTAGATACTTACACAATAGATGTGCCAGAGTTTGTTGAAAAATACAATAGTGCAACTGATGAAAAAAAAGCTAGTATGAATATATCAAAAATAATTGATGCAATAAATGATAAGGACTATAAATATGTATATAATAGATTAAATGAAACATATAAAAATGGTAATTTCACTAATATAAATAAATTCAAAGCTTTTTTAAATAATAAGTTTTACGATGAATCCGTTATAAAAGAAGCAACGGCTAAAAAAGATGGAGATGTATATATTTGCAATTTGAAAATTAGTGACAAAGAAGGAATGTCAAAATTGGTGGATGTAACAATATTGGTAAGATTATTCCAAGGAACAAAATATGAAATATCATTTTCAATGTAAATATATTAATAAAAAATAATTAAATTTTAAATTATAAAAAGTAAGAAAGGTGGCGTGCCAAAACTGCCTTTTTTCATTTGAAATTACAAAAAACGTATAAGTTCAAAAAAGTCAGACAGAAATTGATTTTTTTGAACTTATAAAGTATAATCATATTGGAGAGAACTTCCATGAAAATAAAGATTATAAAGAATTTAATAAGATGGGAGAAATCAAAAAAAATTAATAATATAGGAATTTAAACGGGGAGGAAAATAAATGATAGAAATAATAAATGTATCAAAATCCTACAATAAAAAAGAAAAAACAATAAAAGGAATAAACCTAGAAATAAAAAATGGCGAGATATTTGGTTTTTTAGGGCCAAATGGAGCAGGAAAAACAACAACAATAAAAATGATAACAGGAATATTAGACATAGATGAAGGAGAAATATTAATAGATAAAAGGAGTATAGTGAAAGACCCAATAGAAGCTAAAAAAAGAATAGGATATGTATCAGATAATCCAGATGTATTTCTTAAACTGAAAGGAATAGACTACTTGAATTTTTTAGGAGACATATATGATGTGAGCGAAAAGGCAAGAAAAGAAAAGATAGAAAAATATAGCAAAATATTTGAAATAGATGATGTACTAAATAATACAATAGAAAGCTATTCACATGGAATGAGACAAAAATTAATAATAATTGGTTCACTTATACATGATCCACAAAATTGGATAATAGACGAACCAATGACAGGATTAGATCCAAAATCAACATATGAGCTAAAAAAAATAATGAGAGAGTTATCAGATAATAATAAAACAGTATTTTTTTCAACACATATTTTAGATGTTGCAGAAAAAATATGTGATAGAATCGGAATAATAAATAATGGAGAAATAAAATTTATAGGAACGATTGAAGAAATGCAAAAAGAATTAAAAGAAAATAAATCATTAGAAGATTTATTTATGGAGATAACAGAAAATGATAAATAAAATAAAAAAATTAACAAAAATATTTTTAAAAGATTATTATAAAAACTTGAATATATTTAATAAAAAAAATAATAAAAAAATAAATAAAAAATCAATGTATTTTTGGTTAATAATAATATTAGTAGCATGTATTTCTTATATATCATTAGAATCAATATTATATTTTAATAGATTAGAAGAACCAATATTATTTTTAAAAATATACTTACCAATAATAGCTACATATTTAATATTTCAAATAATAATGTTAATATCAAGTGTATTTTATTATTCACAAGATATTAGAAATATAATATATTTACCAGTAAAGCCAATAGAAATAGTAATAAGTAAATTTAATACAGTAATAGCTATAATGTATTTTATGGAATCTTTATTATTATTAATCCCATTATTTATGTATGGAATATTAATAGAAAAAACAATAACATTTTTTATTGTAGCTATAATATCTTTGGCGATATTTCCAATATTATTTACATTAATAATAAGTACAATAACAATAATATTAATGCAATTATCCAAAATAATAAATAAAGATGTATTACAACTAATAATAATATTTGGATTAATAATGTTATTATCCATATTTGTAACAAAAAATATTGGAGGAATTATACATCAAGAAAATATAATAAATATTAAAGAAACTACAATAAGTGAAAAATTAGATGCAATAAATAATGAATTTATTATAATAAATCCGATAATACAATTATTAACAAATAACCAAATATCAATAATAATAATTAATATAATAAAATTAATAATAATTAATTTATTAGCATTTTTAATATTCTCTTTTATAGGAACAAAAATGTATATAAAAGAATTATTAATAATATTAGATGGAAAATCAAATATTAAAAAAATAAATAAAAAATACAAATATAAAAAAGAAAATAAAATAAAAAAATATATAAAAAATGATATAAAAAATATAATGAAAAATCAAACCTTTTTTATACAAAATATTTTACAGTATTTTGTTATAATAATATTTTTTATAATTTTATTAAATATATTTTTACCTAATTTTATAGATCAAATAAAAAATGATAATTTAATAGAAGAAATGGGGATAGAACAATTTAAAATACAATTATCAATTATAAGTGTTGCAATAATTCAAATATTATTTATATTTACTAATTTGTCAATAAGCGCAATATCGAGAGAAGGAAAGAATGCAGTATTTATGAAATATATTCCAATTTCATTATATACTCAATTTAAAATAAAAACATTACCACAAACGATTGTAAATACAATAGTAATATTAGCAATAATGGTGGACTTGGGATTTCAGAATGTTCAAATATCATTTATTAATTATTTATTAGTATTTATATTAGCAATGTTAATAAATATAATAAATAGTTATTTATTAGTTTTGGTAGATTTAAATAAACCAAACTTAAATTGGACAAATCAAGAATCAATCACAAAAAATAGTGGAAATAAATTATATCAATATGTAATTACAATAATTACATTTTTAATATTAAATTATTTTGTAAAAATATTAAAAAATATATCATATATTAAATCAATGATAATAATAAATATTATTTTCTTTATTATTTTTATAATAATAAAAAAATACATAAAAAATAATATTAAAAAAATATTCAAAAAAATATATTAAAATTACATAAAAAATATTTAAAATGAAAAAATATTAGAATAATAATAAAAAATAGATAATATAAATAAAAAAATCAATTATTAAAAAAAGCATAATTGATTTTTTTATATTTTAAAACATGTTCTAAAATGGAAAAAACAGTAATAAAATTCAATATAGACAAGGAGGAGAAATATGAGAATAAGCAAAAAAATTATAATTGCAGTATTGACGACAATAATACTAATAATATTGGTATCCCTAATATACAACAACATTAGTATAGAAAAAGAGGGAAGCAATTACCAGGAATATATTCCTCAGGAAGAGATATCAGAAGAGCAATTAAGACAAACAAAAGTAATACTTTATTTTGCTAATAAAGAAACAGGAAAATTGGAATCAGAAATAAAAGTAATAGAGGCAAATAAATTATTACAAAATTCGGCAAAAGAAATAATGCAATTATTATTAAAAGGACCACAAAGTAGTTCACTAGAAAAAATAATTCCAGATGGCACAGTTGTACATGATGTTACTGTTGAAAATAGGTGTGCAACAATAAATGTATCAAATGAATTTTTAAATTATGAAAATGATGAAAATAAAATGAAAATAATTAATAGTATAGTAAATACCTTGACAAATCTAAAAGAAGTCGAATCTGTCAAATTTTTAATAAACGGAGAAGTAAATGATAAAATAGCTGATACATATGTAAAAATAACAGAAAAAAATCCACAATAAAAATCCAGAAAAAATCTGGATTTTATTTTTTCATTAATTTATATATTTTTACATATTTAATAAAAGAATTAAAATCACAAAGAAAATGTTCTACATCATTTAGTGATTTACAGGCATCTTTTCTAAAACAACAAAAATCAAATTTTTTCTTTTTTTTAGGAGAAGATGGGGGGTTAGATTTAGATGGAGGAAGTTTTTGGGGACTCGGATGTAATGAGGGAGGTGGTGGACAAGGTGGAGGAAATCTATTATAAAAAGTTCTATACATATTTCACACCTCTTTTATGATATTTATATACTATAATATTCAAAAATATATATAAAAGTTAAAAAAATACTATGAACTGTTTAAATAATATGCTACAATATAATGGTAGAAAAGAGGGATAAAATGAAAGGGACATTGTATATTGTAGCAACACCAATTGGTAATTTAGAAGATATTACATTAAGAGCATTAAGAATACTAAAAGAAGTAGATCTTATTTCAGCAGAGGATACAAGACAAACATTAAAATTGTTAAATCATTTTGAAATAAATAAACCACTAATTAGCTATCATAGGCATAATGAAGAGACAAAGTCAGATATATTAATAGAAAAGTTACAAAATGGAGAAAACATTGCATTGGTATCAGATGCTGGAACGCCAGGAATTTGTGATCCGGGTGAAGAAGTAATTAAAAAGGCAATAGAAAAAGGCGTAAATGTTATACCTATACCAGGAGCATGTGCAATGATAAATGCATTAATTGCTTCAGGAATAAGTACAAAGGAATTTTCATTTTTAGGATTTTTACCATTAAATAAAAAATTAAGAAAAATAAAATTAAAAGAAATAGAAGATTCTAATAAAACAATTATTTTATATGAAGCACCACATAAAATGAAAGCAACATTAGAGGATTTAAAAAATATTCTAAAAAACAGAAAAATTGTATTAGCAAGAGAAATTACAAAAATTCATGAAGAATTTATAAGAAAAGACATTGAAGAACTATTAAAAGAAATAGACAATATAAAAGGAGAAATGATTCTAATTATAGAAGCAAATGAAGAACAAAACAATGAAAATAAATTAAATGAATTAACTTTAGATGAACATTATGAATATTATAAGAATCAGGGTTTTGATAAAAAAGAAATAATAAAGAAAATTGCTAAAGATAGAAATGTAAATAAAAATGAAATATATATGAAATTTGTAAACTAAAAGAGAAGCTATGTAATTAGCCTCTCTTTAATTATATTATTCTTCTTCATTATTCAAATCTGCAATTTTTTGAGCACATTTTGAACATATTAATTTATCTTTATATGTTGTTAAATTCTTTGAGTTTCCACAAAATACACAGTTTGGTTCATATTTTTTTAATACAATAGATGACCCATCAACATAAATTTCAATTGGATCTTTTTCAGCAATGTCAAATTTATTTCTGATTTCTATTGGAATAACAACTCTTCCTAGTTCATCTACTTTTCTAACAATTCCTGTTGATTTCATACCTTGTCCTCCTTAAATATTATTATCAATTCAACTATATCATAACACAAAAAATGTAAATGGTCAACTAAACTTTGTAAATTTCTTAAAAAAATGTATATATGCTTTTTTGAGTAATATAAATAAAATATATAGGAGGAAAAGATGTTAAATATATTATGGCCAATATTCATTTTAATATCAATTATATATGCAATTTTATCGGGGGATGTAGAAAATATTAATAATGGGTTATTTGAATCAATAGAAAGTGTAGTAAGTTTTTCACTTACATTAGTGGGAATAACATGTTTTTGGACAGGAATTATGGAAATAGCATCAAAAACAACTACCTTGGAGTTTTTATCAAAATTATTACAACCAATAATGAAAATATTATTTCCAACATTAAAAAAGGAAAATAGTTCCAGTAAAAGTATAGTAATGAATATGGTGGCCAATATATTGGGTCTTGGAAACGCAGCTACACCATTAGGGCTAAAGGCGATGGATGATTTACAAAAAGAGGAGAAATGTAAAGAAAAATTAAGTGACAATATGATGATGCTAATAGTATTGAACACAGCATCTTTACAAATTATACCAACAACTGTCTTAGCAATAAGAAGCTCATTAGGATCAACTAATCCTAATATTATAATATTTCCTGTATGGATATCCACAATTTGTGTAGCAATTGTGGGAATTATAGCAACAAAATTATTAATAAGAGTAAATAAATAGTAAAAAGGAGATAATAAATTATTTATGAAAATTATAAATTACATATCAATAATTGCAATGCCAACAGTTATATTTTTAATAATTGCAAATGCATTTAGAGAAAAAATACCTATTTTTGATATTTTTCTGAAGGGTGCTGTTGATGGATTACAAATAACATTAAAAATATTTCCAACATTAATTGGATTATTTGTTGCAATTGGAATGTTAAGAAATTCAGGGGTACTTGATTTTATCATAAAAATAATATCTCCAGCTACAGAAATGTTGCATATTCCAGGGGAAATATTACCATTGGCTATGCTTAGACCAATATCTGGGAGTGCATCAATGGCAGTTGCAACAGATATTATAAAAACAAATGGAGTTGATTCATTTATTGGAATGTTGGCATCGGTTATAATGGGTTCTACAGAAACAACATTATATACAATTGCAGTTTATACGAGCAGTGTAAAAATAAAAAACACGAGAGGAATTTTAGGAGCTGCACTAATAGGAGATGTAACGGGAATAATAATTTCAACCATAGTATGTAGTTGTATTTTTGACTGAATGTCGGTTTTTGTCGAAAAGTTTTTGTTGACAAATGGAAAAAAATAGTGTAACATATAAACAGATGTTAAATAATTCAAAGAATTTAAAATCAAAAAAGTTTTTAATCTTGTAAAGGGAATAATAAATTCCCCATAAACTGAACAAAAATAAAATCAAATAATTGAATATTAAAATAAAAATATTTAGGCCCCCTATATTCCTAATCAAAATTACTATATTTCATTTATGCTTTATTTGTTCTTATAAATTATTCCCTTTACAAAACCATATATATTATAATTTAATTAATTTACTTGGATAATCTCTGCTAGCTACAGAAAGATTAATATTATTTTCTAACGAGTTACCAATAATTTCATCAAGGACCGTTTGATAAGCTAGTTCTGGGAAATTACTTTCTTTGCTAAGATGACCAAGCATTGCTGTATGTAAATTACTATTCTTAGATAAATAAGAAATAGTTTTTCCTGCCATTGTATTAGATAAGTGTCCTGTACTACTTGCTATTCTTGACTTAAGCTTGAATGGATAAGAACAACACTTAAGTACTTCAGTATCATAATTTGACTCTAAAAGTATAAATTCACTTCCCTCAAGATAACCTAATATTGAATTTGTCATATGACCAATATCTGTTGCTATACTTATTTGTTTATCAATGCTATTAATATTAAATCCACAAGGATTTGCTGCATCATGAGGTATACTAAAAGGTAAAATATCTAAATCATTTATTGAAAACTTTTCGGCAGGTTTAAAATAATTAATATTTTGTTGTGCAATTTTATTTGTTTGTGTTGGCATTGCTTCAAATGTTTCTCTTGTGGAAAATACAGGTATATTATATTTTTTTGAGATTGTAGATAATCCCTTAACATGATCTGAATGTTCATGAGTAATGAGAATTGCATTAATTGAAAAAGGATCTACCTCAATAGAAGTAAGAGCCTCTTCAATTTTCTTGCAACTCATTCCTGTATCAACTAAAAGTTTAGCATTTTTGCTTTCAACGAACAAACAATTTCCACTACTGCCACTATATAAGCTACAAAAATTTAACATATTATATTCTTCTTTCTAATGTTTATTCATTAATTCTTTCGATTTTTGCACCTAGACTTCTGAACTTCTCTTCAATATTTTCATAGCCTCTGTCTATATGCTCTAAATTATATATTTCTGTTGTGCCTTCTGCTATAATACCAGCTATAATTAATGCGGCACCTGCACGTAAGTCTGTTGAATATACTGGAGAACCATATAATTTGTCAACACCTTCGAAAAATGCAGATTTACCTTGAGCAGTGATGTTTGCTCCCATTTTATTTAATTCATCAGTATATTGGAATCTTGATTCCCAGATACTTTCAATAATTCTGCTTGTACCATTTGCAATAGAAAGTACAACTCCCATTTGAGGCTGTAAATCAGTTGGGAAACCTGGGTAAGGTAATGTTTTTATTGTAGCTTTTGAAGGTCTTTTTGAACAAGATACTCTAATGCTATCTCCAAAATCTTCAACTTGACCACCAATTTCTATAACCTTTGCAGTAACAGATTCTAAATGTTTTGTTATACAATTTTTTATTAAAATGTCACCTTTTGATGCTACTGCTGAAAGCATAAATGTTCCTGCTTCAATTTGATCTGGAACTACTGAATATGTATTATTACCTTTTAATTTTGATACTCCATTTATTTTTATGACATCTGTTCCAGCACCACGAATATCAGCCCCCATGGTATTAAGAAAATTTGCAACATCAACAATATGTGGTTCTTTTGCAGCATTGTCAATAATTGTTGTTCCTTCTGCTAAAACGGCAGAAAGCATTACATTAATTGTTGCTCCAACAGAGACTACATCCATATAGATAGAAGTTCCAACTAATTTTTTTGCTTTTGCAGTTATTTTTCCTTGTCCAACTTCAACTTCAGCTCCAAGAGCTTCAAATCCTTTTATATGTTGATCTATAGGTCTAGCACCCAATTTACAGCCACCAGGCATTCCAACAGTAATTTGTTTTTTTCTACCAAGCATACTGCCGATTACATAATAAGAAGCTCTGAACTTCCTTGTTAATTCTTCAGAAGCTACTGTATTATTAATATTTCTGGTATCTACTGTAATTGCATTAGAACCAATCCATTCTATTTTTGCACCTAATCCCTCCAAGATTGTACAAGACGTTTTAACATCACTAATATTAGGTAAATTTTCTATAGTGCAAACTCCATCTATTAAAAGTGTAGCTGGTATAATTGCAACAGCTGCATTTTTTGCTCCACTAATTGTTACATTTCCTTTTAAAGGTGTTCCTCCAGTGATTACTAGTTTTTCCAAAAGTATTCCTCCTTAATTTAATCTTCCTAAGAAATATACCATAAAATGTGAAAGATTACAATATTTTTTAAGGATATTCTAGTTTTTTGCTGTAAAAAAATCTCTTTGAGCAAATAATTCTATTATCTTGAATTTTATATCAAAGCTTAAATCCTCATTTTCTGAAACTATATTATAAGATTCTTCTGACATATTTTCTTTTAGATTTTCTTTAGCGTCGTCATCTACAATACCAGAGCTTACATCAATAAAACATAAAGAAGGAAACATTACACACCACCAATTTTGTCCTTCAGCATTTCCTATTTCAACACGTAATGCATCATAATAACTTGATGGCAAGGAAATATTTCCGTAATATTTTGTTGGAAAATAGAAGTTACCTATTTTAATATTCACATCATAATCATATCCGTTATCAGAAATCGTTTTTTTTGCTATATTTTTAAATTCATCAATATGATTACTTGCAACTTCAATTGCTTCTCTTTTGGTAGAACAGTTTGCACAAATATCGTTCATATAAGAAAGTAAAGAATCTCGTACTTTCAACTTTAGAGATTGATCTTCATCAGAATCACTATTTGCAAGAATGTGTAATCTAAAAACAGAGTTAGACAGTTCTCCAGAAACAGCGACAACATAGGAATGTGCACAAATAAACAAATATGCAATAAATAAAAAGACTAATAACGATAAAGATTTTAAGTTAAATTTTTTCATAAAAATCACCTCGCATAAAATAAAACATTTTTGTAAAAATATATCTTTACGATAATTATTAACCAAAAAAAATAAAATATACATTGTCGAAAAAAATATAACAAAAAAACCAATAAAACACTTGACAAAAACTGGAATTAATGGTAGGATTTACCAAAAGACAATTGAAAGGGATGAACGAGATGATCGTTAAAAATCAAAAAGCTGAAAAAGCATGTAGCTTTTATGTAAGTGATTTTCATCTGGAAATGATACTAGTACCATATATAAACCAAAAGATAAAAGATGGAGAAAAAGTAATAATTTCAACAGAAAAAGATTTAAGAGAAACTCTTGGAATATTAATTTCGAGAGTAACACTTAATGAAGAAGATAAGAAAAAAATATTAGATTTGAATTGGAACAAATCTGATAATATTAATGTTGAAAATAAATCAAATGTAATCATAATAGGAACAGAAAAATTTATAAATCAAAAAAACGATGAAATTGAAAATTTAGGTCAAGAAAATATTAATATAATTAATTGCTATGATTTTGAAGAAATAAAAGGAAAGATAAACAATATTATAGATGAGCATGATAAAAGTTTAAATACAATAGGATTTAGCAGTATAACATAAGTTTCAACAAATTTTGTATAAACTATTGAAAAAAAACGAAAAATGGTATATATATATTGTTACGGGACAAGAAAGGAAGATGCATATGGAAGAAAACATGCAATTAATTAGAAAAACTCTTAAAAAATATTCCCAAGAACATTTACTAAATGGATATGACAAATTACCAGAAACAAAGCAAAAACAATTGTTAGAGCAAATCGAGCATACTGATTTTGAACTAATAAATAGTTTATACAACAAGACAAAAGAAAAAGCAGAAATATCAGAATCAGAAATAACACCAATAGAATATTGGGATAAAAGCAAGATAAAAGGGGAATACAAAGAGTTTCAAGAAACAGGAGAAAAAGCTATAAGAAATGGAAAATTAGCAGTAGTAACAATGGCAGGAGGACAAGGAACAAGACTTGGACATAAAGGTCCAAAAGGTACATTTGATATTGGACTTGAATCTCATAAGTCCTTATTTGAACTCCTTTGTGATTCACTAAAAACAGAGGGAAAAAAATATGGAGTTACAGTACCATGGTTTATAATGACAAGTAGAGAAAACAACAAAGAAACAGTTGAATTCTTTGCAAAACACAGAAACTTCGGATATGAAAAAGACAAGAACTTATTTTTCTTTATACAAGGGGAATTACCAATGATAGACACAGAAGGAAAAATATTAATAGGTGAAGATGGACTTATAAAAGAAGCGGCAGATGGTCATGGAGGAATATACGAAGCATTAGTGAAAAGTGGAATGATAAAAAAAATGCGTGAACTTGGAGTTGAATGGATATTTGTAGGTGGAGTTGATAACTGCCTAGCAAAAATGGTAGACCCAATACTTATGGGACTTGCAATTGAAAAGAACGTTACAGCAGCAGGAAAATCAGTTGTAAAGGTAAGTCCTCAAGAAAAAGTTGGCGTTTTCTGCAAAAAAAACGGAAAACCATCAGTAGTTGAATATACAGAAATTCCAGAAGAAATGGCTGAGGAAGTTGATGAAAACGGAGAATTAGTATATGGAGAATCACATATGCTATGTAATCTATTTAATATTGATGCAGTAGAAAGAATGGGCAAGAAACCACTTCCATACCATATAGCATTCAAAAAAGCAACATATATAGACCATGATGGAAATAAAGTAATTCCAGACGGACCTAATGCATACAAATTTGAAGCATTTTTATTTGATGCGTTTGGTGAACTAGATGATATGGCTATTCTAAGAGTAAAAAGAGAAGAAGAATTTGCTCCCGTAAAAAATGCACAAGGAACAGATAGTCCTGAAACAGCAAGAGAATTATATAGAAAATTTTATAAATTATAAGATTTACCAATAGGACACTCCTGAGGGTAAAACTAAATTACCATTAGGAGTGTATCTAATGGTAATTTTTCGTATACAAGGGCGACTACGTCATTTTGTTTTAATAAAATTGAAAGGAAAGAAAAAACATGAATTATATGGAAGAATACAAAAGATGGTGTGAAGACCCAGCTTTTGATGAAGAAACAAAAAAAGAATTATTGGAAATAAAAGATAATGAAGAAGAAATAAAAGATAGGTTTTATAAAGAATTAGAATTTGGTACAGCTGGATTGCGTGGTGTAATCGGAATGGGAACAAATAGAATGAACAAATACACAGTTGGAAAAGCAACACAGGGACTAGCAAATTATATACTCGAACAAGGAACACAAGACAAAGGTGTAGCAATCAGTTATGATTCAAGAAGAATGTCAGATGAATTTAGTTTACAAACAGCGTTAATATTAAATGCAAATGGGATAAAAACATATTTATTTGAAAATTTAAGGCCTGTTCCAGAATTATCATTTGCTGTAAGACAATTAAAATGTACAGCAGGAATTATGATAACTGCAAGCCATAATCCACCAAAATACAATGGATATAAAGTATATTGGGATGATGGTTCACAAATAGTAGCTCCAAGAGATAAAGACATAATAGCAAAGGTAAGAGCAATAACAGATTTTAAGGAAATAAAAACAATAAGTAAAGAAGAAGCTATAAAAAAAGGATTATTCAATGTAATTGGAAAAGAAATGGATGACAAATTTATTAATACGCTAAAATCATGTGTATTAAATCCTGAAATAGTAAAAGGACAAGGGAAAGAATTAAAAATTGTTTATACCCCTTTACATGGAACAGGGAACACTGTTGCAGAAAGATTATTACACGAATTGGGATTTAAAAATGTTTATGTTGTACCAGAGCAAGCAGAGCCAGATGGAAACTTTCCTACAGTTGATTATCCAAACCCAGAGGACAAAAAAGCATTTAAACTTGCACTAGAATTGGCTGAAAAAGTTGATGCAGATGTTGTACTAGCAACAGACCCTGATGCAGACAGGCTAGGGATATATGCAAAAGATGCAAAAACTGGAGAATATATGACATACACAGGAAATATGTCAGCATTGTTAATTGCAGAATATAGAATCTCACAAATGAAAGAAAAAGGAATCTTACCAGAAGATGGGATGTTTATAACAACAATAGTATCATCAGATTTAGCAAAGGCGATTGCAAAATATTATAATCTAGAATGTATAGAAGTACTAACAGGATTTAAAAATATAGGAGCCGTTATAAAAAAAGCAGAAGAAAACAAAGACAAAACATATGTATTTGGATTTGAAGAAAGTTATGGATGTTTAATAGGAGACTACGCAAGAGACAAAGACGGAATTTCAGCTGTTATGTCATTATGTGAAGCAGCAGCATATTACAGATCAAAAGGGCTTACATTATGGGATCAAATGATGAAAATATATGAAAAATATGGATATTATAAAGAAGAACAAGTTTCAATAGTATTAGAAGGAGCAGATGGTGCAGAAAAAATAAAATCAATGATGTCTAATATGAGAAATAAAACAATAGAGAAAATAGGAGATTACAAAGTAATTAAATTTAGAGATGTAGACAGAGATTATGAAAAAGATATGATTACAGGAAAAGAATCTAAAACAGGATTACCAAAATCAAATGTTTTATACTATGAACTAGAAAATAACTCATGGTGTTGTGTTCGTCCATCAGGAACAGAGCCAAAAATCAAACTTTATATGGGAATAAAGGGAGAAAATATGGAAGATGCAAAAGAAAAACTTGAAAAACTAAAAATAGCTATGAATGATTTAGTTAGAAATGCATAGAAACTAGAAAGAAGCGAATATTTCGCTTCTTTTACTTTATATACTAGGAAAGTAATACTTTCCTAGTATATAAAAAGCTACAATCGCTAGCCCTTTGAGATTTTCTCCTTTTAGTCGAAAACTCAAATCGGGCGAGAACAAATCAAAGAAAAATTGAAAATTTTTCTTATTTGTTTCGTAACGTAAATATATGTGTTATAATATTTTAGGAAAGGAAAGATAGTTATGCAACAAATATTAAGTAAAATGAGAAAAGCAATAGAAGAATATAATATGATAGAAGAAGGAGACAAAATAGCTGTATGCCTTTCAGGAGGCAAGGATTCCATTACATTATTAAATGGACTAAAAGCATTACAAAGGTTTTATCCAAAGCACTTTGAATTAATTGCAATATCAATAAATCCTGGATTTGAAGAATTTGACAATGAGTTATTACAAAAAAATTGTGATGAAATAGGAGTTCCTTTATTTGTTGAAAAGAGCAATATAAAAGAAATTGTATTTGATATTAGAAAAGAAAAAAATCCATGCTCATTATGTGCAAATTTAAGAAGAGGAATAATAAACAGTGTAGCAATTAGAGAAGGGTGCAATAAGATTGCATTAGGACATAATTTAGATGATGTTTTAGAAACATTTTTATTAAATTTATTATACACAGGTAGTTTATCAACATTTGCTCCAAAAAGCTATATGGATAGAAGTAAAATAACATTAATTAGACCATTAATATTATTAAGTGAAAAAGATACAAGACGTTTTGTTAAGAAGAATAATAAATCGGTTATGCCAAAAGTTTGTCCAATGGATGAAAATACTAAAAGAGAGACAATTAAAGAACAAATATTTTTATGGCAAAAAGATATTCCAATGGTTAGAGCAAATTTATTTGGTGCGATATCTCGTAATTTGGATGGATGGAAAAAATAAAAATTCCATCTTCCACACTATTTGTTTAGTAAATAACTGAGTAAAATGTCTTGAAATAATAAGAAAATATGATATAATATGAAAAAATGTGCTCATAGCTCAGCAGGATAGAGCAGTCGCCTCCTAAGCGACCGATGGGGGTTCGAGTCCCTCTGGGCACACCAAATACTAAATAAAAGGAGTTAAATTGGAAAATTATTACATGAAACAAGCTCTAGAAGAAGCGAAAAAAGCATATAAAAAGCTAGAAGTACCAGTGGGAGCAATAATAGTAAAAGACGGTAAAATAATAGCGAGAGCACATAATCAAAAAGAAACAAAAGCAGATACAACAAAGCATGCAGAAATACTAGCAATACAAAAAGCAAGCAAAAAGCTAAATTCATGGAGATTAATAGACTGTGAAATGTATGTAACACTGGAACCATGTACAATGTGTGCAGGAGCCATAATAAACTCGAGAATAAAAAAAGTATATATAGGAACAATGGATGAAAAAACAGGGGCTGTAGGTTCTGTACTAAATTTATTTGAAGACTATAAATTTAATCATAAAGTTGAAAGTCAAACAGGAATATTAGCACAAGAATGTGAAGAAATACTAAAAAAATTTTTCAAAGAACTACGAAAAATGAAAAAATAAACGGAGGAAAAGAATGTATAGAAATATAAACAAAAAAATACTTCGTGTAGTAACAATGATAGTAATAATATTTATAATATTATTTGTAGTAGGAATGTTATTATTAAGATATCAGGTAGAAGGCGAATCAAATATGCCATTCAGAATTTCTAAAATATCAATAATAGAAAGTGTAGAAGGCATAGAAAATAAAGATGCAAAAGAAAAGTGGAACTTTAATGTAAATGAAAACAATGACATATACATATATATAGAGAAAAATGCAGACTATGGAAAAACAGAAATAATTGATAAAATAAAAATAAGCAATATACAAATAAATAGACAGAGTAAAAGAGGAGAGATAAAATATTATAAGCCAACAAAAGAAGAAAAAAGAATATTTAATAATACCGAAGAAAATGAAATAACAGAATTGACATATGAAGGGGACTTAACATCAAATTTAAAAGAACAAAAAATATCAAATCAAGGTGGAATAATTGCATTCAGATATGCAATAAATGATATAGCAAAATATGCAACTCAAGAATACCAAGAAATAGACCATAGCCAATTACTAAAACTAACAAATATAAAGAAAGAAGACATTGAAACAAATATAACGTTTGATATAGAAATGGACTTGAAAAGTGGAAAAAAATACCAAGCGACAATAGAACAGCAAATAACATCAGATGATGTAATAAATAAAGGAACAGCATGGACAGAAAAAACAGATATAAATGATGTAATATTTAAAAGGGTGGAAAATTAAAAAAACCACTTGCCAAAAACGATATTACAGTATATAATAGTAAAGGTTTGAGATTAATCTCTGTATGGAGAACAAGCCCAATAAAAGCCTATGAACCTTGTCAGATCCGGGAGGAAGCAGCAATAAGTAGATACTTTTATGTGGGAGTACTTGTTTTCCATAGAGGGATTGATATCACACCATTTTTAATATAAAGGATGTGAGAATATGGGGTACACAGCTCTTTATAGAAAATTTAGACCACAAAACTTCAAGGATATGGCTGGTCAAGAGCACATAACGAAAACATTAAAAAATCAAATAATGTCAAATAGAGTAGGACATGCATATCTATTTAATGGAGGGAGAGGAACAGGAAAAACAACATCAGCAAAAATACTTGCAAGAGCGGTAAACTGTTTAAATCCCAAAAATGGAGAGCCATGTAATGAATGTGAGATATGTAAATCAGCACTAGCAGGGTCTCTTACAGATATAGTAGAGATGGATGCAGCATCAAACAACAGTGTAGAGGATATAAGGTCAATAAGAGAAGAAGTAAATTTTTTACCAACAAAAGCCAAATATAGAGTCTATATAATAGATGAAGTACATATGTTATCACAAGGGGCATTTAATGCGTTGTTAAAAACACTAGAAGAGCCACCAGAACATGTGAAATTTATACTAGCAACAACAGAACCACAAAAATTACCTGCAACAATACTATCAAGATGCCAAAGATTTGACTTTAGAAGAATATCAGATGAAGACATAATAAAAAGGCTCAAAATAGTATGTAAAGAAAGCAATATTGAAATATCAGAACAAGCATTAAATATAATAGCATCATTATCAGAAGGTGCAATGAGAGATGCATTATCAATACTAGAAAGATGTATACAAGATGGAGAAACAAATATTAATGAAGAAAAAATAAAAGAACTTGTTGGAATACCATCAATAAAATACATACACAACATAACAGAAGCAATAATAGAATATGATATTGACAAAGCAATGGATTCAATAACGGAAGTGCTAGAAGAAGGTAAGGACTTAGAAAATTTATTGTGGGAAATAATAAAATACTTAAAAGACATACTAATGCAAAAAACAAACCAAAAACTTACAATATACAATAAACAAGATTTGGAAAACCTTAAAAAATTATCAGCACAAATAACAAAACAAAGAGCAATAAAACTTATTTATGAACTATCAAAATTGGAAAATAATATGAAATCATCTACACAAAGATTAATAGTGTTTCAAGCTGGAATAATAAGTTTATGTAATAAAGAAGAAGAGAATAAAAATATCGATAATATAAATATTAATTCAGATGGAAATAACACAGAAATATATAATAGATTAGATAAAATAGAAAACTATCTAAGAAATGTAGACATGAATAGAATGGTTTCAACACCTACACAAAAAAGAACAGTAGTGCCTAGTGCTCAAAAAAAAAATAACATAAACAATTCTGAAATAGAAGGAATAGGAAAAAACAGCAAGCCTGCACAATATTGGGGGCAGATAGTGAATAATCTAAAGAAAAACGGAAGAATAATGTTATATACAAATCTGCTAAATACAAATGCCGTAGAAATAAATGATATGACAGTAGGTATAGAATTTCCAGAGGGAATATCCCCAATGGGAAAAACAGTATTAGATAATGTAGAAAGCATATCAGAAATATCTAAACAGGTATCAATTGCATGTGGAAAGCCAATGCAAATAAAATATATAGATACAAAAGCACAAGAGGATGTAATAGAAGCAACAGAAGAACAAGAATTGTCAAATATTGCAAATGGATTTGATATACCATTTGATGTAATAGAATAAAAAGGAGGAAATTAAAATGGCAAAAAGAGGTGGATTCCCAGGAATGAATGGATTTGGAGGAATGAACATAAATAATTTAATGAAAGAAGCAAAAAAAATGCAAGCAGATATAGAAAAAACACAAACAGAACTTGCAGTAAAAGAATTTGAAGCATCAGCAGGGGGAGGAGCTGTAACAGTAAAAGTCACAGGACAAAAAGAAATAAAAGAATTAAAATTACAAAAAGAAATAGTAGACCCAGAAGATATAGAGATGTTAGAAGATTTAATAATAACATGCATTAATCAAGCATTTAAGCAAGTTGATGATGCACAAACAGCATCAATGGGAAAATACAATATACCAGGATTAATGTAATCTTGTAAGAGGAGAAAAAGGATGTCATATTATTCACCATCAATAGAGAAACTCATAGAAGCATTTGAGAAATTGCCAAGTATAGGGAACAAAACAGCAATAAGACTTGCGTTTTATGTTTTAAATTCTTCACAAGAAGAAACAGAAGAATTTGTATCAGCAATTATGAATGCAAAGAAAAACTTAAAATATTGCAGTAAATGCTACAATATATCAGATACAGATCCATGCGTAATATGTGGAAATCCAAAAAGGAGCCAAGATACAATATGTGTAGTAGAAGATGTAAAAGACATTATTGCTATGGAAAAAACACATGAATTTAAGGGGGTATATCATGTACTACATGGTTCAATATCACCAATGAATGGTATTGGACCAGATGATATAAAGATAAAGGAATTGCTAGCAAGGCTAATGGACGGACAAATTAAAGAAGTAATATTAGCTACTAACCCTAGGGTTGAGGGAGAAGCTACTGCCATGTATTTATCAAAACTAATAAAGCCATTAGGAATAAAAGTAACACGAATAGCGCATGGAATACCTGTTGGTGGAGATTTAGAATATACAGATGAAATAACTCTAACAAAAGCTTTAGAAGGAAGAAGAGAACTATAGTCTATTTGGTAGCTGCAATAAGTGCAATATTATCAGCCAGAGAAGTTAAAAAAGCAGCTAAAACAATTAAATCATCTGTTTCATATGCTTTGCTAATAAGGAGGGCAAGAGAAGCAGAAAGCCCAACAAAATTTGAACTAGAACAATTATTAATCATAAAAAGCCACCTCATAATAATATATGTGATGACTTTTTTTCTGCTATTCTTTTAATAAAATTTTACAAATATCTTTTGTAGAATTTTTTTTGGAAAGAAGCCTTGCTCTAATTTTCATTTCACGCATTTTAGTTTGATTAGAAAATAAATCATTCAAAATCTCTTCAACATCATCATTTCCTTTAATCCAGATAGCAACTTTATTTTTTTCAAGATATGCGGCATTTTCCTCTTCTTGACCTGGAATTGGATTAATAACAACTATAGGTAAACCACATGCCAAACTTTCTGTAGTAGTAAGACCACCAGGTTTAGTAACGACTAAGTCTGAAATACTCATAAGCTCAGGTACCTTATCAGTATAAGATAAAACTTTTACATAATCTTGTTTATCAAGTTCAGTGACTAGATGTTCAAAATTTTCCTTCATTTTTTCGTTTTTGCCAGAAATAGCAACAATTTGTATATTATTGTTATTTTCAACAAAAGTTTTAAAAATCTTAAGAGTCTTAGATTTACCTAAACCAAATTCTCCACCTCCAAAGAAAAGAACGGTTTTCCTTTCAGGAGAAAGCCCAAAACTCTTCAAAATATCTGGTTTGTCATATCTTAATAAAAATTTATTAGAAAGAGGAATTCCGGTTGCAAAAATTTTTTCTTTAGGAATACCTTTTTCATTTAATTGTCTTTTCATTTCTTCATGAGAAACAAAATAATAATCAACATATTCATTTAATTCTAGCCATTGATCGTGTGGTGCATAATCTGTCATAACAGTTGCAATTTTACAATTAAGTTTTCTTTGCTTTTTCAAATATGCACACATTTGAGTTCCGAATGGGTGAGTTGAAACAACAATGTCTGGCTGAAAATCTTGCAATAATTTATTTAATTTAATTGATAAAACCTTATTTGAGGTTAGACTTATTTGAGCAAGTGGTCCTGCTTGAGATTTCCAATAAACTTTTCCCCAAGCTCTTGGAACTTTTTTTGCCATTTCTGAATATGCAGTTGTAGTAACTTTATTAACAACCTTATTAACATATTCCATACAATCTATTAATCTTATATCAACATCTTCATAATTAGTTTCAATATATTCTTTTATTGAACGAGCGGCAGATAGGTGCCCTCCACCATAAGATGCATAAAAAACAATTATTTTTTTCATTACAATTACTCCTTAGAATGTTTTTATCATATTTTATCATAAAAATAGAAATGATTGTATATTTTTTGAAAAAAAAACCAAAATAAATAAAAGAATGCGAAAAGGAGAATGATGATGAAGAGAAATATAATCTATATTATAGTAACAATAATATTATTAATTGGTATAATTGTTTTATCATATTTAATGTATAAACAAAAAAACAAATACGCAAATATTAAAGAAAATGAATATAATTTAGCCTTTTATGAAGTGGTGGACTATGTACAAGATGTGAAAATATATCTTGCAAAAGCAATAATTTCAAAAACACCTAAACATGGTGCAGATATGCTTACACATGTGTGGAAAGAATCAAATTTAGCACAAACATATTTAGCAATGTTACCAATAGAAAGTCAAGAATTAGAAAACACAGAAAAGTTCTTAAACCAAGTAAGTGAATATAGTTATTACCTTTCGAGAAAAAATATTGGTGGGAAAGGACTTACAGATGATGAAATAGAAAAAATAAAAGAATTATATAATTACAGTAAAGATCTATCAAATACATTGAATGAAATGCTAAATGAACTAAATAACAATACAATGAAATGGGAAGATATTGTAAAAAATAAAGATAATGCAGAAATTACAGAGGCAAGTTCATTTAAAGTAGTAGAAAATAATTTCCATGAATATTCAGGGTTAATATATGATGGAGCATTTTCAGAGCATATAACAAGTGCAGAGAAGAAAGGATTAACTGGAGATAATATTGATGAGGAATCAGCAAAAAAAATTGCAGAGGAATTTATTGGGAAAGATAAGACAAAAAATACACAGAATAATGGCTATGTTGAAAATGGAAACATACCAGTTTATAGATTTGAAATAACTACAAATGATGACAATAAAATAAATATATCAATAACAAAAAAAGGTGGACACATTTTAAGTATAAATTATGATAGAGATGTAGAAGAAGAAAAAATAAGTGAAGAAGAAGCAGTAAAAAAAGGAAAAGAATTTTTATTACAAAAAGCATATCCAAATATGAAAGAAACATATTATATGAAAGAAAATGGATTTATAACAGTGAATTATGCTTACACTCAAGAGAATGTGACAATGTACCCAGATTTAATAAAAGTAAAAATAGCATTGGATAATGGAGAAATAATTGGATTAGATGCGACAGGATACTTGAATTGTCATCATGAAAGGCAAATACAAAAACCTCAAATATCTATAGAAAATGCGAGAAAAGGCTTAAGCAACAAAATAGAAATAAAAAGCGAAGGATTAGCAATAATACCAACAGAATGGCTAACTGAAAAATATTGTTATGAATTCAAGGGAAAACTAGATGATACTGATTTTATAGCCTATATTAATGCAGAAACAGGGGAAGAGGAAGATGTTTTAATTATAATAAATACACCAAATGGAACATTAACAGAATAGAAGAAATAAAGTAGTACATTTGTACTGCTTTATTTCTTCTACTTTTTATTCTTGCATAATAAAAAAAAATGGAATATAATAAGTAAAACAATTAGGGAGGTAAACAATTATGGAGATAAAAGTAGAAGATATAATTAATGTTACAAAAGGGAGACTAATAACAGGAAATAAAAATATGAAATGCATAAATTTTTCAAAAGATACAAGGACAATAGAGCAAGGAGACATCTACATAGGTATAAAGGGAGAAAATTTTGATGGAAGCAAATTTTGGAAAAAAGCTATAGAAAATGGGGCATCAGGAGTAATAGTTCAAAATATTGAAATAACAGAAGAAGAAAAAAAACAATATAAAGAAAAAACAATAATTGTAGTTAAAGACAGCTTAAAAGCATTATATGAAATAGCAAAATTTAAGAGAAATATGTATGACATACCAGTTATTGCAATTACAGGGAGTGTAGGTAAAACAAGCACAAAAGATATAGTGGCAAGTGTAGTAAGCAATAAATATAAAACACTAAAAACAGAGGGAAATAATAATAATAACATAGGATTGCCACTAACAATTTTAAAACTAAGAAATCATGAAGCAATGGTAATAGAAATGGGGATGAACCATTTTAGAGAGATAGCATTACTAACAGAAATAGCCAAACCAACATTAGCTGTTATAACGAATATTGGTACATCACACATAGGAAATTTGGGTTCAAGAGAAAACATATTAAAAGCGAAGCTAGAAATATTAGAAGGAATGAAGAAACCTAAAATAATAATAAACAATGATAATGACCTATTGCATAAATGGTATGAAGAAAACAAAGAAAAAATTGAAATACATACATATGGAATTGAGAATCAAAGTGAGATAAATGCAAAGGACATTGAAATGAATGAAAACAGCAGTAAATTTACTGTAGATATAAATAATAAGAAAGTAGAAATTGAAGTTCCTGTTGGAGGGGAACACTTTATATACAATGCATTATGTGCTACAGAAGTCGGAAAAGTATTAGGGCTAACAGAGGAACAAATAAAAAAAGGAATAAAAGAATTTGAACTGACCAAAAAGAGAATGGATATAAGAACTTTACAAAATGGGGCAATACTTATAAATGATAGTTATAACGCAAGTTATGAATCAATGTCAGCAAGTATTAATTATTTGGAAAATCATAATGGAACAAGAAAAATAGCCGTACTTGGAGATATGTTTGAACTTGGTGAATATTCAAAGGAATTACATGAGAAGGTTGGAGAAACAGTAGCACAAAAAAATATAGATATATTAATCTGTAGTGGAGAAGAATCAAAAAACATAATAAAAAAAGTAAATGAAAAAAATCCTAAAATAAAGACGATTTTATTAAATAATAATGAAGAAATATTAAAAAAACTACAAGAAATATTAAAAGAGGGAGATGTGGTTTTAGTAAAAGCTTCAAATGGGATGAAATTTTATGAAATTTGTCAAAAACTATAGATTTTTTATAAAGAAATTGATATAATACAGGTACCAATTTTTTGGAGGATGTCAAATGAAATTTAAAGATTATTACAAAATATTAGAATTAGAAACAAGTAGAGTAACAATAGACCAAATAAAAGCAGCATACAGAAAGCAAGCGAAAAAATTTCATCCAGATGTGAATGTTGGAAACAAACTTGCAGAGGAGAAAATAAAAGATATAAATGAAGCATATAAAGTATTATCAGATTCTACATCAAAAAGGAAATATGATAGAACATGGAACTATAATGTAGGAAATAAACAAAAAAAAGCAAAACAAAAAACTTCAGGGGAAATGGCAGGAGACTTCTTCAATATGTTCTTTGGAAACAATCAGGCTAAAGAAGAAATAGAACAAAGCAAATTGCCACCACAAAAAGGTGAAAATATAGAAACAGCAATAAACATATCAATAGAAGAAGGATTTTACGGTGTTGACAAAAAAATAGTATTAAAAGACATAGAAGGAAAAGATAAAGCAATAACAGTGCAAGTTCCAGAAGGAATAAAAAATGGCGAGCAAATAAGAATAATAGGACAAGGAAAAGAAGGAAAAAACGGTGGAAAAAATGGCGATTTGTACATAAAAATCAATATTGAAAATGGAAAAAAATACAAATTAAATGGAAATGACTTATATACAACAATACCAATATCTCCGTGGGAAGCGGCATTAGGGGCAAAAGCAAAAGTTGAGTCAATAGATGATACAAAAACACAAATATTTATACCAAACGGTACACAATCAGGAACAACAATAGAGATACCAGAAAAAGGGTACAAAAATGTTCAAGGAGAAAGAGGCAAATTAATTGCACAAATAGAAATAGTAGTACCAGAAAAACTAACAAAAGAGGAAACGGAAATATTTAAAAAACTAAAACAAATATCAAAATTTAATCCTAGAAGAGTCTAAATTTAGCAAAATATCGAAAAAGCACGATAGTATTGACAAAAAGAGTGAAATTTGCTATAATGAATTATGTGAGTTCGTAAACATAAGATAAACTATGGATTGAAATCATAGGAATGAGGTGTAAAAATATGGATATGTTACAAGGAAAACATTTTAGTATAACAGATCCAAAAGGAGTAAACACAGTAATTTATCAAATAAATAAAACTGAAAAAGAATTTTTAAAGGAATATCCAAAATACACTGTAGAAAGACTAGATTTTACAGAAGAATTAAGAGGCGAAGCAAAAAGAAAAACTTTTTATATTGACGAGCCACAACCAGAAGGAAATCAATTAGTAATACTATCATTCGGAAACGAAAATGTAGTAATAAATACAGGAATACTAATTGGAGATGAAGTTAGAATATCAAAAAAACCAACTCCATTCAGATTTAATACTTTGTATTCAGAGGAAGAGAAAGAGTTTAATGATTTTAACTATACACCAAACATGAAAAGAGACATATGTGTTATAGACCCAGAAACTACAGAAGAATTAAAGCCTAGACTTTATTTTGATGAAAAAGAAAATAAAGTAAAAGGAAGATGTAAATTAAAACCAAACAAATCTTACTTTGCATTTGAAGTAAGATCTGAAGAAGAATAAGGAGGCAATTTACTATGGTAAATAGCACAGCGAATGGTAGAAAAACCGGAAAAGGTGCTGGGATTAATGAAAAAACAGTAATAACAGGAATGGGAGCTGAAATAACAAACTCAAAAGAGCTTAATGCAAGAGGAAAAATATTTATACAAACATCACAACTAAGAGCAGGAGAGTTTATATCAATAAAAGCATACCCAGGTGGAAAACCAAAAAACAAAAACAAAGGTGATAAAGAAATGATACACTAAACTAAAGAGAAGGTGAGTTTATAAATGAACTATAAATTAGAAGGTGCAATAAGAAGAAATAAAAAATATTTTATAATTTTTGGAATACTATGGCTTTTTGCAGCCATAGTATTAATCGTGCCAATAGTACTTAGCTATAATGCAGGTGCAAATGGACAAAATGTAATAACCGCATTTGTAGAAGCAATGAAAAATCCATTCAAAGGATTAGGCGATATAGCAAAATTACATCTAATGCAATCATATTTAAAATCACTTGGAGGATTTACAATAATATATGTATTGTTTTTCGTAATAGGAATTGCTAGAACTGCACCAAAAAATGAGTACACAGATTTTGAATATGGCTCAAGTGACTGGAGTAAAAATGGAGAACAATATCAAGTATTAAGTAATAAAAAAGGAATGGTATTGGCAGAGGAAAATTATCTACCAGTAGATAAAATAGGAAATGTCAATGTATTAGTAGTCGGAGGTTCAGGTTCTGGTAAATCAGCATCATATTCAATACCAAATGCTTATCAAATGCTGGGTTCATATGTATTTACAGATCCAAAAGGAGAATTATATGACAAAACAGCAGGTTATTTAAAAGCAAATGGATATGAAATAAAAGTATTAAATCTTGTAAAACCACAAGATAGTGATGGATACAATCCATTAATGCACATTTCATCTGAAATAGACGTAGATATAATTGCAAATACAATAGTAAAAGGACAAAAGACTGGAGATGGTGGCTCTGATCCATTCTGGGATGACTCTGCGGAAATGTTGCTAAAAGCATTAATATATTATTTAATAGCAACAAGACCAGAAGAAGAACAAAACTTAGCAAGTTGTGCTGAACTTGTAAGAGCTGCAAACTCAAATGGAGGAAGCAATTTACTTACAGAATTAATAAGTAAACTACCATATGATCACCCAGCGAGAATGAATTATAAATCTATTGAAATAGCACCAGAAAAGACATATAGTTCAATATTAAGTACATTACAGTCAAAGCTTGGTAAATTTGATTCAAAGGAAATTGCAGAAGTTACATCAACAGATACAATAAACTTTGAAGAAATAGGAAACAAAAAAACAGCAGTATATGTTATATCATCAGATACACATACAGCATATGATTTCTTATTAACAATATTCTTTTCACAAATGATTCAACAGTTATATAACTTTGCTGATGCTAACGAAAATAAAAGACTTAAAGTACCAACATACTTTATACTAGATGAGTTTGCCAATATAGGTAAGGTACCAGATTTTGATAAAAAGATATCAACATCAAGAAGTAGAGGAATATCATTTAGTGTTATATTACAAAACTTAGATCAATTGGAAGCAGTATATGAAAAATCATATGAAACAATTATGGGTAACTGTGATACACATGTATTTTTAGGAAGTAACTCATATAAAACTGTAGAATACTTCTCAAAAGCATTAGGAGAAAAGACAATAGAAAGAGATAGTATATCAATAAATAAAGACAGACAATATTTTAGAACAGGATTAAGTAAATCAGATCAAGTGATGGCAAGAGCATTAATGACACCAGATGAATTAAGAAGGATGGATAATGACTTATGTATAATATTTGAAAAAGGAATAAAACCTGTAAAGGCAAATAAGTTCTATTATTTTAAACATAAAAAGATAAAAAGTGAGCTAGAAAAAAACAAGATAAGTCATAATGATGTTGGAGAAATAAAAAGAGGAAATTGGAGAAAATTTAATCCATATAATCCATGGGAAGAGGACAAAACAGGAAAAGAAGTAGAAAATTTAAAAGTTGATTCATTAGATGATTTATTTGATGATGCTCCGACTGAAAACAAAAAACAAGAGCCCAAAAAAGACGTACAACCAAAAGCTAAAATAATAGAGCCAAAAAAGGAAGAAATACAATCAATAGATAGTATGTTTGATATAGATTTGGAAGAAAAACCAAAAGAAGTACCAAATAATAATATAGTGCAAGAAGAAGATTCATATGATTTACAAAAGGAATTAGAGGCAAAATTTGATGAATTATTTGGTCCTATGGATGACAATAATTAAAAATAAAAACCCTATAAATCTGTAAAATGTAACCTATAAAGAGGACTGTTAAAAAAAGACAGTCTCCTTTATAGGTTTTTATTTTTGTGAGTGAGTATTAACTCAATAAATCTCTTATTAAATCGTATAAATATGGTTTAAACTCTTCAATTGGAAGAGGCTCTTTATATAAGATTGAATTAAAACAAGTTGAACTTACTAACTCTACTATCATATAAAGAGTAACACCTGGATTTTTTAATTTAATATCATTTTCTTTTACACCATTTAAAAATAATGAAATCATACTGTTATCTGAAGTTTTATCTGTATCATATAATTTTAATACAGTTTGACTATAAACTCCCCAAGATAAATTTTTAGAGATAAATTTTAACAATAAAGGGGATTTTGCCAATTCATCAATAATAAAATTTATAACAAAAATAATTTGATCAGCAAAGTTTTTTATATAGCTATGGTGCAAAGCATTTATAGCATCATTGAATAATGCCATAGACTTTTTGGCAATTAAAATATCTCTTAATTCATATTTATCCTTAAAATATAAATAAAAGGTTCCTTTTGCAACATTTGCTTCATCAACAATATCTTGAATTGAAGTATCTTTGATTCCTTTTTCTATAAATAATTTAAACCCTGTATTTAATAATCTATTTTCTTTATCATTTTTTAATTCACTATTTTTCATATATAATCACATTCCTTATTTCAAAATATATAATTATATTATTACACAAATTGAACGATTGGTCAATATTTTGGAAAAAATATTAAAAAAATGGTAAAAAGTATTGACTAACAGTCATAATCGTACTATAATAATAAAAGTGACCAATAGTCATAAAGAGAGGAGAGATTATGGAAAAGTTCGGAAAATTTATATGTAAACACAAAAAAATAATATTAATAATAGCATTATTATTAATTATACCTTCAATAATAGGAATGAAAGCAACAAGAATAAACTATGACATCTTAGTATATTTACCTGATGATATAGAAACATTAAAAGGTCAAGAAATTTTAGCAAACGACTTTGACATGGGTGCATTTTCAGTAGTTGTCCTTGATGGAATGAGTACACAAGAAATGATAGAACTAGAAGACGAATTTAGAAACACAGAAAATGTAGAAAAAGTTATTGGGATATCAGATGTAACAGGTACATCAATTCCCCTAGAAATGCTAACAGATGAAGTAAAAGAAAAAGTATATAAAGATGGAGCTACACCAATATTAGTAACATTTAAAGATGGAATATCAGATGATACAACATTAAAAACAATTGAACATCTTAGAGAAATCACAGATGATAGATGTAAAATAAGTGGAATGTCAGCAGTAGTTATAGATACAAGAGACTTAGCAAATTCAGAAATAGTGGTATATGTAACAATTGCGGTTGTGCTATGTTTCATAATATTACAATTAGCACTTGATTCATATCTAGCACCAATATTTATGTTGGCAAATATTGGAATAGCAATATTATATAATATGGGAACAAATGTGGCACTTGGTCAAATATCATATATAACAAAGGCGATAAGTGCGGTATTACAATTAGGTGTAACAATGGACTTTGCAATATTCCTATATCATAGCTATAAAGTGGAAAAGGAAAAAAATCCAAATATAGATGAAGCAATGGCACATGCAATATCAAAAACATTAGTATCAATTGTAGGAAGTTCAGCAACAACAATAGCAGGATTCTTAGCATTATGTAGCATGAATTTAACACTTGGAAAAGACATTGGTTTAGTAATGGCAAAAGGTGTACTATTTGGAGTAATAAGTGTTGTAACAATATTACCAGCAATGCTATTAATATTTGACAAAGCAATAGAAAAAACAAGTCATAAAGAAATATTACCAAAATTCACAAGATTAAAAAACTTCAATATAAAACATTATAAGGCAATAATAGTAGCATTTATAGCAATATTACCACTTGCGATATATGGATATACACATACAGAAACATATTACAACCTAACAAAGTCATTGCCAGATAATCTACAAAGTATAGTTGCAAATACAGAGCTTGAAAATAAATTTAATATGGTATCAACAGAGGTATTATTAGTAAATAAAGATATGCCAGATTATAAGTTGAATGAGATGTTAGATAAGATAGAAAACCTTGATGGAATAGAATGGACATTAAGTTATTCAAGAATATCACAAGCAACAAATATTCCAAAAGAGATGTTATCAGATGATATAAAATCAGTATTTGAAAAAAATAATTATCAAATGATAATTGTAAATTCAAAATATGAAGTTGCAACAGACGAATTAAACAACCAAATAGCTGAAGTAAATAATATAATAAAACAATATGATGATACAGCAATACTTGCAGGAGAAGGACCATTAATGAAAGACTTGGTAGAAATAAGTAATCATGATTTCAATAGTGTAAATTCAGTATCAATCGGAATAATATTCATAATAATGATAATTGTAATAAAATCAGTAAGTTTACCAATTATACTAATTGCGGTTATAGAATTTGCAATATTCATAAACATGGGAATACCAGCATATACAGGAACAGTACTTCCATTTATAGCATCAATTGTAATAGGAACAATACAATTAGGAGCAACAATAGATTATGCAATATTAATAACAACAAGATATAAAACGGCAAGAATGGAAGGTCAAGACAAACGTATGGCAATAGATAATGCATTAGGTGCATCAATACAATCAATAATAGTTAGTGGATTATGTTTCTTTGGTGCAACATTTGGAGTTGGAGCTTATTCACAAATAGAAATGATAGGTTCACTATGTACTCTAATGTCAAGAGGCGCAATAATAAGTATGATTACAGTAATAACAGTATTACCAGCGTTCTTAATGGTATTTGATAAAATAATATGTAAAACAACAAGTGGAATGAAAAGAATAAAAGCATAGAAAGGAGATAAAAATGATAAAAGAAAATTTAGGAAAGAGAATAGTAAGTGGAATATTACTATGTTCAATGATAGGCTATACAATGCCAGTATTTGCATTAACAAAAGAAGAAACAGTATATTCAAAACTTAATAATGAAGGAAGCTCATATAACACAATAGTAAGTACACATATAAAAAATGAAGAACTATTACAAATAATAAATGACATGTCAGATTTATTAAATATAAAAAATGTAGGTGGAGATGAAAGTTTCAACATAAATAATAATTCAGTTATATGGAATGCAGGAGAAAAGGACATTTACTACCAAGGAGAATCATCAAAACAATTACCAGTACAAACGACAATAAAATATGAGTTAAATGGAGAAGAAATATCTGCAAAAGATATTGCAGGTAAAGAAGGTAAAATAAAAATTACAATACAATATGAAAATAAAGATGCACATACTGTAAATATAAGAGGCAAAAATGAAACGTTATATACACCATTTATTGTAATTACGGGAACTGCAATTGATAATAAGGTAAATAAAAACATAGAGATATCAAATGGAAAAGTAATCGAAAAAGATGGAGAGACAATAGTTTTAGGAATTGCATTTCCAGGATTACAAGAAAGTCTAAATATTGAAAAAGATACAGTTGATATTCCTAATACAGTTGAAATAACAATGGACTCAACAGATTTTGAATTAGAAAATATGCTTACTTATATAACACCAAGAGCATTAGAAGATGATACAGACAATATTACAGATAAAATAGATGAATTATATAAATCAGTAGAAGACATGAAAACTGCAAGTGAACAAATACAAGCTGGAGCAAATACATTAAAAGATGGGACAGCAGAATATTCAGAAAAATCAGCAGAATTTAATGGATATATGGGAGACTTAGCAAAAGGTACACAAGATGCAGAAGTAGGTGCAGATAATTTAGCAAAAGGAATAAACCAATTATCATCAAAAACAGGTGCGTTAGTACCAGGTGTGAATAAATTAGTAGAGGGAGCAGAATTATTAAATACAAAAATTAATGATGCTACTTTAGCAACAGGTAGAATTTCAACAGGTGCTCAAGATGTGAACAAAGGGGTACAAAAAGTATCATCTGCAATTGACGGAATAAATGCAAAATTACAATCAACAGATACTTCAAATATAGAAGCTAAAGTTGCAAGTTTGACAAAAGCAAAAACAAATTTAGCAAACTTAAATAAAGCACTAGAAGCACAAATAATAGCAAATAGTGAAAACCAAGAACTTGTTGCATTATTAAAACAACAAATTGAGATGAATACAGCATCAATACAATCATATGATAATAATATTGATTCATTAAAATCAACAGCCACATTAAAAGCTACAGTTTCTGCAATAAAAGAAGGCTTTGATGGAGAAGGAACAGAAAAAAATCCAGGAATAAAAGCAGGTGCTAAAGGGCTTGCAGAAGGAACAGCAGAACTTAATGAAGGATTACAATTAATGAACGCGAAGACAGGAGAGTTGGTAACAGGAGTTGAGGAACTATCTACAAAATCTCAAACATTAATAGCAGGAGTTAACCAAATAAAGGCAGGTGCAAATACATTGAACTCAGGTGTGGCGAAACTAAATGCAAGTACTAACACACTAAGTTCAGCTAGCACACAATTGTCAGAAAGTTCTAAAACAATAGCTAATGGTATGGAAACACTATCAAGTGGAATAAATGAATTTAATACACAAGCAATTGATAAAATATATAATTTTGTAGACAATAATGTAAAAGATTTAACAGAAAGAATTGAAGAATTAGACAATCTATCTAAAAAATATATTAATTTTGCTATGAAAGATGAAGCTATGAATGGTAATGTTAAATTTATAACAATTACAGATTCAATAAAAAAAGAAAAAAATTAAAATAAAAAATTCCAGGTTTTCTGGGATTTTTTATTTTAGTCGAAAATTCAAATCGGGTGATAACAAATCAAGGAAAAATTTTCAACTTTTCTTATTTATTCTAAAAAGTATAAAGTTATTTACGAAAAAACTTTCGCAAAAATATTGAAAAAAATGAGAAAATAAGATAGAATGTAAAAAATAAAATATAAATAGGAAGGTAAAAAATATGAAATTTGTACATATAGCAGATATGCACTTTGACTCACCATTTTCAACATTATCTGATAAAGGTAACTTAGGGGAGAAAAGAAGGTTAGAACAGAGAAAAATATTCAAAAAAGTAATAGATTATATAAAAGACAAAAGAATAGAATATCTTTTTATAGCAGGAGATTTATATGAACACAAATATGTAAAAAAATCAACAATAGAATATATTGATAATTTATTCAGAGAAATAAAAGAAACTCGAATATTTATTGCCCCAGGGAATCATGATCCGTATTTAAAAAAATCATATTATAATAATTATCAATGGAGCGAAAATGTACATATATTCAAATCAAAATTGGAAAGAATAGAATTAGAAGATGTAGATATATATGGTTATGGATTTGAAGATTTTTACTGCCCAAAAGTAAATATAGAAGAATTAGAAATAAAAAATCCTGAAAAATCAAATGTACTAATAATACATGGAACATTAGATGGTTCTACAAAAGAAGAAAAACAATACAACCCTATAAGTAAAAAAGAATTAGAAGCAAAAGGATTTGACTATGTAGCATTGGGACATATTCATAAAAATAATTATGAACCAGATGGGAAAATAATATATCCTGGTTCTACAATATCTTTAGGATTTGATGAATTAGGAAAACATGGAATGATAGTAGGAGATATAAAAAGGCAAGACTTAAGATTTATACCATTAGATGAAACGGAATTTGTAGAAGAAGAAATAGAATGTACGGAAATAACCTCAATAGAACAATTAGCAGAAATAATAAAAGAAAAAGAAATTGAAGAAAATAAATTATATAAAATAATATTAACAGGAAAAAGAAATTTTGAAATAAATATATATGATTTATATAAATATGAATTAAATGATAGAATAATAAAAATAAAAGATAAAACAAAACTAAACTATGATATAGAAAAAATATCAAGAGAAAGAACATTAAAAGGGTTATTTGTAAAAGAAATGATTGAAGAAATGCAAAAAGAAGAATATGACGAAGAGATTATAGAAAAGGCATTAGAAATAGGAATAGAAATATTGGAATAATGGAGGGATTTATTTGAAAATAAATGAAATAAAAATAAATTCATATGGCAAATTAAAAAATAAAGAAATAAAATTAAAAAATAATATAAATATAATATATGGAAAAAATGAAAGTGGAAAATCAACATTATTAAAATTTATTTTAAATATATTTTATGGAACATCAAAAAACAAAAAGGGAAAAGAGATATCTGATTTTGAAAAATACAAACCATGGGATTCAGAAGAGTTTTCTGGAAAATTATCTTATGAATTGGACAATAAAGAAAGATATGAAATATTTAGAGAATTTAATAAAAAGAATCCAATAATATATAATGAAAAAGGAGAAGACATTACAAAAGAATTTAATATAGATAAAAATAAAGGAAGTGAATTCTTTTATGAACAAACGCAAATAAACGAGGAAATGTTTTTAGCAACATCTGTTTCAATACAACAAGAGGTAAAAATTGGAAAGAATGAGCAAAGCATGCTAGTGCAAAAGATATCAAACTTGTTAGGGACAGGTGAAGACAACATTTCATATAAAAAAGCCATAGAAAAAATAAACAAAAAACAATTGGAAGAAGTTGGAACTGAAAGAAGTAAAGAAAAGCCAATAAATATTATAGAAAAAAATATAGAAAAAAATACAGAAAAAATAAATGAATTAAAAAAATATGAAAATATTCAATATGAGATTGAAGAAGAAAAAAAAGAAATAAAAAATAAAATATTAAAAAATAAAATAAAAAATAATTTGTTAAAAGAAATAAAAAAAATAATAGAAAAAAATAATTTAGAAAAAGAAAAAATAAAAATAAAAGAAAATATAATTGAAGAAAATAAAAATAAAATAAAAGAAATAAAAAATAATATAGAAAAAAAAGAACAAGAAATAGAAAAAGAAAAAAACAATAAAAAATATGATGATGAAATAAATAATATAAAAAAAATAAACAAGAAAATAAAAATAATATCTGTTCTTTTGTTAATAGCTTGTGCTACGTGGGTTATATTTATTCCGAGAATAACAGAAAATGAAATTATTAGATATATTATTTTAATTATTTTACCAATTTATTATATTTTTTCAAAAATAAAAAATAATCAAATAAATATTAATATAGAGAATATAGAAGATGACAAAGAAAAAAATATAAGAGAATTAAATGATGAAAAAATAAAATTAGAAAGTGAAATAAAAATATTAGAAAATAATTCTAAAAATTTAATAGAAGAAATAAAAAAAATAAATGTGGAAAATGAATTTTTAAATAATTTAGAAAAACAACAAATAATAAATCATTATTATAAAAATATAAAAGAAGAGGAAATAAAAAAGTTATTTGAATCAGAAAATATTGATGATGAAATTAACATATCAGAAAGTATAATAAATAATTTAAAAATTGATGCAAACAAAATAGAATTGAAAAAAGATTCTATAGAGCCAATGCTTGATAATTTATCAAATATAGAAGAAGAACTATGTGCACAAAAAGAAGAATATGAAAATTTACAGAAAATAAATACAAGCATAGAACTTGCAAAAAGAATGTTAGAAAAAGCATATGAAAAAATGAAAGACAGTGTTAGTCCAATATTTACTGACAAGTTATCAACTAATATGTCAAAAATAACCAAAGGAAAATATAAAAATGTATATTTTGGAGATGAACAAGGATTAACAGTAGAATTAGAAAATGGAAGTTATGCACCTGTAGAAAGACTAAGTATAGGAACAATTGACCAATTATATTTGTCGTTAAGACTCGCAATGCTAGATGAAATATCAAAAGAAAAAGTGCCTGTAATATTAGATGAAGCATTTGCTTACTATGATATAGAGAGATTAAAAAATATATTAAACTATTTAGCGACACAATATAGTGATAGACAAATAATAATATTAACATGTACACAAAGAGAAAAGGAAATACTAAAAGAACAAAAGCATAAATTCAATTATATAGAATTGCAATAGCTTGAAAACGCATACATAATATGATATAATATCATGAGTTTAAAAGAAAAGAGGTAAAAATATGTTTGACAAACTTGAAGCAGTTGAAAAGAGATATGAAGAATTAACAAAAGCTATAAGTGACCCAGAAGTAATAGCAAATCAAACAGAATGGCAAAAGCTAATAAAAGAGCACAGTTCAATAGAAGAAGTTGTATTAAAATATAGAGAATACAAAAAAGAGAAACAAAGAATGGAAGAAGCTAAAGAAATGATGGAGGACAAGGAACTAAAAGAACTTGCTGAAGCAGATTATTATGAAGCAAAAGAAAAACTTCCACATATTGAAGAAGAATTAAAAGCATTATTAATACCAAAAGACCCAAATGATGACAAAAATATAATTTGTGAAATTCGTGCAGGAGCAGGAGGAGATGAAGCTGCATTATTTGCCGGAACATTATTTAGAATGTACTCAATGTATGCAGAAAAAAAACATTGGAAAATAGATGTACTAAATGAAAATGAAACAGAATTAGGTGGATATAAAGAAATATCATTTATGGTTACAGGAAAAGGAGCATATAGTAGATTAAAATTTGAAAGTGGAGTACACAGAGTGCAAAGAGTACCAGATACAGAAAGTAGTGGAAGAATACACACATCAACAGCAACAGTTGCAGTGCTTCCAGTTGTAGAAGATGTTGAAATAGAGATAAATCCATCAGATATAAAAATGGAAGTATTTAGAGCATCAGGAGCAGGAGGACAGCATATAAACAAAACATCATCAGCAGTAAGACTTATACATGAGCCAACAGGGATAGTTGTAGAATGTCAAACAGAACGTTCACAACTACAAAATAGAGAATATGCAATGAAAATGTTACGTTCAAGATTATATAATATAGAAAAAGAGAAACAAGAATCTGAAATATCAAATGCAAGAAAAACACAAGTTGGTAGTGGAGATAGAAGTGAAAAAATAAG
The DNA here is from genome assembly GCA_934162535.1 of uncultured Clostridia bacterium. Classification (GTDB taxonomy): domain Bacteria; phylum Bacillota; class Clostridia; order TANB77; family CAG-508; genus CAG-269. The sequence continues at coordinate 9,523 of CAKPJC010000003.1, read as the reverse complement.
AACATACAATTATCCACAAGGACGTATTACAGACCATAGAATTGGAATGAGCATATATCAAATGGAAAACTTTCTTAATGGAGATATTGATGAAATGATAGATAATTTAAGTGCAGCTGATAGAGCAGAAAAATTAAAAGGTGAAGAAGAATAAGAGGTACAATTTATGAAAAAGAGTAATTTAATGATAATAATAGGAATCATTGTAGTAATCATAGTAGTTGCAATAATAGGAATAATTTACCAAAAAAATACATCAAAACAAATTGAAGATAATGATAATAATACAACAACACAAATTCAAAATAAAAACAATAAACCTGTTGTTACAGAAGAAGGAACAGTATTGTTACCAGATGATGAAAACAATAATGATGGATTAGAACAAGAACTTAATGTAACTCAAGATAAAAATCCTAATATTACACTATATTAATTGAATAAGAAAAAGTAATAAAAAAGCTCTTTTAAAATATATTAATACAAAATATATTTTAAGGAGTTTTTTTATGCAAGATGTAGTAAATACAACCATTTTAGGGCTATTTTTTGGAACGATAGGAACTACAATAGGAGGAATAATTGGTTGTACAATTAAAAGTAATTCAAATAAATTTTTAAGCTTTATATTATCATTTGCTGGTGGATTGATGATGGCAGTTATATGTTTTGATTTGATACCAGAATCATTAGGGATTAGTAAAATATCACAAACAATAATAGGAATATTTATAGGTATAATAATAATGATAATTTGCGAAATATTAGTTGATAGAAAATTTAATACTAAAAATAATAGTTCATATGACAAGAAAAGTACTCTTCTAAGAACAGGAATAATCGTCAGTATAGGTTTAGCAATACATAATGTACCAGAGGGATTAGCTATTGGCTCAGGGTTTGATGCTTCAATTAATTTAGGATATGCACTAGCAATTGCAATATGTTTCCATGATGTACCAGAAGGTAGATTTCAAAGTAGACAGTATGCAGGATAGAACAATTTGAATTTAATGTAAATACTTAAATTTCAGTGTTTGAAAAAATTTTGAAATTTATTTTTAACTGTTGACAAAAACAAACGTTTGATATAAAATTGAGAAAAATATAAATTTTGTAGGTTTATGGAAAAGTTTTAAATATTATGATATAAATAGAATAATTAATGTAACCTATAATAATAAAGATTTATTGGATGATGATTATAATATAGATATTCAAAAGCTAAAAAACGAGATAAAATCGATAAATATAATATTAAGTTATGGAGGAAGAATAATAAATGAAATATGATAATAGAAAAAAAGCAGATAAATTAATTCGTTCAAGTGCTGCTGAGTATTTAACATATATAGCAGCTGCTGGAGAAAATGGAGTAGAACTTAGATATGAAGATGAAAATATTTGGTTAACTCAAAAAATGTTATCAGTATTATATGGTGTATCAACATCTGCAATTAATCAACATATAAAAAAGATATATGAAGATAAGGAATTAGAAGAAAAATCAACTATTAAGAATTTCTTAATAGTTCAAGATGAGGGAAATAGAAAAATTTCAAGAAATGTAATACATTATAATCTTCAAATGATTATAGCAGTAGGATTTAAAGTAGATAATGAAAGAGCTATACAATTTAGAAAATGGGCTAACCAAATAGTAAAGGATTTTACTATTAAAGGATGGGTAATGGATGATGAAAGATTAAAGAATGATGGTTCGATTTTAACTAAGAAGTATTTTGAAGAGCAATTAGAAAGAATACGAGAAATTAGAATGTCTGAAAGAAAATTTTATCAAAAAATTACAGATATTTATGCAACGTCTATTGACTATGATAAAACAGCAAAAGCAACAATTAGATTTTTTTCATCTGTTCAAAACAAATTACATTATGCTGTTTCTGGAAACACTGCTGCAGAAATTATATATAATAGAGCAGACAGCCAAAAAGAAAATATGGGATTAACATCGTGGAAAGGAGCTCCTGACAGTAAAATTCATAAATATGATGTAGTCATTGCAAAAAATTATTTATCAGAAACAGAAATTGGACAATTAGAGAGAATGGTATCTGCATATTTGGATTTGGCTGAAATGCAAGCAATGAGACATATTCCTATGACAATGGAAGATTGGGAAGAAAGACTAAATGGATTTTTAACATTATGGGATCATGATGTGTTAAAGGATAATGGTAAAATATCTGCTGAGATGGCAAAAATACATGCAGAAACAGAATTTGAGAAATATAGAATAGTACAAGATAAAATATATATTTCTGATTTTGATGAATTATTATTAAAGAGCAAAAATATTAAAGAGGAGAAATAATTTTATATGAATATTAGAAATGCACAAATAGAAGATATAAATAAAATTAGTAAGCTAATGTTACAAGTCGCAGAAATTCACAGTAATGCTAGAAAAGATATTTTTAAAGAAAAAAGTATTGAAGAAATAAAGGCTGAAGTTAATAATAGAATAAATAACAAGGAAAATATATTAGTTGCAGAAGAAGATAATAATATATATGGAGTTATTATTTATAAAATTAAAGAAGTTAAGGAACATATAAATCTAAAAGATAGGACAACATTATGGATAGACGAATTAGTTGTAGATGAAAAAGCTAGAAAAATGGGAATAGGTAAAAATTTATTTTCAGAAGTAAAAAGAATTGCAAAAGAAAAAAATTATGATGCAGTTGAATTGAATTGTTGGAATTTTAATGAAAGAGCAATTCAATTTTATGAAAAATGTGGAATGAATATACAAAGATTAATAATGGAGATAAAAACAGATATATAAATTATAGTAACAACTTACAATTATTGTTGCTAAAACTAAATTTTAAAATGTGAGTTTTGTAATTCGCTTTAAATTTTAAAATAAAAAATTTTTGTAAGAATATTACACAAAAACAAAATATTTCATTACTTTTTATGAAATTACGTATAAGCTAAAAGTGTCCAAATTTTCAAACAAAACAAACTCCAGAATTGGACATATTTTACTATACTGGGTAGGTGTGTGATAGTGAAAACTATCGCATAGCTACCCTTAAACTATTTATGAGCAAATGTGGATATATTAAAAAATATTAAAATAAATTTTAATATAGGGGAGAATTTTTATAAGAAAACAGATGTATATATAGTATAGGGAGAGTGAGTTAATATGAGTGAAACTTTCAAAATCAATATATACTTCGATGAAAAAGGTGAAGAGTTAGAAGGATTAATAAATCATTTAATAATTAATATCTTAAAAAAAGATATTTTTGAGCATTAAAATTTTATTCAAAATAAGATATAATAAAATTTAAATTCAAATTGTTTTTATCAAGCATAGAAGGGGGGAAAATGCTTGAACAAATAGAAAAAACAATATACAAGGTAGCAATTTATATAAGGCTATCAAAAGAAGATGTAGACAGAGGATATGATGAAAGTGAAAGTATAAAAAATCAAAGAACATTACTAACAGAGTATGTGCAAAAATTAGGATATAAGTACCAATTAATAGATACATATATTGATCAAGGCTTTACTGGAACAAATTTTAATAGACCAGATTTTCAAAAAATGGTAAGAGATATAGAAAACGGAAAAATTAATATGGTTATAACAAAAGATTTATCTCGTTTAGGACGTGATTATATAGAAACAGGAGAATATATAGAAAAATGGTTCCCAGAAAATAATGTAAGATATGTTTCAGTAACAGATGGAATAGATACTTTTGAAACATCAAATGGTAACAATGATATTGCACCTTTCAAATCAATATTAAATGATATGTATTCAAAAGACTTATCTAAAAAAATTAGGACAGCTCTACATACTATGCAAAAACAGGGAAAATGGGTAGGGGGAAAAACACCACTTGGATACATAAAAGATTCAAATGATAAAAATAAACTAATAATTTATGAACCAGAGGCTCAAATTGTAAGGACTATTTTTAATATGGCATCTAGTGGAAATCAAGTTGGAACAATAAGAGATTACTTAAACAATAGCAATATTCCAACGGTTAATAAATCAAGATATAATAAAGAAACATATTGGGAAAATAAAACAGTAAAGAACATATTGAAAAATAAAGTATATATAGGCACAACAGTGCAAAATAAAAGGAGTAGAATAAGTTATAAAAATAGAAAAATTAGACTAAATTCAGAAGAAAAATGGATTTCAGTAGAAAATACACATGAACCGATAATAGATAAAAAAGTATTTGATACTGTGCAAAAAATGGTAATAGTTCAAAACTACAATAGAAATGAAAAGAAAAATATGTTTTTATTAGATGGTTTACTTTTTTGTTACGAATGCAAACATAAAATAGGAGTAAGAGGAAAAAAGAATAGTAATTATTATATGGTATGTAATAATTATCGCAGAAATTCAAAATTAAAACTTTGCACATCACATGGTTTTAGCTATTCCAATTTAGAAGAAACAGTAATTGATTATATTAAAAATTTATTTCAAAAAATAGATAGTGAAAAAATAGAATTAGAAGTAAAAAAGGGAATGAAAAAATATGATTATGGAAAAATACTTCAAAAACTAGAAAACGAGATAAAATTGATAAATAACAATATTGACCAAATGTATGTAGATAAATTGAATAATAAAATAAGTGAATAAATGTATGAAAGATTATTGGAAAAATTTAGAGATGAAATAAGACAAAAAGAAGACGAATACATAGAAATAAAACAGAAAAAAGAAGAAGCAAAAAAAGATGATACAGAAAAAATAAGAAATGTTGTACAAGAATTTTTGACCTTAAATAAACCAACATCAGAAATTATGAAAGTAATTATCAATAGAATTGAAATTCATCAAGATAAAAAGGTGGATTTATATTTTAATTTTAAACAATTAAATAACTTAAAAGAAAAAATATAAGGCTAATTTAATATTAAATTAGTCAAAAATAAAAATCAAAACTGTCTACATTGATGTCAACCAGAAGGAATATCAATGGCATTGCCAATGAAAAACGGAGGAATGAAGATATACAAAATAATGATATATGTAATATTATCAGGATTTGCGACAGGAATAGGAGCATTAATAGGAGCGATAATTGGAAAAGTATCAGAGCAAATAATAGCAATATGTTTAAGCTTTGCAGCAGGAGCAATGCTATACATAGTATCAGGAGAATTAATACCAGAATCAAACAAATTATATAGTGGTAAAATATCAACAATTGGAAACATAATAGGATTTGTAATAGGGATGGGCGTAACTATGTTATAAAATGCTATGAAAAAACAAGCATTTTCAGACTTATGTAAGATTGACCAATAAGTAAATATATGGTATAATAAATATATAATTTGTTGTATTTGTGAAGTGTAATACACTTTATAATTCCACACCTAGATGGTGTGTTTTGAATATAATAATTTTAGATTCAAAGGAGAATCAACCAACATGAAAATGAAAAAAATTGCAATGATGATGATGATGGTAGCGATGGTTATGAGCGCCACAACATGCATGGCAAGTGCAAGCGTCAACCAGGTTCAGCAGAAACCTATTAAGGTTTTCTATAATGGCCTAGCCATTAACTTCCCAGACCAGCAACCGATCATTATCGGTGGGAGAACAATGGTTCCAATTCGTCCAGTAGCAGAGACTCTCGGTTATGAGGTCATTTGGGACGAAGGAGAGCGTGAAGTTCAAATCTATAGTAAGATGAATGAAGCGTTCATCTACTGGAAGATAGGTGAAACTACCTATTACACGAACCATGAAGTTACTATTGATGCAGGTTGTGCTCCTGTAATCATTAACGGACGCACAATGGTTCCAATTAGATTTCTGACGGAACAGCTTTCTCAAATGGAGATAGAGTTCGTTTCCCAGAAATATCAGGACTTTATTTTCATGAAGAACTGATTTAAGGCAGGATACCTCAAGTATCCTGCCTTTCTCCTTGTAAAATAACAAAAAACTATTGCAAAAAAATAAAAAATATAGTAAAATACAAACATAAATTCGAGAGGAAGGAAAGAACTATGGAAGAAATATTAAAAGGACTAAATGACAAGCAATACGAAGCAGTAACAAATACAGAAGGCCCATGCTTAGTAATAGCAGGAGCAGGAAGTGGAAAAACGAAAGTATTAACGCACAAAATAGCTTACCTAGTAGGAGACAAAAATGTATTGCCATGGAATATATTAGCAATAACATTCACAAACAAAGCAGCAAATGAAATGAAAGAAAGAATAGAAGGACTAGTAGGAGACGTAGCAAAAGACATGTGGGTAGGAACATTCCACTCAATATGTGTAAGAATATTAAGAAAATTTATAGATAGAATAGGGTTTGACTCATCATTTATAATATTTGACACATCAGACCAAAAAACACTTGTAAAACAATGTTTAAAAGACTTGCAAATAGATGAAAAGCTATTTAGTGATAGAGCAGTTATATCAGAAATAAGCAACGCAAAAAATGATATGTTAGAGCCACAAACATATGCTGCAAAAGCACATGGAGACTATAGAAAAGAAAAAATAGCAGAAATATATGCATTATATCAAAAAAGACTAAAAGAAAATAATGCTATAGATTTTGATGATATAATAAACTACACAATAAAAATACTAAAAGAAAATATAGATATACTTGAATATTACTCAAATAAATTCAAATACATATTAGTAGATGAATATCAAGATACAAACAAATCACAATTCACATTAGTAACAATGTTAGCATCAAAACATGGAAATATAACAGCAGTAGGAGATAATGACCAAGGGATATATAGTTTTAGAGGAGCAGACATTTCAAACATATTAAACTTTGAAAGAGACTTCCCAGGAACAAAAATAATAAAACTAGAGCAAAACTATAGATGTACGGGAAATATACTAAAAGTTGCAAATGCTGTAATAAAAAACAATGAAGTAAAATATGACAAAAAATTATGGACAGAGAATGAGGTAGGGAAATTACCTAGAATATTCACAGCAGACAACGAATATGATGAAGGCAGATATATAGCAGAACAAATAGAGCATCTAAAAAGAGAAGAATATTACAAATATTCAGATTTTGCAATATTATATAGAATGAACACACAATCAAGAGCAATTGAGGAAATACTAAGAAGAGAAGGAATACCATACAAAGTTGTTGGAGGACTAAAATTCTATGAAAGAAAAGAAATAAAAGACATAATCTCATACTTAAGATTAATACAAAATCCAGCAGACAATTTAAGTTTAAATAGAATAATAAATGAGCCTAAAAGAGGAATAGGAAAAACAAGTTTAGACAATATTGCAAAAGTTGCTGAAGCAAATGATACATCAATGTATGAAATAATAAAAAATGCAGAACAATATGGTTTAAATAGAGTATATTTAAACTCAAGAGAATTTGTAGACTGTATAGAAGAATTTATTGCTCAAAAAGATAGCATGAAAATATCTGAATTAATAAAAAAAGTATTGAAAAAAACAGGATATACAAGAGCACTAGAAAATGAAAATACTGTAGAGGCAGAAAACAGAATAGCAAACTTAGATGAATTTTTGAATGTAGCAATAGAATTTGAAGAAGAATCAGCAGACAATGGATTAAGTGACTTCTTAGAGGGAATAACACTATCAAGTGACTTAGACAATGTTGAAGAAACAGATGAAACAGTTACATTAATGACATTGCATAGTGCAAAAGGACTAGAATTCCCAGTCGTATTTTTAGTTGGGATGGAAGAAGGAATTTTCCCTGGATATAAATCAATAGGAGAACAAAAAGAACTTGAAGAAGAAAGACGTTTGTGCTATGTTGGAGTAACAAGGGCAAAAGAAAACTTGTTTTTAACAAATAGTAGACAACGTACAACATTTGGTTCAACAACACATAATCCACCATCAAGATTTTTACAAGAAATTCCAAAAGAGTTACTTGAAGGATATGATGATGCAATAGGGGGATTTGGCAAAAAAGAAAGTAATATATTTGGAGACAGTAAATACTCATGGAGTTATGGAAGCAAAAATAATGGCAACATAAAAACATATAAAGCAACAGAACCAGTATATGCGAATACAGCCACATCAGCTATAAACACAGGATATTCATATAGAACAGCAGAAAGCTTCTTGAAAAACATAAATAAAAAACCTGAAACAGAGGAAATAGACTTTTCAGAATATCAATCTGGAAAAAGAGTATATCACAAAAAATTTGGAGAAGGCATTATTAATTATGTTGAAGAAGAAGGAAATGATTTAAAAGTAGATATAGACTTTGACAAATTTGGACACAAGAGATTAATGGCTAAATTTGCTAACCTTGAAATAGTTGACTAGAATTGCAATAAAATTTTTTGAAATTATTGACAACTCCAATGAATAAATATATAATTTGAATGAAGAAAAAACATTCAAAGGAGAAATAAAAAATGAAAAAGACAGCAAACCGTTGGGAGAGTAACACACACACACACACACACACACAAGTACTTTTAGAAAATAAAGAAAAAAATAATTTAATAGATAAAATAAAAGATAGTGATAAAAGCAAAAAATGCTTAATTTGTCGCTGTCTTTTTTGCATCTAAAAAAGGAGGAAAATTGAATATGAAAAAACCAAAAAACAAAAAGATAAATAGGAAAATAATAACAATTACATCAATAGTATTAGTGGCTATAATTATAATAACAACAGTAATTTGCTTAGTAACAAAAAAGGATGAAAATGTAGAAGTAGAAAACACGGGAAGAATACAAAAACAGGCAATGAACCCTAATAATTACACAATGGTAAAAAGCAAAGATGGAATAGATGTGCCAGTACCAAAAGGATATACAGCGTCATCAGTAGAAAGCGAGTCATATGTAAATGGAACATTTGAGACATTGTACCTAAACAAGAATTTAACAGATACATTCACATCAGATGGAACATATCCATGGGCGAAGAATGATAGTGGAATATGGACAAGTGGTAATTACAATATAGATAGTTCAACAAGTGAGATGACATCAGAAGAGTTTACAGTAAGTGAAGATGGAGGAATATTGCAACTAAATTGGACAGTGTCATGTGAATCTTATTATGATTATTTATATGGAGAGATAATAAATACAACAACAAATAGTACAGAAAAAACAACAATAAAACTAAATGGAACAGATTATGCAACAAAATATGGGGTGGATTATAAAGAATCAGATTTAATTTATGTCAACACAAAAATAGAGTTAAATCAAGGAACATATAAACTAAAGATAATATATAATAAAAGTGCCTCAACTAATAAAAGATTAGATAAAGGATATGTAAAAGAAGTAAAAATATATGATAGAAAAAATAATGGAAACACAGATACAATGCAAAACCATAAATATGGAGGATTTGTAATATATGAAGGAGCAGAAGAAGTAACAGAAGAAAATCAATGGACAGCTCAATGTGAAAGAAACCAATGGGTATGGATACCAATAGAAGATGTAAGTGATATGTATTGGGA
>CAKPJC010000002.1 GCA_934162535.1 uncultured Clostridia bacterium | reverse complement strand
TGGAGCATATGAAGGAGCAAAAGCGAATAACATATACGACCTAGCAGGGAACGTATGGCTATGGACGCTCGAGGCCAATAGTTCAGGGTCTGGCAACTACAGGTACAGCAGGGGCGGTTCTTACTACTACGGTGGTACGGGCAGTTATGCTAGTAGTCGTAGCAGCGGCAGTCCGTACGACAGCGGCGACGTTATCGGGTTTAGTGGGGGACTTTACATAAAGTAGCACTGGATCCTGCATAGTGATGCACCATGACAAGTATCGCAGTGATTTTAAACAGATAAATATATTCACATAAAAGAGGGTGGGAATATCGGGACAGAATGTTCGGTATTCCCACCCTTTATTTGAGATTGTCTAAGTCTGGTGTGTACATTTTAAAAGTTAGCTATCAATCTCATAAACAATTAGATTTGCCTCAGATGTTATTTCTTCAATGAAATCAAATGCTTGACTAATTGATAAGTTATCAGAACGCACATTAGCAATTTTTTTTATAAGATTTTTAGCTTTGATATTTGTAAAATAATCCTTTTGAGAATAAGCTAAAAAAGAATTTGAACTTACTATTTGAATATTGCTATAGTTCATATCTTTCAAAATTTTTAAATACTTATCTAAATGTGAAATTGGAAAACCACATTTCACGATTTGCGAATTTAAGTTTGTTAATTTTAAATTCAGGATATTTGACATAAACTTGGCATCATTATCAATAAAAAGATAAAAGATGCCACTTTCAAATAAATAGAAATTATCACTGTTTTCTATTTTTAAAGATAAATAACGTTTGTATAAACTACTCAAAATCAATACCTCCTTTTAAAATATTATAAAAGAAAAGCAATATAAAATATACAACCACCCACGGTGGTAAAAAAAAGTGTTTTTTAGTTGTTACAATAAATTAAAAATAAGTGTAAAATTAACTGGGTGAAAAAAATGACGGCATTTGATAGATTTTATAAAAAAGAAAAAATAATAAGTAAAAAGCTAGATATAGAAGAAAATGCATATAATGAATTGGAACATTTATCACAAGAAATATATGATGCATCAATTAATAAACTTGTAAATTCGGCAATCGAGGAATTATTGAAAACTGAAAAAATAAAACTATATAATATGAAAAATAAAAATTATATATCTAGAACATTTTTAATAAGGCAGAGTTTTGCAGAAGGATTGTACGAACTAAAAGAAAAATACAAAATATCGGTGAACTTATTAGTTAATATAGCCATAAGGAATGCGTTGTCAAAAAATTAGAAAAAATGCATAAAATAGTAAACAACAAAAAATAAATTTACTATTTTATGCTAAATTTTTGAAATATAGTTTTAGACGTTGATTTTACCTGTTATAGTTTAATAGCATACATTAATAGACAGTATACTAGAAACTACATTTCCTGATTTCCAGGTATAAAATAATCAACAACACCATAAATCAGTGCCCCAATAATTGCAGCCATCCAAGAAATAGAATAGCCAGCAACAAAAAATTGAGTAACATATAAAATAATACCTGCTAAAGCAAATCCAACAAATCCCTTACCAAAAGGACTAGCATGTAAGCCAGTAAACTTAATTATTAAGTAATCTAAAACCGTTAATACAACTGCCGCAAGAGCTAAAGACCAAATATTACTTATAGAAAAATTAGGTGTAAAAAATGCAGTAATTGCAAGAACGATAGCAGAAGTAATAAGTCTACCAACAAATTGCCAAACAGAAGAAGAATTACTAGCACTATCACTTTGAGTATTTGACATATCAAAACCTCCTTATAAATTTTATTAAACGATAAAACGATATTTTCAAGGTTACAAAAATATTATTTGCAATAAAAAAATAAATATACAAAAAAATGTATAAAAAAAGTAAAAAAATCAAAAAATATGAAAAACAAAAAATAAACTGGAGGAAAAAATGTTAATAACTTTTTTTAGAGCAATAGTATTATATATAATCGTACTAATAGTAATGAGGCTGATGGGGAAAAGAGAAATAGGTCAATTACAGCCATTTGAATTAGCAATATCAATAATGATAGCAGATTTAGCCTCAATACCAATGTCAGAAACAGGAATACCAATATCAAATGGGATAATACCAATATTAGGATTACTAGTAATGCATTTAATAATATCAATGTTAAACATAAAAAGCACAAAAGCAAGAGAAATAATATGTGGAAAACCATCAATACTTATATTTAGAGGAAAAATTGATGAAAAAGTACTAAAAAAAGAAAGATTTACAATAAACGAACTAGAAGAAAGACTAAGAGACAACAACATATTCAACATAGGAGATGTAGAATATGCAATATTAGAAACAAGTGGGCAAGTAACAGTAATACCAAAACCAAACAAAAGAGCAACAACGCCAGAAGACTTCAATATAGAACCACAATATGAGGGAATACCATATGACTTAGTAGTTGATGGAAGAGTAATGTATAAAAATTTAGAAAAAATAGGAAAAAATTATGTATGGCTAAAAAAACAAACCGAAAAATTTGGAATAAAGCCAGAAGAAGCACTAATAGTAACAATAGATGGAGAAAATAAATTTTTCTGTCAGCCCAAAAATGAAAAGGAGGAAAAACAATGCTAAAAGAAACAATAATAAGCATAGTAATAATAATAATGATATTCACTTTAGACATGTTCACACAAGGATATACTAGAAAAACATCACAAGAAATAACAGGGAAAATGACAGAACTAAAAACAAATTTACTAAAACTAAATAATGAAAAAATAGATAAAACAGTACAAGAAATAGATGAAATTTTGGCAAAGAAACATGATAGACTAGCATACTATATAGAACATGATGAATTAGAAAAAGTAGACACAGCAATAATAGAAGTAAAAAGTTATATAGAAACAGAAGATTATTCATCAGCAGTAGCAGAATTAGATAAAGGAAAATTTGTATTAGAACATATTGAAGAAAAATACTCATTTAACATTCAAAATGTATTTTAAAAAATAATTTTAAAAAATGTAAAAAAAAGAAGGAAAAAATAAATTGGTGTAGAATAATATAGTAAGTACATAATAAAGAAATGTACAAATATAAAAAAACAGTGGAGGTGCACACGATGCAAATAACAGACGTACGTTTAAGAAAAGTAAATTCAGAGAACAGAATGAAAGCTGTTGCTTCTGTAACATTCGATAATGAATTTGTTATCCATGATATCAAAGTTATCGAAAGTCAAAATGGATTATTCATTGCTATGCCAAGCAGAAAAACTCCAAACGGAGAATTCAAAGACATAGCTCATCCAATCAATGCTGAGACAAGAGAGAAAATTCAAAAAGCTATATTAGAAGCTTATGAAGCTCCTGAAACAGAAGAATCAGCAGAATAATAAATAATCAGACCCCAGAAAATGGGGTTTTTATTATTTATATAAAATATGCATTAACACAAATATATAAAAGGTATAATTAAATACAAAAAAGCCTTGAAAAAAAAGGAAAAACAATGTAAAATAATAAAGAATAAAAAAGAAAGAGGCAAAAAAATGTATTTAATAGTAGGACTGGGAAATCCAGAACAAGAATATAAACAAACAAGGCACAACATGGGATTTGACACAATAGACAAAATAGCAAAAAAATACAATATAGAAATAAACAAAAGCAAATTCCAAGGAATATATGGAAAAGGTGAAATAAAAGGGGAAAAAGTAATAATACTAAAACCACAAACATACATGAACCTAAGTGGAATATGTATAAAACAATTTATAAACTATTACAAAATAGAAAAAGAAAAACTACTAATAATATATGACGACATGGACATAGAACCAGGTAAAATAAAAATACGCAAAAAAGGAAGTTCAGGAGGTCATAATGGAATAAAATCAATAATACAAGAAATAGGAACAGAAGAATTCCAAAGAATAAGAATAGGAATAGGCAAACCGACAGAACATCAAGACAAAATAAACTATGTAATAGGAAAAGTTCAAGAGCAAGAACTTGTTGAGCTAGAAAAAGGAACAGAAAAAGCTGAACAAGCAGTAGCAGAAATAATAGAAAATGGCATAGACATAGCAATGAACAAATTTAATTAGAAAGGCAATAAGATGATAGAATTAATATTAAACAAAAATCAAAATGCTAAAATAGTAGCAGAAGTAGAAAATGGGAACCTAGTAGAAGTATATGAAGAAAGCGAAGAAAGCCAAAAAGCAAGAAACGAAGGAAACATATATGCAGGAATAATCAAAGATATAATACCAGGAATGCAGGCAGCTTTTGTAGACATTGGAATAGAAAAAAACAGTTTTATACATGTAAAAGACTTAATACCACAAGTAGATGAAAAAAAAGAAAAAATAAAAGAACCAGAAATAAGAGCAATCACCCAAGTAGGACAAAAAATATTAGTACAAGTACAAAAAGACAGCAATGACAAAAAAGGAGCGAGAACATCAACACATATAAAAATACCGGGCAAATATGTAATATTAATGCCAAACACAAACATAATAACAACATCACAAAAAATCCAAGACGAAAGAGAAAAGGAAAGACTAATATCAATAGCAAAGAAAAAATTACCTAAAAATACAGGGATAATAATAAGAACAGCAGGAGCAAAGAGAAAAGAAAGTGAAATAATCAAAGACATAGAACTACTAACAAAAAAGTGGGAGCAAATAAAAAAAGAATTTGAAGAATGTGGTAAAAAGCCACAACAACTATATAAAAGTCCAAGTATAGTAGAAAAACTAATACTAGACATGCCAGAAAATAGTATACAGACAATAAAAGTAAATGACAAAAAAGAATATAAAAAAATAGAAAAAATAATAAAAGAGCAACAAGAAGAAAACATAAAAATAGAATTATATGAAAACATTGATTTACTAGAAAAATATGACCTAAAAAAACAAATAGAAAAATCAAAACAAAGAAAAATCTGGTTAAACTGTGGAGGATTTATAACAATAGACTCAACAGAAGCACTAGTAGCAATAGATGTAAATTCAGGTAAATACACAGGAAAAAGCACATTAGAAGAAACAATATATAAAGTAAACTATGAGGCAACAATAGAAATAGTAAAACAATTAAGACTAAGAGACATAGGCGGAATAATAATAATAGACTACATAGACATGCAAAAACAAGAAAACAAAAATAAAATAGAAGAACTACTAAAAAAAGAATTAAAACAAGATAGAGCAAAAACACAAGTAGAAGGATTCACAAAACTAAACTTAATGGAAATGACAAGAAAGCACATATGTAGTCACAATAGCTAAAAATCATAAAAACAAAGTAAAAATATCAAGAAGGGAATAAAAAAATGAAAGTAGGATTTGTATCATTGGGCTGTAGCAAAAACTTGATAGACACAGAAATAGCAATAGGCCATTTTAAGAAAAACAATTATGAAATAGAAAACAATCCAGAAAAAGCAGACATAATAGTAATAAACACATGTGGATTTATCAATTCAGCAAAAGAAGAAGCAATAAACACAATACTAGAAATGGCAGAATACAAAAAACACAAATGTAAATACTTAATAGTAATGGGGTGCTTAGTACAAAGATATTATGAAGAGCTAAAAAAAGCAATACCAGAAGTAGACCTATTTATAAAATTAGATGAATATAATGAATTATGGAACAAAATAGAAAAACTAATAAAAGAAAACAAAGTAGAACAAAGCAAAACAACAACAAGCAAAAAGATATCTGAAATAAAAGAACTACCAATGCCATGTTCAGAAGAATTCATGAATAGGGTACTAACAACAGGGAAAA
This sequence comes from uncultured Clostridia bacterium, assembly GCA_934162535.1. Classification (GTDB taxonomy): domain Bacteria; phylum Bacillota; class Clostridia; order TANB77; family CAG-508; genus CAG-269. The sequence continues at coordinate 100,979 of CAKPJC010000002.1, read as the reverse complement.
ACTATGCTTACTTAAAAATAGGAGAAGGCTGTAGCAACAAATGTACATACTGTGCAATCCCATATATAAGAGGACCATTTGTAAGCAGAAAAATGGAAGACATAATTGAAGAAGCAAAAATGCTATCAAAATCAGGAATAAAAGAAATAATTATAATAGCACAAGACACAACAAAATATGGTGTGGACATATATGGAGAGCCAAAACTTGCAGAGCTTCTTGACAAAATATCAAAAATAGAAGGAATAGAATGGATAAGATTTTTATATTCATATCCAGAAGGAATAACAGAAGAATTAATACAAACAGTAAAAAATAACAATAAAATAAGTAAATATTTCGATATACCAATACAACATATATCAAACAGCATATTAAAAAAGATGAATAGAAGAACAAGCAAGGAAGAAATAGAAAAATTAATAAATAAAATCAGAAAAGAAATACCAGAAGTTGTACTTAGAACAAGCCTAATAGTTGGTTTTCCAGGTGAAACACAAGCAGACTTTGAAGAATTAGAAGAATTTATAAAAACAGCAAAATTCGACAAATTAGGAGCATTTATGTATTCAAAAGAAGAAGGAACACCAGCAGAAAAACTACCAAATCAAATAAATGGAAATACTAAAAGAGCAAGATACAACAAAATAATGAGAGAACAACAAAAAATCTCAAATGGGAACATGAAAAGAAAAATCGGAAAAGAATATGAAGCATTAATAGAAAACATATCATTTGATGGCAAATACCTAATAGGTAGAACAAAACAAGATGTGCCAGATATAGATGGGCTAGTATATATAAAAAATGAAAATCAAGACAGTAAAATTAACCAAATTGTGAATGTTATAATAGAAGACGTAAAAGATTACGACTTAATAGGTAAAATAAAGTAAGGAGAAAGAGTATGGAAGAAAACAAATCAGAGCAGTACACATATGGAACAGAAGAAAAGCAAATACTAGAAATACTTGATGCATTTGAAAGAGAATTACAAGAAAAGCTACAAGAAAGCAAAGGAGAAGTAGAAAGAATAAAATATTACGAGAAATTCCAAATGCAAGGAATTGACTTTACTAATATATTTATAACAACCGAGAAAGATGTTGATGGAAACATATCATATCATGTTTACTGTGGAGATAATTCAAAAGAAATAATGTCAGTAGACCATGAAGGGCAAATAAAAATCATACCGGAGTTAGAAGAATATTTAGCAGGTATTGACTTAAATGAAATGATGGAAGAAAACGAAAAAGATAAAAAAAGATTAAAGGGAATATCAGAAAAAACAGATTTAGAAGAATTAAAAAATAAAATGAAAAAAAGTGATAATCCAAAAGACCAAGAAAAAGAAAACGAACAAGACGAAGAAGAAAAAGAAATAGAAGAAGACCTTGAAGAGCAGGGGACAGATTTAGGGATAACAAAAACAAGAGGAATAAAAGACAAACACTTTGCAGAAAGAATGCCAGAAATGTTTGAAAATTCAACAGAAAATAAAATTGCCTATTCAGAAAAACTACATGGATTTATCATATTATCAAAAATAGATGGAAAATGGCAACAAAACACAAACATACAACCTACAACAACAGCATGGAGAAGAACCACATTAAGTCTAGATGAAGATGGAAACAAGATAGAAAAAACAACACCATATGGTCTAATGAGGACAAATAATCCTAAAAAAGAAATAGCAGTAACAATTGGTCAATATGGATATATAGACATACAAACAGTGGACGTATTACCATGTAATGAAAGACTTGCAAGAGGAGTTAGAACAGATGGAGAAGGAATGAAAATGGAAGAAAACTATGAGACAAGACAAAATTTTAAAACAGAAGGAATTATGTATCCACATGAAGTGGCACATAATGCAGAAAAAGCCATAGAAGACCAACAAGAACTAACAGGAAACAACAAAGATAGTGACATAACTCCAGATGATTATATACCAAACACATGTAGAACGTGGAGAAGTTTAATGGAAGAAACAGGTGAATCTTTTACTGAACTTGTAGCAAGATATAGTAGAGAAATAGAATCAGGAAAAGATGAAAAACAGGCGATAAAAACAATTGAAGAAGACTATGAGAACATATCGCATGATAAAAGAAGATATTAATAAAAAGGAAGTAAAAAAATGATAATAGAACAAATACTATTTATAACAACAGCATTTGCATTATTCGTATATTTTTTCTATCAACTAATAAAAAAGAATGATACAAAATATGTACCAATACTTGCAATACAGGCATTAGGAATAGCAATAAAATTTATTGAGGTGTGTTTAGAAAATACAGAAGTAAATGTTCCTAGAATAATAGCAACATATATATTATCAATAATAATACCAGTAGCAATTATTGTGATAGAAAAAGTTAGTGGTAATATATCAGAAATAATTGAATCAAACATTGCAAGAATATATTTGCTGTTTGGTAATACGAAATCTGCCAAAACACTATTAATAAAACTTGTAACACAATATCCAGAAAGTTATATTGGGCACAAACTTTTAGCACAAATATATGAAAAAGAGGGTGGACAAAGAAAAGCAGTAGAGGAATATGCACAAGTTATAGATATTAACAGTGAGGACTATGATTCTTATTACAAGATAGGGACATTGCTAACAGACTTAAATAAAAAAGATGATGCAGTACAAATATTAACAACTCTTGTAAACAAAAAGCCGGATTATATTGATGCAACAATTGCTTTAGGAGATTTGTTGATAGAAAAAGAAGACTACAAAGAAGCGGCAAACATATACACAGAGGCACTAAAATATAACACAACAAACTATGATTTGAACTACAACCTAGGAATTGTATATACAATGTTAAATGATTTCCAAAGTGCAAAAATGTATTATGAAAAAGCAGCGACACTTAACTCACTTGCATATAATTCAAAATACAGTTTAGCAGAAATAGCAGTATTATACAAAGAATTAGATGAAGCAGAACAACGCTTTTTAGAGGTTACAGAAGACGAAGAATTGTGTGCAGATGCATATTTGGAATTATCAAAAATAAGTTTATTAAAAGGAAACAAAGAACAAGCAATAAAATATGCGAATGTAGCAATACAAGAAAACCCTAAAAAAATAGTAGAAAAAATTCAAAAAGATGTTACTTTTGCAATAATAATCGCAAAATTATCAATTCCATTTAATTTAGACATTGATGAAGAAAAACCAAGAAGATTAAAAGAAAAAGAAATAAAAGCAAAAGAACATTTAGAGCAAATGGTAGAAATAACAAAGAAAATAGGGTTCAATGATATAAAAAAAGAAAAGGCAGAAGAAGAAATAACAAAAACAGAAGAAATTGAAAAACAAAAGGAAAGAGGAGAATAAAAAATGGAAATTTACCAAGCTATTATTTTAGGTGTAGTTCAAGGACTAACAGAACTATTACCAATATCAAGTTCAGCACACTTGAAGCTAATACCAATGATATTTAACTGGAATATACCAGAAAGTTTTGATGTTGCATTACATTTAGGAACATTACTTGCAATAACACTATTCTTTTTCAAAGACTGGTTAGGACTTGTAAAAGGTGGATATGACCAAGTTGTTAAAAAGAAAAAATCAGTTGAAGGAAAAATGTTTTGGTACATAGTTGCAGTAACAATACCAACAGGGATTTTTAGTCTTGTACTAGACAAATTTTCAGAGTACATATGTGATAAATTTAATATAGAACTAATTATGATAGCAATTGTACTTATTGTTTTAGGTATTGTACTGTATCTAGTAGATAAAAAAGCCCCATCTGAAACAAAATATGAAGATATGACATTTAAACAATCATTTTTAATAGGTATATCTCAAGCAATTGCGGCAGCATTCCCAGGAACATCAAGGTCAGGAATTACAATGACAGTTGCTAGAGCATTAAAAGTTGATAGAGAAAGTGCAGCTAAATATTCATTTTTATTATCAACACCAATTGTATTAGCAGCAGTACTTGTAAGTATTAAAGATTTTCAATATACACTTACATTTTTTATGGGAGTTTTAGCAAGTTTTTTAGTTGGGATTTTTGTTATTAAATTTTTACTAGAGTACTTGAAAAAGGGAAGCTTCAAAATATTTGCAGTGTATAGAATTATAATAGGTATATTAATTATTGGTTATGTATTTATGAGATAGAAGGTCAAAGAAATTTGACTTTTTTCTTAATTATAGGTTTAAAATAGATATGATGGAACATTAGAGAGTCTAAAAGATAAATCAAGAAGACCACTAGGATGGTTGAGTCCCAGGGAATTCATAAAAAAATATAAAAGTCAAGAAGAATCGTTATTTGCAATATAGGTACTCAAAGTATTTATTTTAAACAATTTGTGACAAATGATTGACTAACCTACAAACTTTCAATTTTTCTTACTTGTTCTTTGTTGACTTTATAATATAGAATATGATATATTTGAAGCATAATAATAAAAAGGAGAGTTCAAAAGATGAAAAAAACCAAAAGCACAAAAGGTATAACCTTAATAGCACTTGTTGTAACAATAGTAGTATTGTTAATATTAGCAGGAATAACAATAGCGACACTAACAGGCAAAGAAGGAATTGGCGAACAAGCAAAAGGAGCAAAATTAAAAAATGAAATTGCAAGAGAAAAAGAAAGCATAAGCAATGCAATTGCAACATCTCTTGCAAACAACAAAGGCGAGAAAGTAAAACAAAGTGATTTACAAAACGAATTAGATGCAGACAACGGAGAAGGAAAAGTCGAAGTATCAGATGGTGGGGACGAATGGGATATACTATTCAAAGAAAAAAATAGACTATACTATGTTGAAAAAGTTACAAGAGAGATAACAGAAGGAGAAATTACTAAAGACACGAATCCAGGAGACATAACAAAAGGCCAAAATGGAAAAGAACTAGATGGAAAATCGGAAAATAGTGCATATGAAATAGCGTCAATAGAAGACCTAGTTCAATTTTCAAAAATGACAAATAGTGGAAACGATTTTGCTGGAAAATATGTAAAATTAGTAAGAAAATTAAACTTCAATTCAAGCTTTTCATATAGTGAACCAGAAAACACAACAAGATTTGGAGATTATAATAATGATGGTATTACTGAAGGAATAAAAACAGAACTAACAAAAGAAGACTCAAAAGGTTTTACAGTAATAAATAAATTTTCTGGAACATTTTTAGGACAAAACAACAAAATAAGTAATATAAAAATTATAGATGTACCTACTACAGAAAACAAAAACATGGGATTTATAAGAGAAAATAATGGAACTATTAGAGATTTAAAACTTTCAGGAACAACAACTGTAGATATGGCCAGTGGAAACAGAAAAATGTATTGTGTGGGTGGAGCGTGTGGACGTAATAGAGGAAAAATGCAAAATATTGAAAACAATATACAAATAAAAGTAAATCTTCAAACACAAGATGGAGGAATTTATGTTGGAGGAGTTACAGGGGGATGCACAGGTAACTCAGACACCAAAACAGAGGCAATAGTAGAAAACTGTATTAACAAAGCAAATTTATCGGCAACAGGGAAACGGAGACTATAGAATTGGTGGTATTGTTGGACTTTTAGATACGGCCAAAATAACTAATTCAAAAAATGAGGCATATATAAAATCAGAAAGTGCAGATTACTCATGTATAGGTGGAATAGGAGCAGATGCAGACTCATCAACAATAGAAAACTGCTATAATATAGGAAAATTAGAAGCCATAAGCAATAATAGAATATATCTTGGTGGAATAATTGCTATGGATTATAATATAAAGCTAAATACTTCATATAACGCTGGAGAGATAATTTCCAATGGATATGCATCAAGGATGGGAGGACTAATTGGTGCAAGTGAAGCCGGAACAACAATAGAAAACTGTTATAATATAGGAACAATTAAAACTACATCAAATTCTACAGCAATAAGAGTAGGAGGTTTAGTTGGATTTGTGTTTGACAGAAACAATCAGGAGCTAGTAACAGTAAGAAATTCATATAATGCGGGAATAATGGATATATTGGGAGCAACTGATGCAAAGGGAACATTATATGGAAAATTTTATGGAACTATAGAAAATTGCTATGCCATTAAATTGGATGGAATAGAATTAGCGGGAAATACATCTGAAAAAATAACTCAAACAAATTGTGAAATAAAAACCCCAGATAAAATGCAAGATGAAGAATTTGTCAACATACTAAATAATACAGCATTTAAAAAAGATTCAAACACCATAAATAAGGGATTTCCAATATTAAAATGGCAATAAAATTAAGATTTGAGAAAAAAATTCAAAAAAACCTTGCAATTATGGCAAAAATTGGGTATAATATAAAAGAACATAAAACGAGCAGAAGAGTAGGAACAAATCCTACTCTTTAAACTTAGAAAAAAGGAGGGGCTTATGGCCAAAATAGAAGAAAAAGTAGAAGAACTAATAAAAGACACAATAGAAAATATAGGATATGAGCTATATGATGTAGAATATGCCAAAGAAGGGCCTAATTATTATTTGAGAATATATATAGACAACAAAAAAGGAATAGACTTAGATGACTGTGAAAAAGTAAGCAATGCAATAGACGAAAAACTAGACGAAGCAAACATAATAAAAGAGCAATACTATTTAGAAGTATCATCACCAGGAATCGAAAGAACACTGAGAAAAGACAAACACCTAGAGCAAAACAAAGGAAAAGAAATAGAAATAAAACTATTCAAAAAAGATTCAAAAGGAAACAAAAGCTATATAGGAGAACTAGAAGATTATGACCAAAACACAATAACAATAAAAACAGAAGAAAAAATAGTTATAGATAGAAAAGACATATCATCAATAAAAACAATATATGAATGGGGGAATTAAAAAATGAAAGCGATAGATAATAAAGAATTAATATTAGCTTTAGAAGAATTAGAAAAAGAAAAAGGAATAAAAAAAGAAGAGTTGCTAGACTCAATAAGAACAGCACTAATAACAGCATACAAGAGAAACTTTGATGCATTAGAAAATGTGGACGTAAAAATGGATCAACAAACAGGGGCAACACATGTATACTCAATAAAAGAAGTAATGGAAACAGCAAATGATCCAGCATTAGAAATAACACTTGAAGAAGCAAGAAAAATAAACAAAGAACTAAAAATAGGAGACACAGTAGAAATAGAAATAGTACCAAGAGACTTTGGTAGAATAGCAGCACAAACAGCAAAACAAGTAATAATTCAAAAATTAAGAGAAACAGAAAGAAATATGATATTCAACGAATACAATGAAAGAAAAGGAGAAATAGTAACAGGACTTGTACAAAAAGCAGACAAACACATAGTGGTACTAGACTTAGGAAGACTAGAAGGAATAATGTTACCAAAAGACCAAATACCAACAGAAACATATAAAGTAAATGATAAAATAAAAGGATATGTAGTAGATGTAGAAAGAGGAGAAAAAGGAGTACCACAAGCAATAGTATCAAGAACGCATCCAGACTTTGTAAGAAAACTATTAGAATTTGAAATACCAGAAATATATGAAGGACTAATAGAAATAAAAAGTGTATCAAGAGATCCAGGACTAAGAAGCAAAATAGCAGTATACTCATCAAATGAAAACATAGATCCAGTAGGTTCATGTGTAGGGCAAAAAGGAATACGTATACAAAACGTAATAAATGAACTACATGGAGAAAAAATAGATGTAATAGAATGGAATGCAGATCCAAGTATATTTATAGCATCAGCATTATTACCTGCACAAATAATGGCAGTAGATATAAAAGAAGAGGAAAAATTTGCACAAGTAATAGTAGCAGATGACCAGCTATCATTAGCAATAGGAAAAGCAGGACAAAATGCAAGACTAGCAGCAAAACTAACAGGCTGGAAAATAGACATAAAATCAGAAACACAATTTAGAGAAACATTAAAAGCAAAACAACAAGAAGAAGAGAAACAGGAAGAAGAGAAACAGGAAGAAGCAAAAAAAGAAGAAGAAAATTAGGAGGAAATAAGTGAAAAAAATACCACAAAGAAGTTGTGTAGTATGTAAAGCACAAAAAAACAAAAATGAATTACTAAGAATAGTAAAAAACAAAGAAAATGAAATAAAAATTGACACAACAGGAAAAGAACCAGGACGAGGAGCATATATTTGTTATAGTGGAGAATGCTTAGAAAAAGCTATAAAAAGTGGAAGGCTAGAAAAAGCGCTAGAAACAAAAATAAATGATATCACATATGAAGAGATAAAAAAAATAATAATGAAAAAAATCGGGGGTGAAATTATTGGGTAAAATAAAATTATATGACATTGCAAAAGAGATGAATATATCAAGCAAAGAAGTAATAGGAATAGCACAAAAACTAAAAATAGAAGCAAAAAGTCATTTAAGTGCAGTAGATGAAGAAAGTGCAAACAGAATAAAAGAAGAAATAAAAAAACAAACGGCAAAACCAATAAAAAAAGAAGAAAAAAAATCGAGTGAAAAAGGAGATACACCAGTTATAATAAGAAGAGAAGTTATCATAGCTGATGAAAACAAAGGAACTAAAAAAGAACAAACAAAAAAAGGAGACAAAAAAGAAAACAATGTAGGATTTGTTGAAAGAAAAACAAATAAAGACTACAATATAGTATATAGAAATAAGCCATCAAAACCACTTACGGTAGATGAATTATTCGGAATAAAAAAAGAAGAAAAGGTTGAAATAAAAGAAAATAAAATGGATGTTGAAGCAAAAAAACAAGAAAAGCCAAAGGCAATGCCTGAGAAGAAAATCGAAAATAAAATTGAAAATAAAAACAGAAATCCTCATTATAACGGTAATTATAATAATCAAAATAAAAATAACAATAGGGAAAATAGACCAAACAATAATAGAGAAAGAGAAGGTCAAAACAACAATTACAGAAACAATAATAGACCAAATGGAAATAACCAAAATAGACCTAATAACAGATTTAACAATAATAGTGGTGGATATAATAAAGAAAGAAATCAAAACAACAATCATAATGAACATCGTTATGATAAAAATAATAACCAAAAATTCGGAAATAGAAATAACCAAAACAGACCTAATAATAGATATGATAACAGGAACAATAGGCCACTTGATGAAAGAGGAATTGAAAGAAACATAAAAGATATAATGTCTGTTGAAACAGTTGAAAAAGAGCCATCAAGAGAATACAACAAAACATTTGAAAAACAAAAGGACAATAGTAGATATGATGACAACAGAAGCAACAAGAAAAATAACAAATCAAGAAAAAACAATCAAAATGGAGAGATAAATGAACACAAATTAAAAGGACTAAAAAGAACAGATAGACTATCAAACATGTTTGATGACCAAGATGGTGGAATGCTTGACTATTATGACTTAACAACACAAAGAGGTAAAAAAGGCAAGAAAAAAATAAACAAAGATGAACAAAGAAATAAACAAAAAATATTTAAGCTAGAAGAAATAACAATACCAGAAACAATTACAGTAAAAGATTTTTCAGCTGAATTGAAAAAAACTACAGCAGAAGTAATCAAAAAACTATTAAGTTATGGAATAATGGCAACAATAAATAATGAAATAGACTTTGATACAGCAACACTTATTGCTGACGAATTTGGAGTAAAAGTAAATAAAAAAGAAACAGTAAGAGAAGAAGACATATTATTTGACGATTCAGAAGATTCAGAAGAAGAATTAGAAGCTCGTCCACCAGTAGTAGTTGTAATGGGGCATGTTGACCACGGTAAAACATCATTACTAGATGCAGTAAAACAAACACATGTAATAGAAGGAGAAGCAGGAGGAATAACACAACATATAGGAGCATATAAAGTAAAAATAAATGATAGAGAAATAACATTCTTAGATACTCCAGGACATGAAGCATTCACAGCAATGAGAGCTAGAGGAGCACAAATAACAGACATTGCAATATTAGTAGTTGCAGCAAATGATGGAGTTATGCCACAAACAGTTGAAGCAATAAATCATGCTAAATCAGCTGGAATACCAATAATAATAGCAGTAAACAAGATGGACTTACCAGATGCCAATATAGACAAAGTAAAACAAGAATTAATGGCATATGAATTAGTACCAGAAGAATGGGGTGGAGACACAATATATGTACCAATCTCTGCAAAAAACCATACAAATATAGACCAACTATTAGAAATGGTATTATTAGAAGCAGATATGCTTGAATTAAAAGCAAATCCAAACAAACAAGCAAAAGGTGTAGTAATAGAAGCAAGACTTGATAAAAACAAAGGAACAATAGCATCAATGCTTGTACAAAGAGGAACACTTGATGTTGGAGACACAATAGTTGTTGGTTCATCAATAGGTAGAATAAGGAGCATGACAGATGAAAAAGGCAAAAAAGTAAAAAAAGCCGGACCATCAACCCCAGTAGAAATAATGGGATTAACAGAAGTACCACCAGCAGGAGAAATATTCTATGAAGTAAAAGACGAAAAAACAGCAAAACATTTGATAGAAAAGAGAAAACGTCAAGAAAGAGAAAAAGCAATGAATGCAATGAATACAGTTACATTAGATAACTTATTCAGCCAAATGGAAGAAGGAAATTTGAAAACACTTAATTTAATAGTAAAAGCAGATGTTCAAGGCTCAGTAGAAGCAATAAAACAATCAATGGAAAAACTATCAAATGAAGAAGTAAAAGTAAAAGTAATACATTCAGCAGCAGGAGCTGTTACAGAATCAGATGTAACACTTGCAAAAGTATCAAATGCAATAATAATAGCGTTTAATGTAAGACCAATGCCAACTGCAAAAAATATGGCAGAAAAAGACGAAGTACAAATAAAACAATACTCAGTAATTTATCAAGCAATAGATGATGTTGAATCAGCAATGAGAGGAATGTTAACACCAAAATATGAAGAAAAAGTTATAGGAAATGCAGAAGTAAGACAAACATTCAGAATATCAAATGTTGGAACAATTGCAGGAGCATATGTTATAGATGGAAAACTTGAAAGAAATGCAGGAGTAAGAGTAATACGTGACAATGTGGTTGTACATGAAGGAAAACTAGCTTCATTAAAAAGATATAAAGATGATGCAAAAGAAGTTACAAAAGGATATGAATGTGGAATTCAAATTGAAAAATATAATGACATCAAAGAAGGAGACATCATTGAAGCATATATCTTAGAAGAAATAAAAAGATAGGGAGGACATTATGCCAAAGAACAATAATCGCCAAGGAAGAATTGACGAAGAATTAAAAAAAGAGCTTAGTCAAATAATTAGTTATGAGCTAAAAGAACCAAGTGTAACAGGAATGGTAAGTGTTACAAGAGTAAAGGTAACACCTGACCTAAAATATGCAAAAATATCTGTAAGTATTTTAAACTCAAAAAATGTAAAAGAAACATTAGCAGGATTAAAAAAATCATCAGGATATCTTAGAACAGAACTTGCAAAAAGAGTTAATTTAAGAAATACACCAGAATTAGTATTTGAATTAGATGATTCTCTTGAATATGGAGCAAAAATAGACAAAATACTAAATGACATAATGAAAGATGTAAAAAAAGAGAATTAAAAAGGAGAAAGTCATGACTTTAGATGAAATAAAAGAAGAAATAATAAGAGCAGGAAAAATTGTAATATTAACACATGAGTCACCTGATGGAGATGCTGTTGCAAGCTCTCTATCAGTGAAACTTGCAATAGCAAAATTAGGGAAAAAAGCAGATATAATAATACCTGAATTTCCAAAAGATTTTGAGTTTTTGCCAAAAGCAGAAGAGATAAAAAAAGAAAGTGACATAGAAAATTATGATTTAGCAATATCAGTAGATTGTACAGACCTAAAAAGATTAGTTGGAGCAAAAAGATATTTTGAAACAGCAAAAAGAACAATACAAATAGACCACCATTCTGTAAATGCAATGTATGCAGACGTAAACTATGTTGACCCAGTATCACCAGCATGCTGTCAGGTCCTAATAGGAATATTTGAATATTTTGGAATAGAAATAGATAAAGAATTAGGCACATGCATATTAACAGGAATAATAACAGACACAGGAGGATTCCAATATTCAGGAGTATCACCAGATACATTTGAATTTGCAGGACAAATATTAAGAAAAGGTGTAAACATATCAAAAATCTGTCAAAGAGTATTAAGAAATAAAACAAAAGCAAATTGCGAATTAACAAAATTACTATATGACAGAATGGAATTTTATGAAGATGGAAAAATATCAATATCATACATCACAGTAGAAGACTTAAAAAATGTTAATGCAAGTATGGGTGATGATGAAGGTCTTGTTGAAATAGAAAGAGACATAGATGGTGTTGAAGTTGGAATATTATTAAAAGAAAAAGAAGGAACAAATGGATATAAAGTATCTATGCGTTCAAAAGAAGAATTGAATGTTGCAGAGATATGTCTATTGCTAGGTGGTGGAGGACACAAAAGAGCAGCAGGATGCTTTGTGAGTGGAACACTAGAAGAGGCGAAAGCAAAAATACTAAAAACAGTAAAGCAACAATTAAAATAATGGAGTCTATATGGATGGTATAATAATAATAAACAAGGAAAAAGGTTGTACATCACATGACATAGTATATAAAGCTAAAAAGATATTTAATAAAAAAGTTGGACATACTGGAACACTGGATCCAAATGCAACAGGGGTCTTACCATTACTTGTCGGAAAAGGTACTGAAATATCAAAATATTTAATAAACCATGATAAAACATATGAGGCAATACTGCAACTTGGGGAAAAAAAAGATACAGCTGATAGTGAAGGACAAACTATTGAAGAAAAAAAAATTACTCCAGAAATGTTAGAAGAACAAAATGTAAAAAATGTACTGAAAAGTTTTGAAGGAAAACAAGAACAAGTGCCACCAATGTATTCGGCAATAAAAGTAAATGGAAAAAAATTATATGAATATGCTAGAAAAGGTGAAAAAATAGAAATAAAACCTAGAAAAATAGAAATATACAAAATAGATTTAATAAAAATTGATATAGAAAATAAAACAATAGAATTTAAAGTTGAATGTTCAAAAGGTACATATATTAGGACACTATGTGAAAACATAGCAGAAAAGCTGGAAACAGTTGGATATATGAAAGAGTTAAAAAGAACTAAAGTTGGAGAATTTGAAATAGAAGATGCAATAAAAATCCAGGAACTTGAAAATGAAGAAATAAAACAAAGCAATTTTATTACACTAGAAAAATATTTTGATAAGAATGAGAAAATTGTGCTAGAAGATGCAAAACTAAAATTATTCTTAAATGGTGTAAAATTAACATATAATAATAAAGATGGGATTTACAAAATATATAATAAAAACAGATTTATAGGAATAGGAACAATAAAGAACAAGCTATTAAAAAGAGATATAATAGTTGAATAGCAATAAGGAGGGATACAAATGGAAAAATTTTATATAACAACACCTATATATTATCCAAGTGGAAGATTTCATATAGGAACAGCATACACAGAGGTATTAGCTGATACAATGAAAAAATATAAAAAGCAAAAAGAATATGACACATATCTATTAACAGGTTTAGATGAACATGGTCAAAAGATTCAAACAGTAGCTGAAAAAGCAGGAAAAACACCACAAGAACATGTTGATGAAATGGCAAAACAAGCAAAAGAGCTTTGGGAGTTAATGAAGATTGATTATAACTATTTTATAAGAACAACAGAACCAAGACATCAGAAAGTTGTACAAGAGATATTTGAAAAGCTATTAAAACAAGGAGACATATATAAAGGTTCATATGAAGGGCTATATTGTATGCCATGTGAAAGCTATTTTACAGAGACTCAATTAGTAAACGGAAAATGTCCTGATTGTGGTAGGGATGTTGTAAAAATGCAAGAAGAAGCATATTTCTTCAATATGAAAAAATATACGGACAAGTTATTAAAGTATTATGAAGAGCATCCTGATTTTATACAACCAGCATACAGAAAAACAGAAATGATAAATAACTTTATAAAACCAGGCTTAGAAGACTTATGTGTAACAAGAACAACATTTGACTGGGGAATAAAAGTTCCAAGTGATTCAAAGCATGTTATATATGTATGGCTAGATGCATTATTAAACTATCTTACAGCATTAGGATATATGACAGAAGATGATAAACTATTCCAAAAATATTGGGCACCAGACCTACAAATAGTTGGAAAAGACATTGCAAGATTTCACCTAATATATTGGCCAATATTTTTAATGGCATTAGATTTGCCATTACCTAAATGTATTCTAGTTCATAATTGGATAATGATGAAAGATGGGAAAATGTCAAAATCATTTGGAAATGTAGTTTATCCAGAAAAATTAATAAATAGATATGGACTAGATGCAACAAGATATTTCTTATTAAGAATTGTACCAGTTTCTCAAGATGGTATTTATTCACCAGAGGAATTTATTGAAAGATATAACTCGGATTTATGCAATGACTTAGGAAATCTAGTAAATAGAACAATATCAATGGTAAACAAATATTTCGATGGAAAAGTACCAGAATATAATGGAACACCAAATGATGTTGACAAAGAATATGAAGAATTTACAATAAAACAAATTGATAAAATAGAAGAGCTTATAGAAAAATACGAAATATCAAATGCATTGCAAGAAATATGGGCACTAATATCAAGGACAAATAAGTATATTGATGAAACAAGACCATGGGAGCTTGCAAAAAATGAAGATACAGAAAAATTAAAATCAAGTATGTATCACTTAATAGATAATATAAGAAAGATTGCAATAATCCTATTGCCAGTGATGGAAGACACATCTCTAAACATATTCAAACAAATAGGAATAGATGAAAATCTACAAAAATGGAACACAATAAAAGAAATAGACAAATTAAAAAATATCAAAGTGATTGAAAAAGGTGAGCCGCTATTTATGAGAAAAAATGTAGAAGAAGAAATAGAGTATTTAAAAAATTAGAATTATTAAAATTAAAGGTGGAAAAATGGACTTGATATCAATAAGGAGAAAATATAAAAATATAAGAAATACAATAATAATAGCATTTTTTGTAGTACTAAGTATAATATTTGTTATATTAATAAGAGAAATATATATAAAAATATTAAATGAAGAAATATATGTAGCATATTCAAAACAATATGAACAAGCAGTCAAAGATGAACAAACAAAAAAGGAGGAAAAGCTTGCAAAAGAAGAAGCGTACAGAAAAGCGAGAACTCCTCAGCTAACAGAAGAAGGAATACAAAATTTGGAAGATATATATAAATCTACTGATAGCAAAAAGGTATTTTTGACATTTGATGATGGACCATCAAAAAATGTTACACCAATAATATTAGATACGCTAAAATCAGAAAATATAAAAGCTACATTTTTCTTACTAGGAAGTAGAGTGGAATTAAATCCTACGATTGTCAAAAGAGAATATGATGAAGGTCATTATATTGCAAGCCATGGATATTCACATGTATATAGTCAAATATACGCATCACCTCAAAGTGTACTTGACGAATACAATAGAAGTGTTACAGCAATTAAAAATGCAACAGGAAATCAGAATTATAATCCACATCTATTTAGATTTCCAGGAGGATTTTATGGAGGAAAGTATGCATCAATAAAAAAAGAAGCGAAAGAGTTATTAAATCAAAATGGAATATTAAATATCGACTGGAACTCTCTTACTTCAGATGCAGCAGGTTGCACAACACAAGAGGAATTTTTACAAGAAATTGAAAAAACAGTTGGAGAGCACAAAAAAGTTGTACTCCTTATGCATGATGCAGGAAATAAAATGACTACAGCAGAATCGTTGCCACAAATAATTGCATATTTTAGAGATAGAGGATTTGAATTTGATAATTTTTATAGTATAATTAAATAATAATATAAAAGAACTACTATATAAAGCAAAAAACTTTATACATAGTAGTTCTTTATATGTGATTGCAATTTGATAAATCCAACTATATAAAAAATTATCACATTACAAATCAAAATTTAAAAATGCAAAATTTTGCAAAATAAGATAAGTATAAAATGCAGAGAAACATGCATGCAGTAATTTGCCAATAATATATGGTTTTATAGATAAGTCGGATTTTGATATTGTACTCCAAACTTGTAACAATATTGAAAAACCACCTAAGCCTAAAAGAAATGATGCAATAATTATATTAATAGAAATCTTTTTCTGAGGTATATTACAAATAATATTTAGCCCATTTGTAAGTTCTAATATTCCTGATATAAAGCCAGAAGCAAATTCAGACGGAATATTAAAAAATAAAAATAGTGGTTCTATTAATTCAGAAAGGACAAATAAAATGTTTGTTGTTTTTAATATAGACAATATTACTGAAAATAATACGACAAACCCACCTATTAATAAAATAGTATTAATAGAACTTGTAATACTATTACCAATAATTCCACCTAAATTAGATATGTTAATATCATTTGAGTTATTTAATTTTTTTATATTACTAGTATCTTGTGAAGAATTATAATCATATTTCCAAAATCTAAAAACAAAACCAACTGTAATAGAAGCTAGAATATGGGTAAATAGTAAGAGAAAACCAATAGTTGAATTACCGAACATAGCAATTCCAACAGTGCCCAAGATAAATAGTGGACCAGAATTATTAGTAAAACTCAATAATCTTTCACATTCTTCTTTTGAACAAATACCCTTCTCTCGAAAATTAACAGCAATTTTAGCACCCATAGGGTATCCACTTAAAAGTCCCATAATAAAAGCAAAACTGCCTTCTCCTCTTACATTAAAAACAGGTTTCATAAATTTATTTAAAAGTTTTCCAAGGTAATATGTAAAATTCGTATGTGATAGTAATTCTGTTGCAACAAAAAATGGAAATAGAGCTGGAACTATAGAATTAACCCATAAAACAAGTCCGTTTTTAGCAGAAACTAAATTAGTATTTGAGAATAACACAAGGCAACAGGTAAAAGCTATTAATAAAGTTGGTAAAATTAATTCTTTCAATTTTAAAATAAAGAAGAGATTTTTTTTCATGATACACCTCTCTAAAATATATTCAAAATGAAAAATAGTAGACTAATAAAAAACACAAAAAAATGTTTGGAAAAGTATTGACAAAAATTAAAATTAAGTATAAAATGAATACAACAAAAACGAACAGAAGTTCAAACAAAGATGGAGGTATTGAAATGAGCATATTTGAAAGAAAAAATAATATAATAACATATACAGTAAATAAAGCTATAAATAGAGATGTATATATAACAGTACAAAATGGAGAAGTTGTAGTAAATGCACCATGGTATTTTACACCAAACAAAATACAAGAAAAAGTACAAGAAAAGAAAAACTGGATACTAAATCAATTAAAAGCATATGAACAAGAAAATCTTTCAAGTATGCGTACAGTAAAAATACTTGGTAGAAATTACGATGTGAAGGTTGAATACAAAAATATAAAAACACCTGAATTAAATTTACAAGAAAATTCAGAAATAAAAATCACATTACCAAACAAATACAAAAAAATGGGGAATGAGCAAATACTAAAAATGGCTATAGATAAAATGTTTGAACAAGTAGCACATAATGAAATAGAAGAAATAATGGAAAAAACGAGGATAAAATTAGGTATTGCACCAGAAGAATATTGCATAAAAAGAATGAAAGACACATTAGGAAAATGCACTAACGAAAAAACAATTATAATAAATCCTGAATTAATGCAATACAAAAGAGAAGTAGTAGAATATGTTGTTATGCATGAATTTTGCCACTTAAAATACAAATCACATGGAAAAAGATTTTATGAGATAATAGAAAAATATAATCCTAATTACAGAAAATATGAAAAAGAAATACAACAATATCAATATTAAAAAATGTTCACAGAGATATGTTGACCGCATATCTCATTTTTTGGCAAAAAATAAATCTGCAAATGTTCTTTCAAATACATTAATATTCGCAGATATTTAATTACTGGCTGGGGTAGTAAGATTCGAACTTACGAAATGACCGGGTCAGAGCCGGTTGCCTTACCACTTGGCGATACCCCAATAAATACATATATAGAATACTACTTTTTTTAAGGTGTGTCAACTAAAAAGCTAATTATCAGTAAAAAAAATTCACAGTTTGAATGTGAATTTTTCTTTTCAAAAATCTAATCTCTATTTAGAACGCCATATAATCCAAATGAAATTAATCCACTAATTCCAACTAGAGAATATATTATTCTTGAAAGTACACTCATAGTACCAAATAAAGTAGCAACTAAATCAAAATTAAATAATCCAATAAGTAACCAATTTAATGCACCTATTATAACTAAAGTAAGAGCAATATTATATAAAGTTTTCATAACGACAATCCTCCTAAAAATATTTGTTATAATATATTTTACCTAAAAAAGAAAAAAATATGCAAAATAAAAAGAATATAAAAAACAAAATGTGAAAAAATAATAAAAAAGCATTTAATAAAACAAAAAAATATGTTATAATAAAAAAGTAGACGAAACAATAAAAATAGAGAGGAAAATAATAATGAAAATAGGAATAGTAGGACTACCAAATGTAGGAAAAAGCACAATGTTTAATAGTATAACAAAAGCAGGAGCTGAATGTGCAAACTATCCATTTTGCACGATAGAGCCGAATGTAGGAGTTGTTGCAGTTCCAGATGAGAGAATAGACAAATTAGCAGAAATGTACAAACCACAAAAAGTAACAAAAGCAGTAGTGGAATTTGTAGATATTGCTGGATTAGTAAAAGGAGCTAGCAAAGGCGAAGGACTTGGAAATAAGTTTTTATCACATATAAGAGAAGTAGATGCAATAGCACAAGTAGTTAGATGTTTTGAAGATTCAAATGTAATACATGTAGATGGAAACATAAACCCATTGCGTGATATAGAAACAATAAATTTAGAATTAATATTTGCAGATATGGAAACACTAGACAAAAGACTTGAAAAAGCAAAAAAAAATTTAAAAGCAGACAAAAAATATCAAGCTGAAATAGATGTAATAGAAAAAGTAAAAGCAAACCTTGAAAAAGGAATTCCAGCAAGAGCAATAGAACTTAATGATGACGAAAAAGACACAATAAAAGATATGTTTCTATTAACATCAAAGCCAATAATATATATAGCAAATATATCAGAAGAGCAAATGGCAGAACCAGAAAAAGATGAAAAAGTAAAACAGGTAAAAGAATATGCCAAAAAAGAAAATGCAGAAGTAATACCTTTATGTGTAAAAATTGAAGAAGAACTTTCAGGGCTAGAAGAAAATGATAAAACAGAAATGTTAGAAGCGTTAGGGTTAAAAGAATCGGGCCTAGATATTTTAATAAAAAGAAGTTATGATTTATTAGGACTAATGTCATTTATAACAGCAGGAGAACCAGAAGTAAGAGCATGGACGATAAAAAAAGGAACTAAAGCACCTAAAGCAGCTGGAAAAATACATTCAGATATAGAAAGAGGATTTATAAAAGCAGAAATAGTATCATATGATGACTTAATCAGAGAGGGTTCAATGGTATCTGCAAAAGAAAAGGGATTAGTTAGACAAGAAGGAAAAGATTACATAATGCAAGATGGAGATATTGTGTTGTTCAAATTTAACGTATAAGCGAGTTTGAAAAAACGTAAAAAATCAAAACAAAAAAAGTAATAAAATTTTATAAAAAAGGGTTGAAAAAAAACAAAAAATATAGTATAAATAAATAGAAGGTATAAAATACTATAGATAAATATAGAAAGAGGTAAGAGAAATGAAAAAAGAAAAATTATTGCAATCAATATTAACGATGGTAGTAAGTTTAGCAGTTATTGCTACTATGTCAGGAAAAGCATTTGCGTTAACAAGTGACTCAATAAATATGGATGATTTAACAGGAACAGAAAGTGGTACATCAACAGGTACAGGCACAGGTACATCAACAGGAACAGGTACTGGAACATCAACTGGAACTGGAACAGGAACAAGTACAGGTACTAATACTAATACATCAACAGGAACAAACACAAGTACTGGAACAAATACAAATACATCAGTAATAAACACAAACACATCAACAGGAACAAATACAAACAAGAATACTAATTATAATACAAATTTACCAAAAGCAGGACTAGCTGAAAACACAGTATTTGGTGTTGCTATGGTAGCATTAGCAGTTGTTGCAGTATATGCATACAGAAAAGTAAAATATTATAAAAATATATAAGAGAAGAGTAAAATATAGGTTATCATTAGAGAGAATTAGTCACAGGCTGAAAACTAATTTTGAAAAACATATTTGAAAACTAACTCTTTAGATTTCTAGCGAACAAGTTAGACGTGTAAGATGCGTTAAATCAAATTAAGTAAAAAACAGGGATGGAACCGTGTTATTATATAAGCACTCCTATAGATAAAAATCTATAGGAGTTTTTTTTATGGAGGGATTAAAATGATAAGAGTAGAATTAAAAGATGGAAAAGTTTTAGAGGTCGAAAAAGGACAAAGTATACTAGAAGTTGCAAAACAGATCAGTGAAGGACTTGCAAGAATGGCAACATGTGGAGAAGTAAATGGAGAAGTAAAAGACTTAAGATTTCAACTAGAAGAAGATTGCAAATTAAATATAAACACATTTGAAAATAGTGAAAATGGGAAAAAAGCATATTGGCATACAACAGCACATATTATGGCACAAGCAATAAAAAGACTATATCCGAATGTGCAACTAGCAATAGGACCAGCAATAGCAAATGGTTTTTATTATGACTTTGATACAGAACATAGATTTTCAGAAGAAGATTTTGAAAAAATAGAACAAGAAATGAAAAAAATAATAAAAGAAGACTTAGAGATAGAAAGATTTGAACTTCCAAGAAAAGAAGCAATAAAATTAATGAAAGAGGCAAAAGAAAATTATAAAGTAGAATTAATAGAAGACTTACCAGAAGATGAAATACTATCTTTTTATAAGCAAGGAGAGTTTACAGACTTATGTGCAGGTCCACATTTAATGAGTACTGGAAAAGTAAAAGCAGTAAAATTATTATCAACATCAGGAGCTTATTGGAGAGGAAATGAAAACAACAAAATGCTACAAAGAATTTATGCTATTTCATATCCAAAAGCAAGCCAATTAGAAGAATACTTAAGATTACTTGAAGAAGCAAAAGAAAGAGACCACAGAAAAATAGGAAAAGAACTAGAATTATTTATGACACATGAATTAGTTGGGTCAGGACTACCAATGTATTTGCCACATGGTGCAACAATAAGAAGAATATTAGAAAGATATATTCAAGACAAAGAAATCAAATTAGGATATGATCATGTATATACACCATGTCTTGCAAATGTAGAGTTATATAAAACAAGTGGACACTGGGATCATTATAAAGAAGATATGTTCCCTGCGATGAAAATGGAGAACGAAGAAATGGTACTAAGGCCAATGAATTGTCCACATCATATGCTAATATACAAGAGCAAAACTCGTTCATACAGAGATTTACCAATAAGAATTGGAGAACTTGCAAATGACTTCAGATATGAGAATAGTGGAGCAGTATGTGGACTAGAAAGAGTTAGACAAATGTGTCAAAATGATGCACACCTTTTTGTAAGACCAGACCAAATAAAAGAAGAAGTTGGAAATGTATTGAAGCTAATAAAAGAAGTATATCATAAAGACTTCGGATTTTCAGAAGAATCATTCAAATATAGATTATCTTTACGAGATAAAAATAATAAAGAAAAATATATAGATAATGATGAAATGTGGGAAACAGCAGAAGCACAATTAAGAGAAATATTAAAAGACATGAGTATTGACTTTTATGAAGCAGAAGGTGAAGCAGCGTTTTATGGGCCAAAAATAGACATCCAAATAAAAACAGCATTAAATCATGATGTAACAATTCCAACATGCCAATTAGACTTCGCTTTACCAGAAAGATTTGATTTAAACTATATAGGAGAAGATAATTCTGAACATAGACCAGTAGTAATTCATAGAGCAGTACTTGGTTCATCAGATAGATTTATCTCATTCTTAATTGAAGAAACAAAAGGTAATTTCCCTGTATGGTTATCACCGGTGCAAGTAAAGGTCTTACCAATTGCAGATGCACAAAATGAATATGCAGAAGAAGTTGCACAGAAACTAAGACAAATAAAAGTTAGAGTTGAAGTTGATGAATCAAATGAAAAAATTGGATACAAAATAAGAAAAGCCCAATTAGAAAAGGTACCATATATGCTTGTAGTAGGAGCAAAAGAGGTTGAAGTAAATGCAGTAGCAGTACGTTCAAGAAAATCAGGAGATATGGGGCAAATGCAAGTAGATGAATTTATAAATAAAATTCAAGATGAAATAAAAAGTAAAATTTAAAATGATACAAACACGTAAAATAACAAATATAAAATTTTGACAAATTATGTAAAGTGGTATATAATATATGTTGTTATATACAAAATATAATAAAAAATGAAATGGGGGAATACCTATGGAAATGCTAGATGATATGAAAAAGCTAGTAGACCTATGGTTTAACTCGGGGCTAGATGGTTTACACTCGCGGAGTTCAGAAAAAGAAGCTACGGATCCAGAGACATGTGCAAAATGTAATGGAAAGTGTTGCAAGCAATGTGGATGTCACTATAGTCCAACAGACTTTACAAATATTTCATTCAGTTCCTTAAAAAAAGAAATTGAAAAAGGATATATATCTATAGATGCTGTTGGATATGGAAGAAGAGAGCCAAAAGACAAAACACTTATATTAAGAGTAAGAAACAAAAACTCTAAAATCGTGGATTTAGAGTTTAAGTCATCTCCATGTATCTTGTTGACAGAAACAGGATGTAAACTCAGGTATGAAGACAGACCGTTAGGAGGAAAGGCATTGATACCATCAAAAAGTTTCCAATGTTATTCAATGTACAGCATAAAAGAATGCTGTATACAATGGAAACCATACCAAAGCATTCTAGGAAGGCTAGCAAAATATTTCTTAGATAAAGATTACCCATGTTCATTGTAAGTAAAAGTCACTTCAAATGAAGTGACTTTTTATATGAAAACATTATAAAGAAAAGTTGTAAACATACATAAAATCATTCCACAAATAGTTGGCAGAGCAAAAGCAAAACCAGTCCACTTCCAGCTATTTGTTTCTTTTTTTATAGAAAGCAAAGTAGTACCACAAGGAAAATGCAAAACAACGAAAATCATAACATTAATTGCTGTAAGAATAGTCCAACCATTTTGAACAAGAATATCGCCAATTGCAAAAGTATCAGAAATATTGTTCAAAGAAGTTCCACCTAAATAACCCATCAAAATTATTGGAAGCACAATTTCATTTGCCGGAAGTGCTAAAATAAAAGCGGTTAATATATATCCATCTAATCCCATGATGTTGGCAAAAGGAGCAAGAAAATTTGCAACATAATCAAGTAAGCTAATTCCATTAATACATATATTAGCAAAAATCCATATAATAAAACCAGCAGGAATTGCGACTGTTAAGGCTCTTCCAAGTACAAACAAAGTTCTGTCAAAAATAGAACGTACGATGATGTTCCCAAACTGAGGTTTTCTATATGGTGGTAGCTCTAATACAAATGAAGAAGGAATGCCTTTTAATAAAGTTTTAGATAATAACCTAGATATAAACAATGACATCATAATTCCAAGCAATATAACTCCAACAACAGCAAGAGTTGAAATTATAGAAGCTATAAAACCTGAAAATCCAACAGCTATAAAAATTGTTGCAATTGTAATTAAAAATGGAAACCTTCCATTACAAGGGACAAAAGCATTTGTCAAAATTGCAATTAATCTTTCACGAGGTGAATCTATGATTTTACAGCCACACACACCAGCAGCATTACAACCGAAACCCATGCACATAGTAATCATTTGTTTCCCACTAGTGCAGGCTTTTTTAAAACATTTATCCATATTAAAAGCGATACGAGGTAAATATCCTAAATCTTCTAAAATTGTAAACAATGGGAAAAATATAGCCATAGGTGGGAGCATAACTGCAATAATCCATGTAACAGTTTGATAAACACCTAATATTAACATAGAAGATAACCAATTTGGCATATTAATAAGTTGAGAACCATAAATAAGCTTATTTTGTATATATGCAAAAAAATCAGATAAAACTGAAGATGGATAATTTGCACCTACAATAGTAATCCAGAAAACCATAGCCAAAAACAGTAACATAATTGGGATTCCCCATATTTTAGATGTCAAAACCTTATCCACTTTTCTATCAAAAGAATTATATTCATTTCTTGTAAAGTGACATACTTTTTTTGAAATTCTTTCGCAATGTTTCATAATAGTGGAGATAATATCTTCTTCAGAAATATTTTTAGGAAAATCTATTTTTTTAGGAGTACATATAATAGAACCGGTACAAACATTATAAACAGTTTTCATTAGATTTACTAAAGTTTTTTTACATCTAGCAGTAGTGCCAACAACAGGAACACCTAGTAAGTGAGACATTAAGGCTAAATCTATTTTAATACCCTTCTTTTTAGCTTCGTCAAGCAAATTAACACAGATGATAACATTATTGGTAATATTCATAATTTGATAAACTAAATTCAAATTTCTTTCTAAACATGTAGCATCAACAACTACAACTGTAACATCAGATATATTAGAACTTATAAACTCTGTTGCAACTTCTTCCTCCTTAGAATGAGAAATAAGAGAATATGTACCAGGAATGTCAACTAAAAGAAAATTTTTATCTAAATATGTACAATTACCGGTGGCATTACTAACAGTTTTTCCAGTCCAATTACCAGTATGTTGGTTCATACCAGTCAAACTATTAAAAATAGTTGATTTACCCACATTTGGATTACCAGCGAGTGTAACAGTAAAATCTGTAGAATCTTTAAAAATAAAAAAATTAGAATTTAGTAAAGTACTTCCAGTAGAAGCTGATGTAAGACCCATATAAACCTCCTCAAAATAATATATGAAAAATAGTAAAAAAAGTTAAAAAAATAAAGACAAAAAAAATTTAATATGATATAATCTTAAATGAAGAAAGGGCGAGTATACATGAATATTAGATTAATTAAAAAAAATAAAGCCCCAACAAGAAAAGGAAAATACATTGATAGAAAAATAGCCAGACAATTAATAGAAATAGGCAGAGGGAAAAGAGCATTCAAAGAGGGAAAATATGCAAAAGCAATACAATATTTAGAAAGAAGGGCTTTACACCCAAATGCTACAGAAGGAGTAAAATATATTGTTGGAGCAAGCTATACTGAAATAAAAGTACATGAAAAAGAAGCATCAGATTTATTAAAATCAATAATACAGAAATATAAAGACGAACCAAAAGAGAGTAGACCTGAAGTATATACAGGAGCAATTTTAGAATATGCTAAAATTCAAATAAGAAATGAACTAACCGAATTTGCGATATATTTACTAGAAGACATATCAGCAGAAGACCATAAATACAGTGTAGATGTCCTAACAGAACTTGGAAAAGCATATGACATGCAAGCACAAGAGCTAAGGGGAAAAGACAAAAACGAGGAAGCATTAGAAGCAGAGAGAAAAGCAGAAAAAATATGCTTAAAATGCAAAGAAATATCTGAAAAAGATGCAAAATTCCTAAAAAAGTCAATAACGGCAAGAAATCTTCTAGGAATCCTATATGTAAGACAAGGAAGAATAGCAATGGCAGAAGCTGAATTTAATAAAATAGTAGAAATAAATCCAAAAAGCAAAAAAACATTGGGGTCTATGGAAAGTATGCATTTGCTAAAAGAAACATATTTCAAAGAAGAAACAGAAGAAGAAGCAAACAAGAGAATTAAAAAACTAGAAAAAAAACTTGAGGCAATAGAAAATGGTGAAGAAGTAGAAAAAAAGGAATATGCAAGAGAGCTAAACTTGATAAGTAGGTCAGAATATTATGAAGAATTATCACCAGACTTAAAAGTATATAAAGGAATAGATGTATTTACAGGATATAAAATGTACGAATATCCACTAAAAGGGGTATGTGTTATAGACAAAGTTTTCAATGAAATAAGAGACGAAAAAAAGATATATGGAGCAACATATGTATTTCCATTAACGATAGAATTTAACTCAGAAAAATTATCAAGATTTGAAGTAATAAGAATGCTTGACACAGAACTTAGTGTTCAAAAACAAGAACATAGAGGAGACTATTATAACTTAATACAAGAGAAAATGAAAAGAGCTGAACTAGAGGGTCTAGTAATAGAGGAAAAGGAATTAAAAGAAAAAGAAAAGGAACTAGAAGAGGCTACAAGAAAAAGTGAACTTGAAGAAAAGAATGAAAAAGGAGAGTAATAAATTGGAAGAAAACAAATGGATGATAGTAAAAAAAGAAAAAATAACACACAAAATCAAAAATTACCTAAAAAACATGTTTTCAAAAATAATTAGTAACTCGAAAAAAATAAAAGAAAACATACAGAAATATGAAAAGCCAGAAAATCCGATACCTGCTAAAAGGGATAGAACAAGTGATAGAAAAAAATATAACCCTAAAGAAGTAGATAGAGGAATAACAATAGAATATGTTGGAACAAAGAAAAAGCCAAAAGAATTAACAATAGAATATGAGGCAAAAAGCCAAAAAAAGAAACCTATAGTAGTAGAATATGAACAGAAAAATAAACAAAAATCAAAAAATAATATACATTCACAAAGACAATACCAAGAAGATAGAACAAGAGACAAAAAGGTAATACAGGTTGAAGTACAACCAACAAGAAGACCAGAAAATAGATCTGAAATGGTTCAAGAAAGAAGGAGAGAAAAACAACAGAATACAAAGAGGACAGAAAACCAACAACGAAGACCAGAAAAACCAAATAAAAGAAAGCCAGAATTTGCATATCAAGAGCTAAGAAGAGAACCAGAGACTCAAAAGGAATACCAGCCATATAATGGACAACAAAAGATGACCTATAAACAATCAAATAACAGAAGAGTTGTAAAAAAGAAACCTATAATTCAACAAGGACCAATAGTAAATGTAGAACCAGCTAAACAGAGTTCAGCAAAAGAGGAACTAGGTCTAAGACCTGTAAAGCCGAAAAAAGAAAAGAAACCATTTAATATTTTTCAATTATTTAAAGACAAAGAAAGAAAAAAGAGAAAAGAAATATTAAACAAACTTAGAGAAAATAAAATGGATGATTATCAAACAATATCTACTAAAACAAAGTTATCAAAAGGAAGCATTGCAGTAGAAGACGTGGATGCAAATGAATTAGACCCATTAATAAATTTATATAGAGATAGTAATAGTAAGTTAAGAAATAGGATTTATGAATCACAAAGATAAAAATTATTTACAAATATAGGAAAATGTGTTATAATTTAGGTGTTAAGATTTGTAACACACAAAAACAACTAATTAGTTGTAAACTTCCAAACACAAAACACTTGATACATGATATATGCAAAAGGAGGAAGTACAAATGCTAGCCAAAAATCTCAAGATTAAGAACCTAAAAAGGCAGAGGAAGTTCATCACTGACAAGATAGAAGATATGGTAAAGAATCCACCAAGAGATGGAAACACGTCATTCCTGTATATAGGAGACATATTTCCAGAGAACAGGAAATACTTCGAGCAGGAAGGATTCAACATAACATTGTTGAATTATCTTGAGTACACATCAGAATCCAAAGGAATGCCTATCTATAGGTTTTCCGTAAAGGACGAAATAATACTTGAAGAAGAAGAACTTGAAAAAGCATATAGGATAAATATTGAGTGGCGAGCATGACTATTTATAAAAACTTACATATTAATTTATGTAAGTTTTTATTTTTATATACTAGGAAAGTGTCACTTTCCTAGTATATAAAAGTTGCAATTTAGATTAAATTAGATAAAAAGGAGAGTAAGGAATAAATGAAAGAAATAGTATTTGTAACACATAACAAAGGAAAAGCAAAATTTGCAGAAAAATATTTTAAAAATTTAAAAATAAATACTTATAATTTTGAATTAGATGAGCCAAGAAGCGATGACCTAAAGGAAATAGCAACAGCTAAAGTAAAACAGGCATATGACGTAGTAAAAAAGCCATGTATTGCACTAGATACAGGATTTTTTATAGAAGAGCTGAATGGATTTCCTAGGGCATTTGTTAATTTCTCATTAGATACAATAGGTATAGATGGAATGTTAAAATTAATGGAAAATAAAGAAAATAGAAAATGTAAATTTGACGAATGTCTTGCATATTATGATGGAGTTGGTGATATAAAATATTTTTATGGTTGTTCACAAGGTAATCTGTCATATGAAAAAAGAGGAATTAATAGAGAAGAAAAATGGTCGGATTTATGGTATATATTCAAGCCAAAAGGATTTGAAAAAACACTTGCAGAAATGAGTGAAGAGGAAAGATATGAAAGAAGAGAGATAGATGGTTCAAGTAGTGCAATAGAAAATTTTGCAAAATGGTATAAAAGCGAATTCAAAGATTAAATATGAAAAGGAGAAATAGGCATGAGATATTTTAAGAAGCTTGTTGGTGAAAGAATATATTTATCACCAAGAAATCATGAAGATGTTGAAAAATTTACAGAATGGTTAAATGATTTTAGAGTAACAGATTACACAGGAAGAAGTGGTGAGCTTGCAACATTATATGGTGAAAAGCAATACCTAGAAAAAAACAATAGTCCTGAAGCTACATTTGTAATAGTAACAAAGGATGATGATAAAATGATAGGTTCGGTTTCACTAGAGAAAATAGATTGGAAAGATAGAAATGCAACACTAGGAATTATGATAGGGGAAGAAGAATATAGAAGCAAAGGATATGGAACAGAAGCAATAAGACTAATTTTAGAATATGGTTTTAAATATATGAACTTGCATAATATCCAACTAGATTTAATTGAATTTAATGCAAGAGCTCTAAGATGTTATCAAAAATGTGGATTTAAGGAATACGGTAGAAGGAGAAAATGTGAATTCTTAAATGGACAATACTATGATAAAATAAGTATGGATATACTCGCTGAAGAATTTACAGGAGATTTTATACAAAATAAAGAACACTAAAAGATTTTTAGACTGCAAAAGGCAATTACAATTTAAGTAACCCAATATTATGTAAAACATATAATATAATTTGGAGGCGAAAAATATGGCAAAAGTTAAAATCTAAAGAAGCGTTCCTAATACCAAAATACCCAGATTGTCACGGTAAATTTGACTAAATTGACTTATTGGAAGTGGGTTATTTCCTATTCCTGCTTCGATTGTATATCCAGGCTTTCTATATTCTTGTAAAAACCAGTCTTTATAACCTGCGAAACTTGAGTTATAAGGTACATCAGCTAATGTGTATCCACTAACATATGAAAAAGTTTCTCCGATTGGTTTTGATTGCGAAGGTGCAAAGTTTTGAAATTGCCAATAAATTTCTTTTCCTTGTGTATGATATGCTATTATTAAATCAAATTTATTATTGAGTGTGAAATTATAAATTGCTAAAGCTTCTGGTTCAGTAAGAGGTCCATATCCAACAAAGTCTCGAGGAGCGGGAGATGTAATGCCTTGCGAATATTTTATTTTTTTTGCATTTTGCCAACCTGCTGGAAACTGTAGGTTTAAATCCACACCTCTGATATTTGCTTTCCAACCACTAGTAAATGGTACAGAAGGGTACATTGAGGCTATATTCTGTGCTGATATATAGGCAGACGAAGATGGCGAGATTTTGCCTGTGACTAAGTTTACACCATCAGGATTAACCATAGGCATAATATAAAGAGTACAATTATTATACAATTCACTTGCAGGGTAATCAAAAATAGTTAAATTATTTTTGTAACAATAACAATAATCAGCTAAAAACTTCATAAGGACAATAGAGGTAATCCATTCATTTGCATGAATAGAAGCAGAGTAAAAAACATTTTTGGAGCCAGTGCCAATCTTAATGTAAGGAATATCAGTATTTAAAACACTTTTTCCAGCAATTCCAACTTCAATAAATTGATATAGTTTTTTTAATGTGTTTATATTATCATCTAAGATCTCCGAATTATAGCTAGCATTAGCTGGAACGATAAAAATTGAATTACCATTGATATATGGTACGTCAAAAAAATTCATATTAATCACCTAAAATATAATATGAAAAAGAAAAGCCAAATGTTATATTTCCATTTGGCTTCCTAAAAATGTTGCTGCTGACTGAGCTACTTTTTTTTCAACTTCATTCATTTTTGTATTAGCTTCTTTTGAAAGTAAAATTACAGTGCCAATTGTATCACCATTAGAAATAATAGGATAAACAACTTGAGCATTATATTTTTTTTCATTATTATCATTTTTAGTTATAGGAACAGCAATATCACTATTATCTTTACTAGAATATACTTCCTTATCTTCCATTAACTGTTCCAGTTCTTTACTAACATTTTGCTCTAGATATTCTTTTTTTGAACCACCAGATACAGCTATTACAGTATCTTTATCTGTAATACAAGCTATATGCCCAGTAGTTTTTGATAGTGTTTCTGCATATCCAACTGCAAATTCGGAAAGTTCACCAATTGGAGAATATTTTTTCAAAATAACTTGTCCTTCTCTGTCTGTAAATATTTCTAAAGGCTCACCTTCTTTTATACGTAAAGTTTTTCGTATTTCCTTTGGAATAACAACTCTGCCAAGATCATCTATTCTTCTAACAACACCTGTTGCTTTCATTATATTTCCTCCTTTTGTTTTTAATATATTGTTATTATGACAAAAAATGAAAAAATTATACATTTTTGTAAAATTTAATATTTCAATTTTTAATGTTGTATTGTATTTTCAAAAAAAATGAATTATAATAGTATTATATGGGGATGCAATGGTTTCGACATTATACTAGAAATATAAATAGCGAGTAGTGGATTCTCGTTGGCCACTTAAAAAACGAGAAACTAAATATAAACGCTGATAATAATAGAGAATTAGCATTTGCTGCCTAGTGTGCAGTAACGCCAACTAAAATATTCCCACATATTTTAGAAGGTGTCATGATAGTGGGAAACAAAGCTGTTTTTTCTATGGGAACAGTGGGTATAAAATAGATATATTTAATAATAGTATGTTTATTTACGATTATTAAATGAATATAAATAATAAACTGCACTCGGAGAAGTTTATATGGAATGTATTATGGACAGGAGTTCGACTCTCCTCATCTCCACCAATGACGTATCTGTTCGAACTAAAATGAGCAGATGATACAAAAATCAATCAGAAAAATAAAATCTGGTTGATTTTTTTGTTGCTTAAAAACAATATTAAAATCATCCAAGCGAAAGGATGGTGCAAGTAAATGAAGATAATTAAACAAGAAATACAATTATATAAATATGTTAGTGATGACTTATACAAAAATGGAATATTTGACAGCAATGATAATGAAATTGCCAATAATATTTACAGAAAAGTAACTATACCAGATGAGAACAAGCAAATCAAAAATAAAAGGAAAAACAATGATACGAGATTTTAATATCGAGGTAATTAGTATATGGAAAATGATAAGGTTAGATATTTAATAGATATGGTAAATAAGATGGATATAAAAGATAAATTAAGATTAGCTATATGTATGAGCCAAAGCGATTGGTCAGGTCTTATATACAATACTAAAGAAAACTATAAAAAATTTGATAAAATGTTAAAAGATATTGATGAAGAATATAGAACTACACTTATAAATTTTTGTTCAAGAAAATATTTTAATATCAACTTTGCAATGGCTAAACTTATGGAAATGGAAGCAACTGAACAAAATAAAGTGGCGTTGTATCTGTTTAATCATATAAATTTTAAAAAATATTGTAGTGTATAGATTCTTATCACTTGTTATAGCATCTAAATGACTTGAAATATTATGTAAAATATGGTACAATTATAAGTGATGAATCGTTTTTACTCCGTTTCATCTATAGGAAACAAACAACAACAAAGAACGCGTTATTACGCAAGGAGGAAAAAAATATGGCAAAGATTGTACGTTACAATGGTGGAACTATGAGTTACTATGGTTGTTCTGAACCTACTGAACTGGTTGTTGGCAAAGAGTATGAAGTTATCTCTGCAAATGATCGTGGTTGGCAGACCAATTACACCTTGAAGGGTGTGAAGGGGTATTTTAATTCCGTATGGTTTGATGATGTCAATTCGAAAAATACAGCCAAAACTTTTATGGCTCTTGCCCACACTGTTCCTGTTGTAGGAGAAAGATGTAAGTGTTCCAAGTTGGAGTTCGTTAATGGTCAACCCAAGCTGGTTGGCTGGAATACCAGCACTGTTAATGAAGTCTCTGACATGGGAAACAATATCTATCGAGTAATCACTCATAACAGCACCTACATTGTTCAAGTTGGTTAATTTTTTCCTAAAAAAAGTATTATCTTTTCTCTCTCGAAAGAGGGAGTTTTTTTGTCAAATTTATAAAAAATATGATATACTTTAATAAATTGATTGATTTTGTATCAATTGTCAAAAGTGTGAAAAAAGTTGTAAATATCTACGTTGTTCGCACCAAAAGATTAAACTATCGCACCATATGATAAACAAAAATCAACTGCAAGGAGCACTTTCAATAAGGACATTTATTGAAAAGTACTCCTTTTATGTAAATATCAATAAAAATTTGAAAAATCCAACAGTCCTATTGAGAAAAATGTGTTTTTATGTTATAAATGTAAATAGCAATATTAGATTAAAGAATGAAAGGTGATTACAATAAAGAAACTAAATATATTTGTAGATGAGGGCGGAGATTTTGGATTTGTAGATGGTAGTTCGGATTTATATGCTGTTTCATTTACATTACACGAAAGTTCCGATTCAATATGGCTTTAGCAAGAGAAATAGGGCAATGTATCAATGATGATAGAGATTACTCAGAATCATTTGATAAAATTGTTATTTATTATGATAATGGGCAAGAAACATTAGCAACTATACTAGATACACTTTTTGCTACAAATCCAAAAGTAGAAAGAAGAATAGAATTTGACCATACTAAAAAGCGATTATTTCAGGTTTCGGATATGTTGACTGTGATTGATAAATTAGACTATAAAAGAAAAAATAATAATCCTTTTACTAAAGCAGAAAAATTTTTCTTTAAAGGAAAAGATTTTAGGCATATTCTTAACTTATTAAAGAATAAAAGATTATAGTAAATATTATGGAGGAAACTAAAGATGGAAGATAACTATCCAAAGGCGTATAAAGAAGTAATGAAAATATTAAATTTTGTACCAAAAGAAAGTGTGGAGAAAATACCACGAACAATGATAGATACATTTGAAGCAAAAATGGATAAAGATTATGATTTCAAAGTAGATATAAATAAAAGCTTTGAAGAACAAAATTTATTGGAGGAAACTAAAGCTATTTTTGCGAACATATTTAGAGATTATTGGGCTACACCATATCAAAAAGAAAGAATTAAAGCAAAAGAAAAATATGATAGACAGAAAATAGAGTATGAAAAAAAGAAAAAATATAATACTACTGATATATTTAAGAATAAAGAATTAACTGAACATATTAAGCCTATTAATTTAAATGAGAATAACGATTTTGAAAGAAATTTACCAGTTGAAATTAAAGCGGAAAAATTCTACTATAAATTAATTGAATTTATAAAAAAAATATTCAAAGTGAAAAAGGATAAAATATGAAAAGAATTAGAATAGATGAATTAGATATAGATAATACATATTTTCATTTTACTAGAGAAAAATGGATAGAAGATATTGAAAAAAATGGAGTAACAGCAGAACCACCTGAAAGAGAAAATATGGTTGCAAGAGATAAAGAAAATCCATGTATATATTTTTCAGCTGGCAGCGATGGATTACTTAAAACAATTGATGTTTGGATAAGATGGGAATATAATAATATAGCATCAGAAATGAGATTACCAAGTGGGCATAGAGGTATTAATGAAGAGGTATTACAAAAAACATATGAAAAAGTGTATGAAGATTTTAAAAAACGTAAATATTTAAAATTAGATTTAATAGAGGGAGATAATCCTAAAACAAGTGACTTTTCTTTTTTAGCTCCTGATTATAAGAAGGAAATGGCTTTGAAAAGAGGCGAATTTCCAGCTGTTTTTAGATGGTTGTATGGTGAATATAGTAATTTTGAATCTGCAATTATGGAAGATTGGAATATGAATACACATATTGGTAAAAAAACTATTGAACCAAATAGAATAATGATGTTAACTGATAATAAAGGTAGAACTGATGCTTTATCTGTAATTCAAGAAGTGTATCAAAGACAAAAAAGTAAATTGAATTTAAAAAGTTTGGATGGATTTATGAACTATGTAATAGAACAAAGCAGAGATAATAATGAACATGAGTATTATTATCATCATACAAGGGTTGAAGATTTAGAATCAATAGTACGAAAAGGATTAGAAATTAGAAATGGAATACAGAGCCAAGCTGTAAAGGATCAAAAAACAAAGGTGTTTTTTTCAGAAGGAATGGAAGGTGCTATAGCAATGGCATCTGCTTTTCAACATAAATTTGATTATATGAAAACAGGCACAGAATGGGACGATAGAACGTTAGAAGATTTTTTAGGAGAAAGAGTATTTTTGAGATTTTTGCCTGAAGGAATAGAGAACGAAAGTGATAAAGGAGATTTTGCTTTTGCTGATGGTTGGACATCACAAGGAATTCAACCTCAAAGATTAAAGGTATGTATATTAAAAAATATAAAAACAGGTGAAATTTCTTATCAAAGAGATGATGTATTAAAATATATGTTAGCAACTAATCCAATAGAAAATTTTAAGAATGGGAATGAAAGGCATAAGGCTGAAATTAAAAGATATTACGAAGAAAGAAGTGAAGAATTGGCTGAATTGGATATAGCTGACTATTCTTTAGAAGATATGGATTTAGATAAATTTTATGAACAATATATTGATAAAAGAAAAGAGTCTATAATACAAGAATCTACACTATCTAGAGAATCTTTATTTTCACCACGAGAAATTGGAAAAGCTACAATAAATACTCCAACAGAAGAAAAAGATAAAGCACAAAGTAGACAATTTAGAGACGAAAAAATTTACAACCAATGCAAGTAGAACAAGATAATATATAAGAACCAGATTAATATGAATTGAATATAAAATAAATAAAGCCATTCGTTTGAATGGCTTTTGCTGACGCTTAGCATCAGCTCGGGTCAAATCCTAATCTAGTAAACTATTTCAGACCTAGTAGAATATCTATCTACAATACAGCGTGTTTATCAGTATCTACAATATGTTTTCTTAAAGTACTATCCATAAACATTATAGCATATTCAACTTTTTTATGTGTTTTTAAATATTCTAGTCTTAATTGACCATACTTTCCAATTTTGACTAAATAATTTATATCTATATCTGACTATCTAACATAAAAAATTTTGAAAGAAGTCAATAAGAACAATTTTGTCCTTATTAAACTTCTCCCAAAAGGTTGACTTTTTTGTTATCTTTTAATGAAAAAATACTTTATGCACATTTTTCCAATGTCTTCATAAAATATAATATAAAAATATAATAGAGGGGAGAAATAATGTCAAAAACATTATAAAAAAATATGGAAGAAGAAAATTTAGAGCTAATCAAATATGATGACGAAAGTATAGATGATGAACTTGAAATGGAAGGAGTTGAAGAATAATGGCAACAAAAATACCCTTCACAGGAAAGTTCAAAGAAACATGTGAATACGGAAGAAAAGGGAATTTGTGGAAATCAGGAATGCATGGAGGAACAGACTTAGTAGGAATAACATCAGAAAAAGTATATTCTATATGCAATGGAACAGTAGAAAGGGCAGGATATGATAATGGAGGATTTGGAAATTATGTCAGAATAAAAGAAGACGGAACAGAAAACAGAATATATTTAGCGCATCTATCAAAAATATATGTAAGAGTAGGTCAGAAAGTTGGATATACAACTGTAGTAGGACAAATGGGGTCAACAGGAAATTCAACAGGAAAACATACTCATGTTGAAATAAGACAATTTTCAGGAGGAAAAGCAACAAAAAAGCTAAATGCATCAGTATATATGGGAATACCAAATAAGGTAGGAGAATACAATAGTGAAAATTATCAAATAGGTGCTCCAAATCCAAATAATAGTAGTTTTGTAGGGACAAAAACATTTGCAATAAAAACAAATATCAGAGAGACTCCTTCACTAAAGGGAATTGCTCATTTGTATAAGCCAGAGACTATAGTCAAAATATTAGAAGAAAATGTTGCAAATGTAGATGGTTATATTTGGGATAAAGTATTTTGTCCTGCAACAAATAGAACGGGGTATGTGGCAAGAACAGAAAATAGGTATAAATAAAAATCTTGAAATCTATGCTATGGTTGTATGGACTTTTATTGCAATAATATTTGTAATAGGAGTAGGAAGAGCTGCACTATCCAATAACATGGAAACAGGGAATGAAGAGGAAAAATGAAAAGGCAAAAAGACTCTCTTTATAAGGGAGTCTTTTTGCAATAGAAAATGAAAGCAATTACTATGTTGATATTTCTTAACAAAGAATTGAAAAAACATTTTGTTTACATAAAAAACATTTGACTTAATTCGACACATATGATATAATACAAGCCATTATAAGGTAAAAATCCTTTCACTGATTAGTGTGAGGAAAACCTCTATCTTTTCAGTTTCACATAAAAGAAGGACAACCATCGGGGAAAATGAATGGAGGAAAATATCATGTTTGAAGGTCATAGGAACCCAATTATGCACCAACTGAACTTACAGTTGGCTTCGGCAATTAAAGGAACAATTCTTGACAGACCGTGTGCAAAAGTCATTGAGCCAATTATCAGTGACTTTTATGACAAATTGATTACAACAAAGATTAGCTGGTGCGGTTCCAATGAATATTATTGGAATCAGATTCTCGACTTAGGAGAGGTTGCTCAACGGCTTTCAAGTAATACCAGCATCTATCTGGTAGGAGAAAGTGATGTTGAGCCAATTCGGAAGATTGTGGAAGAGTTGGAACTCCTTCATGCAGAAATCATGAAGGAATATTACAGCCAAAGTCCAAACGAAGAGTTGGACTATAAGCTAGAAACGGTGAAGGAGATAGTTACAAAAAACGCTGTCAATGCAAATGCAAAGACAAGTAATAGTTATAACGGAAGAGCTGGAATGGTTTTCCAAAGCTATGAGCACCTGTGGAAATTAATTCACAGGATAAATATGGAATGGCTAGAACTCAGAGAGAGAGGATTCAAAAAACAGGTAATTTATGACTTTGAAATGTCGATGCAACACTTGCGCCTTGCTGGAAAGGAATGGAGTGAAGAAGAAAAGTGGAATGCCATCAATGGTATTCTTGATGGAGGAAAAAAGTTCATCCCATTAATACAGTGTCAGCCCATCTGCTACAAGGTAGTAGACTGCGAATCCACAGAGACATATGCTGTGGAAAATTGGAAGAATAGGTACAGTGAGTCCTACCAAATGCAAGAAAAAGACGGAAAATAACATGATACAAAAAACTGGTTCATTTTGAGCCAGTTTTTTGCATATATATAAATGGGTGATATAAGGTGCATACAATAACAAAAATAATTATAAAAGATATAAAAAACAATAAAGGAAAGCTAATAGCGTATAATGAAGATAATATCGTTTTAGAAACAGAAGCATATATTGGAAAAAATGGAATAACAGAAAATAAGGTTGAGGGAGATGGGAAAACACCAATTGGAAAATATAAATTAGGAAATTGTTTTGGAACGCACAAAAAAGAAGAGGTACAAAATGCTAATTATATTGAAATAAATGAAGATATCTATTGGATAGATGATGTAGAATCAAAGTATTATAACCAAATGGTAGACATAAGGACAATCAAAAAAGACTGGATTAGTGGAGAACATATAATAGAATATAAGAGACAATATGAATATGTGGTAGAAATAAAAACAAATCCGTTAAATATACCATATAAAGGAAGTGCAATATTTTTACATTGTAGTATATGTAAGCCAACACAAGGATGTATTGCAATAGAAACATCTATAATGGAAAAAATAATAAATAAAATAAATGAAAATACTGTAATAGAAATATTAAATTAATAAAATGGCTACACACAATTGTGTGTAGCCATAAAATTATTAATCGTCAGATTTTCCTTCTTTTCCTTCCCCTTCCTCAAGATAAGCATTAAGACCTACCTTGTTGCAGATGTTTCTCAAGGAAACAAGTTCCTCACATGTGAGTGTGGGGATTTTTTCTTGTTGCCTTTTGGTCATCATACTGAACTGCTTCAGACTGGAAAGCCCCATTCTGAAACTTAAAGCCCAATACTGTCTTGTACTAAGAAGAGGACAAAGCTTCAACGGGTAACCTTGTGCCTTGTAAGTATCAATGTCTATGACATTAATACTCATAGCTTTTGAGGAAGAATCCTCACAATATGGAGGAAGTCCCAACCTAGTGCAAAGATTGCGAACCTCTTCAAGTGTTTTTTTCCCCATCCCACGGATGGAAGATTGTTCCTTGCTAGTCAACATAGCAACTTGCAATAAGCTGTATTTGCCAGCCCTTTCCAGAGAATTGAAAGCCAGAACAGAAATCTCCGTTCGGCAGTCCTCTAACAGGTAGCCTTTGGATTTAACCTTTTCAGGGTCAAAGTCCTTTGGCTGTGCGTACTTGGGCAAGCCAACTTTTTCACAGTACGCATGAACTTCCTTTAAGGAAATTTCACCGAGATTGCGAATCCTCTTCTGCGAATCAAGCGTCATTCGACAGAATGCTTCGAGAGTGAGGATATGAGCGTCGCTCATTGTGTTTCTTGTCCGTACGGAAAGTTCCGTACACTCCTCAAAGGAATGCTGTCCAGGAGCAACTCCCGAATAGGCTCTTTTAGCCAGTGCTGTGTGTTCTGGGAGACCCATTTCACGGCACTTATCCCGAATCTTTTCGAGTCCGAGTGTCCCCAAGTTTCTGATATTTGCTTGCTCCTTTCTCGATAATTCTGCGAAATCATCGAGGGTTACGAGCCGATGCCGATGGCAGGCGTTGATGGTGCGTGTGTCGAGTCCACACTCAGTAAGAAGAATCTGCTTCATGGTATAATACCACCTTTCAATAATTTTTCAATGTGCAAATGAGCACTATATAATTATTATAGCACAATTTACATAAAATTACAAATATTTTATTTTTTTTTGTTAATTTATTGAGAAAAAATAGGAAATATGATATATTGTAAAAAAACAAATAGGGAATGATGAAAAATGAAAAAAATATTGTTTTCGGCATATTCATTAGATGTTGGAGGAATAGAAAAAGCACTTGTGATATTGCTAAACAAACTACAACAGAAAGAATATGATATAACACTTGTACTTGAAAAAAAAGGTGGGATATTTTTAAACGAATTAAACCCCAAAATAAAAATAATAACATATACACCAGAAGAGGATAAAAACATAATAAAAAGAAAAGCAAAAAATCTTATAAAAAGAGTAAAATTTATATTAAAATACAAAAACAAATATGACTTTTCAGCATCATTTGCAACATATTCAAACTCATCTGCATTTGTTGCAAGAATAGCTTCAAAAAATCAATATTTATGGGCACATGCAGATTATCTAACTTTATTTAAAAATGACATAGATAAAATGAAAAAGTTTTTTGAAGAAAAAAAGTACAAAAAATTCAAAAAGATTGTATTTGTATCAAAGGAAGGAAGAGATACGTTTTTATCAGTATTTCCAAATGCAGAAAAAAAGACAGAAGTATGCAATAACCTTATAGATGGAGAAAAAATTGAAAAACTGGCACAAGAAAAAATTGATGAAAAAAAAGAAAAAATAACAACATTTATAAATGTAGGTAGACATCAAGAATGTCAAAAAAAATTAACAAGAATAATAGAGTCAGCAAAAATACTCAAAGAAAAAGAAGAAGAATTTAGAATATTGTTTGTGGGAGATGGAGAAGACACACAACAATATAAAGATTTAGTAAAAAAATACAAATTAGAAGAGCAAATAAAATTTTTAGGAAGAAAGCAAAACCCATATCCATATATTGCAATTTCAGACTGTGTAATACTAACATCAGATTATGAGGGATACCCCGTAGTATTTCTTGAAAGCATGACATTAGAAAAACCAATAATAACAACAAAAGTTTCAGATTATGAAGAAATAGAAGGAAAATATGGATACACTACAGAAAAAGACCCAGAAGATATAGCGAATAAAATGAAAAAAATAATAGAAAATGGATATAAAATAAAAGAAGAATTCAATTATAAAGAATACAACGAAAAAATATTAAAAAAAATAGAAGAAATGTTTTAACAATAAATTGACTAGCTACAGAAAGGGAAAAGATGAGCAAAGTAAGTATAATAGTACCAGTATATAATACTGCAAATAAACTTGACAAATGTTTAGAATCTCTTGTAAACCAAACAATGCAAGATATAGAAATAGTAATAGTAAATGATGGTTCGACAGACAATTCGGAAGAAATAATAATGAAATACCAAGATAAATATCCAAACATCATCAAATACTACAAAAAAGAAAATACAGGAGTATCAGACACAAGAAATTATGGACTTAATGTTGCCAAATCAGAATATATAATGTATATAGATTCAGATGACTATATAGATATACATACACTTGAAAAATTAAATAAATATATAGAAAATGGTATAGAAGTAATAAAGTTCAAATTACAAAAAGTAGATGAAAGAGGAGAAATAATAGGAAGATTTGATGGACCTGTATTTGAAAAAACAACAGGAGAAGAAGCATTTGAAAAATTATATGGCGAAGACGTTATGCTAGTTTCACCATGTGTATATATAATAAAAAAAGAAATATTCACAAGAAATAAATTTGAGTTTATTGGTAAATACCATGAAGACTTTGGATTAATTCCTTTTATAATAATAACAGCAAAAAGCATTGTATCAACACCATACTATTTATATAATTATGTACAAGGAAAGGAAAGCATAACAAGGACAGCCGATTATAAAAAAATAGTAGAAAGAGCAGAACAGACACTATTTCAATATGACCAAATGATAAAAAAGATAGAAAATATAAAACTAAGTAAAAGAGCAATTGAAAATATAAAAATATATTTTACAAATGCTACAATATTAAAGGCGAATGAGCTGAAAAAAAAAGATAGAAAAGAATACTTAAAACAAATAAAGAAAAGAAAAATGTACAAAAACATTAAATCAAGAAACATGAAACAACTAATAAAAAGAATGATATTAAAAACAAGTACTAGTTTATACTTAAAAATGAGATAATAACTATGCCTTGAGAAAGGGAAGATAAGAATGATAAAAGTATCGGTTATAGTGCCATTCTATAATGTGGAAAAATACATAGAAAAATGTCTAATATCACTAGTAAATCAAACACTAAAAGAAATAGAAATAATATTAGTCAATGATGGAAGCAAAGACAAATCAGAAAAAATTGCAAAAGAATTTGAGCAAAAATATCCTACAAAAATAAAGTATTACGAAAAACCAAATGGAGGATTAGGCGATGCAAGAAATTATGGAATACAATATGCTATAGGGGAATATATAGCATTTCTTGACTCAGATGATTATGTAGAACCAACAATGTATGAAGAAATGTATGAAAAAGCAAAACAAGAAGAAAGTGACATGGTAGAATGTGATTTTTGGTGGGAATATCCTGATAAAAAGAAAAAGGACATTGGAGAAGAATATAGTAATCAAAAAGAGATGCTACTAAGAGCCAGAGTTGTTGCATGGAACAAACTTATAAAAAGAGAACTATATATAAAACACCCAGAAGCAAGATTTTCTGTTGGACTTAGATATGAAGATGTAGAAGGATTTTATAAAATACTACCATATATAGAAAAAATGTCATTTGTAAGAAAACCATTTATACACTATGTACAAAGAGCAAATTCTATATCTAATTCTCAAAATAAAAAGAATGAAGAAATGTTTACAGTACTAGACAATGTTATAAAATATTATAAAGAAAAAAATATATATGAAAAATTTCAACAAGAATTAGAATATACATATACTAGATACCTTTTATGTAGCTCACTGAAAAGAATATCAAAAATAAAAGACAAAAGAACAAGATTAGAACTGGTAGAAAAAACGTGGAATAATTTGAATAAAGTATTTCCAGAATGGAAAGAAAATAATATTTTAAATAAACATCATACAATAAAGAATTTGTATATAAAAACAATAAACAAAAACACAATAAAAATATATTCAAATGTAATAAACAAAATATAAGAGGGAGAAAAATGGAAAAAATATTAAAACTAAAAGAAAAAATAAATATAAAAACATTATTATATTTATATATTATAATTAGCCCTATATTAGATTGCATGAGCTTTATATTCAGAAATACAATGGAAACCAAAATATCGCCATCAACACTAATAAGACCAATATTTATACTTATAGCTTGTTTGTATATTTTTATAAGTGATAAAAAACAGAGAAAAATTTTTATATTAGCAGGTGTAACATATGCTATATATTCAATTGTACATATATATATATTCCAAACAGTAAAAAATGGAAGCTCATATAGTGGAATGATACATGAACTACAATATTTAGTTAATTACACATTTATGGTATTAAGTTTATACACATTTATATATGTATTCTCAAAAGAAAAAAATAATGACACATTATTAAAATGTATACTAATATCAATTAGTATATACATATTATCAATATATTTAGCAATTATAACAGGAACATCATCACATACATATTTAGAGGAAAAAATAGGATTAAAAGGATGGTTTGAATC
Organism: uncultured Clostridia bacterium; assembly: GCA_934162535.1. Lineage (GTDB taxonomy): Bacteria > Bacillota > Clostridia > TANB77 > CAG-508 > CAG-269. The sequence continues at coordinate 57,912 of CAKPJC010000002.1, read as the reverse complement.
AGGCAATAGTCTAAGTGCAATATTGATATTATCATTATTTATATTAACAGGAATATTTGGTAAAAAAACAATTAATAAGAAAACAAAAATATGGACAAGCATTGTAATAATTTTTATTGGAATATTTTTAATGACTCTAATAGGAACAAGAGTGGGATTATATGGATTTTGCCTTGTAATAGGACTATATGGAATAACACAAGTAATATACAATCTTATACATAAAAATAAAGTAAAAGAAACATTGATAATAACAGGAACAATTGCTGTAATAGGAATAGTAGCAATAATTGCACTAATTAATGTAGTAGGCTCAACGACATTAGACAGAAGGCAAAAAGTAAAAGAAATGGCAAATGAGGTTGTAGATGAAACATCAAACGAAACTATACATATTACTGGAGACTTAGCAGAAATAAAAAAACAAATAGAAGAAAAAATGCTTGAAGAAGGCTTTATGAGTGAAGCACAACAAAAGGCAGTAATAAAACTTGATGAAATTGCAACTGCGAAGAACCTATCTGTTGAGCAAATGAGAACATTACAATTGATATATAATACTCAACTTATGAAATATCAAGCAAATCCAATATATATATTATTTGGAAATGGGTATGTTTCACAATATTTTGAAATGATATTAGAAATGGAGTTTGTAGCGATATTAATTAACTTTGGAATATATGGATTTATATTATACTTAATGCCATTTTTAATAATATATGGATATTCAGTATATAGAGCTATCAAAAATATTAGAGAAGCAGATGTTGGAGAAATAATGCTTTTATTTGGAGGAGGAATGGCATTTGCATTATCATTCTTATCTGGATATATATTTTTCAATGCATCAACAACAATGATAATAATATTAATAAACACATTACTAATAACAAAAAAGTGTGAAAGTAAATAGATATTTCAAGAGAGGAGAATCGAAATTGAAGAAAGTACTATTTGCAATAACAAGCCTAACAATAGGTGGAGCAGAAAAAGTGCTAGTGGACTTAGCGAATGAGCTATGTGAAAAATATGAAATAACAATTTTTACAATATATCCACATGGTGAATTTGAAAAAAATTTATCAGAAAAGATAAAACTTAAATCCTTATATGACAAACAATATAAGGAACTGAGTAAAATTCAGAAAATGATAATACCACTGAGAGTTTGGTTGAAAAAGAAAAAAATATATGAAAAATATATAAAAGAAAATTTTGATATTGAAATAGCATTTTTAGAAGGCCCTGTTACAAGACTTATAAGTGTAAGAAACAATAATGTGAAAAAAATAGCATGGATACATAATGATATAAGCAAGGTATTTGGAAACAGCTTAAAATCAAAAATCAAGAAAATGGTTGATGAAAGAATTTATAATAAATTTGATAGACTAATATTTGTTAGTAAAGATAACAAAGAAAATTTTGAAAAAATATACAAAAATAATGAAATAAAAAAAGAAGTAGTATATAATTACATAAATGCAGAAAATATAATCAAAAAATCAAAAGAACCGATAAAAGAAAAATTTGAAAAAAATGAATTAAATTTTGTAACAGTAGCTAGATTAGTAGAACAAAAAGGGATAGATAGACTAGTAAATGTACATAGCAAACTTATAAAAGAAGGGCTCAAACATAAAATTTGGGTTGTTGGAGATGGCCCAGAATATAACAAAATAAATGGAATGATAAAAAACAACAATGTTGAAGAAACATTTATATTACTGGGAAAAAAAGAAAATCCATATCCATACATAAAAAATGCTGACTATTTTTGTTTACTATCGTATTTTGAAGGCTATGGAATGGTCCTCGAAGAAGCAAAAATATTAGAAAAAAACATATTAATTACAGATACGGCTGCAAGAGAAGCTGTTGAAGGATATGAATATGCTGAAACTATAGAAAATAGTGAGAATGGAATTTATAATAAGTTAAGAAACATAATATTACAAAAAAATAAAAAAGCGATTGAAACCAACTCGCTAAATAAATATGATAATAAAAAAATCATAAAAAAAATAGAAGAAATCTTGGGGGAATAGTAAAATGAAAATATCTGTATTAACAGCAACCTATAATAGAGGAAAATTTTTGGAGAGAATTTATAATAGTTTAATTAGAAATATGACATCTGAAACAGAAGATGTGGAAGTAGAATGGCTTATAATGGATGATGGCTCAACAGACAATACAAAGGAAGTTGTAGAAAAATTTGTTAAAAGAGAAAAAATAGATGTAAGATACTTCTATCAAGAAAATCAGGGGAAAATGTCTGCAATAAACTCATTAGCTCCAAATGTAACAGGAGAATTATGGATTGAATGTGATTCAGATGATTATTTTACAGATGACGCATTTAAAATAATACAAGAAGCATACAAAGAACATGATAACTATGATGAAGCACTATATGCAATGTGTTTTTTGAAATATGATTCAAAGGGAAATAATATGGGAAATGACTTTAAAAATGATATGACAACAATGTTTGATTTATATTTCAAAGAAGGAGAAACAGGAGAAAAGGCACTTGTATTTTATACAGAAATAAGAAAGAGGTTTATGCATCAGCTTGAACATGGAGAAAAGTTTGTTACAGAAGCAAGAATGTACCATCAAATGGATATTGGCTACCAAATGTTTTGCGTGAATAAACCAATTATGATATGTGAATATCAAGAAGATGGATATACGAGAAACATTATGGAACAATATGAGAAATATCCTTTTGGATATTATAATTATTTCAAGGAAATATTAGATAGAGATATGACGGGAGTAATTATAAGAAAAAGGTTGTATGCTATAAAACATTTTATTTTATCAGCTTATTATATGTATAAAAAAATAAGAGAAGAAAAGAAAAAGAAACAATGAAACTTGTTGTAATATTAACGAAGGGAATGATTTGATAATGATAAAAAAGATGCCAGTATTGATTATTACAATAATATTTTTACTAAGCATAAATCTGCTAAGCACTCAATATAGCTATGCAGAGAGTGAAAATAGTGAAGAGATAAGTGGAACATATAGAATATCAATGTTTGAAAGCAAAAATTGCCATATGGCAATGGAAGTAGAAAACGGGTCAAAAGAACTAGGAGCAAATGTACAAATAGGAGAATGGGTAAATAAAAATAATGAAAAAAACAAATTTATAATAGAATATGATAAAACAGATGAAAGTTATATAATAAAATCAGCAAATTCAGGAAAAGTATTAGACTCACAAAATGGAGGAACAACAGAAGGGACAAATGTATGGCAATATAAATACAATGGAACAGATGCTCAAAAATGGAAACTACAAAAAAATGAAGATGGAAGCTATAGCATTTCATCTAAAAAGAGTGGATTATATATAAGTGTAGAAAATGGAAACATACAATTAAATAAAGATGAAAATAAAAATGAGCAAAAATTCAAACTAATATGTTTGGATAATAAAGAAGAAAGAACAATAGAAGATGGAGTATACAAAATTTCAACAAAAGAAAATAATAATATAGTACTACAAACAAGAGAAACAACAAAAGAAAATGGAATAATGATAGAGACAGGAAAATGGACAGAAGAAATAAGTAATACACAAAGAAAATTCAAAATAACATATAATGAAGATGATGGATATTACACAATAAAATCAGTAAGTACAGAAAAAGTACTAGATGCACAAAATGGTGGAATGACAAATGGGACAAAAATATGGCAATATACAGGAAATTATACAGATGCACAAAGATGGAAGATAGAAAAGAACAGCGATGGAAGTTATAGTTTTATGAACAAGAAAAGCGAGCTATACTTAGATCTTGGAGAAAAGACATCAGAAGGAGAAACAGTACAAATATATGAGAAAACAGGAAAGAATAGACAAAAATTTGAATTAGAAAAAGTAAAAGAAAAGCCAGAACAGTATATTGAAAATGGAATATACAGAATATCAATGTTTGATAATAGTAAAATCCATATGGCAATAGAAATAGAAAATGGTTCAAATGAATTAGGAGCAAATGTACGATTAGGAGAATGGGTAAACAGAAATAATGAAAAAAATAAATTTAGATTAACATATGACAAAACAAGTGGATTCTATACAATAGAATCAACAAACTCAGGAAAAGCATTAGATGCACAAAATGGAGGAACAAAAGATGGTACAAATATATGGCAATACAACCAAAATGGAACAGATGCCCAAAAGTGGGAAATACAAAAAAATAAAGATGGAAGTTATAGTTTCATAAATAAAAAAAGTGGATTATATTTAAGTGATGAAAATAGTAATATTCAAATAAATACAGGAAAAAATATACCAGAGCAAAAGTTTAAAATAATATCACTAGAAAATATAGCACCAAAAACAATAGAAGATGGAATATATAAGATAGAAACAGTAAAAAATACAAATAATGTAATAGCAGTAAATGGAGCATCAAGAGAAAACGAAGCAAATATAAAAACAGAAAATTGGACAGAAGTAGATAATTTCCATAAAAAATTCAAGCTAAAATATAACAAAGATGATGGATATTATACAATAGAAGGAATGGATTCAGAAAAAGTATTAGATGCCCAAAGTGGAGGAATAACAGAAGGAACAAATATATGGCAATATACAGGGAATTATACTGATGCACAAAGATGGAAAATAGAAAAAAATAGCGATGGAAGTTATAGCTTTATAAACAAAAAGAGTAATTTATATTTAACTGAGAACAATGGAAATATAGAAATAAGAAGTAAAACAGAAACAGCAAAGCAAAAGTTCAACATAGTAGGAGTTTCAATAACAAATGCAGAAGAATATGTTGAAGAAGGAACATATAAAATAGTAGTATCATCAAATAAAAATGTATCATTTGATGTAAAAGACGAGTCAAGAGAAATGGGAGCAAATATACAATTAGGAAATACATCAGACACAATAAGAAACGAATTTAACATTATACCAGACGGAAAAGGATATTATATAATAAGGTCAATAAACTCAGGAAATGTATTAGATGTACAAAATGGAGGAACAGAAATAGGCACAAATGTATGGCAATATAAATACAATGGAACAGATGCCCAAAAGTGGATAATAAGACATAATATAGAAAATGACACATATAGCATTATATCAAAGAAAAGTGGTCTAAGCTTAGACATACAAAATGGTAATACAAATGTTGGAGGAAATGTACAAATATACACAAAAAACGGAACACCAGCACAAACATTTAGCTTCATAAAACAAGAGAAAAAATCAGAAAGATGGATTGAAGATAATGAATATAAATTTTTAACAAATCTAAATGAAAAGATTGGATTTGATATAGAAGCTGGAAGCAAAGAAAATGGTGGTATTGTACAAATATGGAAATATGTTAGAGGTCCACAACAACAATTCAGTTTAGCTTATAAAGATGGATATTATTTTATAATAAATAAAAATTCAGGAAAAGCGTTACAAGTAGTATCAAATGAAATAAGACAATACGACATTGATTATTCAAATGATAACCAAAAATGGAAATTAGAATACATTAATGGGGATTATTTTAGCATAATAGCAAAAAGCTCAAACCAATGTATATGTATACCTAATAATGATTCATCAAATGGTGTAGATTTGAGAATGAGTGAATACACAAAAAATAATAATCAAATATTTAAAATACAAGAAATAGAAAGAGTAAAACTTGAAACAGGATACTATGGCGAAAGTGGATTAAAAGTTATAGGAGATTCAAGAGGAAGCCTATTAAGATTTTACAAAATAGGAGATGGGCCAAATGTACTATTTACTACATTTGCAGTTCATGGATTTGAGGATTTATGGGATTTTGATGGACAAGAATTAACAAGAATTGCTGAAAAATTCAAAGAAAAATTAATAGAAATACAAGATATAAGTTTAGCAGAAAAATGGACAATATATATTTTTCCGTCAGTGAATCCAGATGGAGAATATCATGGATACACAAATAATGGTCCAGGAAGAACAGGGCTATATAGTGACGCACCAAAAAATAAAGGAATTGACGTAAATAGATGTTGGAGTACAGGATATGTTCCAACAACAAGAACAAGAAATTACAATGGAACAGCACCTTTCCAAAGTTATGAATCAACAGCTTTGAGAGATTTCTTATTAAACAAAAAAGCAACAAATGGACAAACAATACTAATAGATTTACATGGATGGCTAAATGAAGCAATAGGAGATTCTGAAATTGGAGAATACTATAGAAACGAATTTGGAATGTCAAAACAAATATATACGTATGGTTCAGGATATTTAGTTAATTGGGCAAGAGCTAACTTAGGATGCAAAGGAAGAACAGCACGTTCAGCATTAATAGAGATGCCAGAAGTTTCAAATTCAGCTCAAGTTGAAAGAGATGGGTTTGCTGAAAAATACATTAATGCAACACTAAAAATGTTAAGAAATATGTAGAAAGGTAAAATGGAAGTGAACAAAAAAATATTATTCGTAATACTTATACTAATTATTATTATATTTATGATATTTTTTGCAAATAAAAATTTAAACAGTAACAACAAAGAAGAACGTGAACAACAAGAGCAAGTAGAACAGTTAAAAGAACAGTTAGGGATAACAGGAAATAGTCATATATATACTATTCAGGAAGAATATGATGGAAGAAAAGTCTTGACAATAAAACCTGAAATAAGATATTCAATTGCATTAGCTGGGATAATAAAAAATGACAAACCAGAATATTCAGAAATAGACAAACTATTGGAAAGTGAACCAAAAGGCAGTGGAATATGGGTGAATGTGGAATCAAGAGACAGATTTTTAGAAATGTTAAAACTAATTACCAAATCAGAATACAAAATTAATGATAATGGATTTTTGATTATAGAAAATCAAATAGAAGCAAATGATAATGATAAAAAACTACAACAAATAATTTCAAGTAACAAATTATTTGTTGTAGACATAAATAACAAATTTTATTCAATAGACGAGGTTACAGGAGAAATTATCGAATATCCATTTGAAGATATGGATCCATATACACCACTCGAATATATTGAAATGGAAAATAAAACTATACTTATAATAACAACAAATAGTAAAAATAAGCAAAATGAAAAGGACATTATAAGTGAAATCATTGAAAATGTAATTATATAATTCAAAAGAAGGGAGAAAGACAATGAAGAAAAAAATAGAAGTATTATTAATCCTAATGGTATTTTTAGGAAATGTAGCATTATCAGGAATTGGAATAGTTAGCTATGCAAACGACGAAAATGAGGATAAGATTAATATTGAAGAAGAAAAAGTTGAAAACTCGAAGAAATCTGAAAATAATAATCAAGAATTAAATAATACTGAAGTAAAAACAGATGAAGAAGAAAACACGAAAAATGCGATTGAAGAAAATAATAGTAATGACGAAGAAAATGTGGTTGAAACTAATCAATTAATAAAAGATGGAACATATAGAATATCAATGTTTGAAAATAAAAATTGCCATATGGCAATGGAAGTAGAAAACGGGTCAAAAGAACTAGGAGCAAATGTACAAATAGGAGAATGGGTAAATAAAAATAATGAAAAAAACAAATTTATAATAGAATATGATAAAACAGATGAAAGTTATATAATAAAATCAGCAAATTCAGGAAAAGTATTAGACTCACAAAATGGAGGAACAACAGAAGGGACAAATGTATGGCAATATAAATACAATGGAACAGATGCTCAAAAATGGAAACTACAAAAAAATGAAGATGGAAGCTATAGCATTTCATCTAAAAAGAGTGGATTATATATAAGTGTAGAAAATGGAAACATACAATTAAATAAAGATGAAAATAAAAATGAGCAAAAATTCAAACTAATATGTTTGGATAATAAAGAAGAAAGAACAATAGAAGATGGAGTATACAAAATTTCAACAAAAGAAAATAATAATATAGTACTACAAACAAGAGAAACAACAAAAGAAAATGGAATAATGATAGAGACAGGAAAATGGACAGAAGAAATAAGTAATACACAAAGAAAATTCAAAATAACATATAATGAAGATGATGGATATTACACAATAAAATCAGTAAGTACAGAAAAAGTACTAGATGCACAAAATGGTGGAATGACAAATGGGACAAAAATATGGCAATATACAGGAAATTATACAGATGCACAAAGATGGAAGATAGAAAAGAACAGCGATGGAAGTTATAGTTTTATGAACAAGAAAAGCGAGCTATACTTAGATCTTGGAGAAAAGACATCAGAAGGAGAAACAGTACAAATATATGAGAAAACAGGAAAGAATAGACAAAAATTTGAATTAGAAAAAGTAAAAGAAAAGCCAGAACAGTATATTGAAAATGGAATATACAGAATATCAATGTTTGATAATAGTAAAATCCATATGGCAATAGAAATAGAAAATGGTTCAAATGAATTAGGAGCAAATGTACGATTAGGAGAATGGGTAAACAGAAATAATGAAAAAAATAAATTTAGATTAACATATGACAAAACAAGTGGATTCTATACAATAGAATCAACAAACTCAGGAAAAGCATTAGATGCACAAAATGGAGGAACAAAAGATGGTACAAATATATGGCAATACAACCAAAATGGAACAGATGCCCAAAAGTGGGAAATACAAAAAAATAAAGATGGAAGTTATAGTTTCATAAATAAAAAAAGTGGATTATATTTAAGTGATGAAAATAGTAATATTCAAATAAATACAGGAAAAAATATACCAGAGCAAAAGTTTAAAATAATATCACTAGAAAATATAGCACCAAAAACAATAGAAGATGGAATATATAAGATAGAAACAGTAAAAAATACAAATAATGTAATAGCAGTAAATGGAGCATCAAGAGAAAACGAAGCAAATATAAAAACAGAAAATTGGACAGAAGTAGATAATTTCCATAAAAAATTCAAGCTAAAATATAACAAAGATGATGGATATTATACAATAGAAGGAATGGATTCAGAAAAAGTATTAGATGCCCAAAGTGGAGGAATAACAGAAGGAACAAATATATGGCAATATACAGGGAATTATACTGATGCACAAAGATGGAAAATAGAAAAAAATAGCGATGGAAGTTATAGCTTTATAAACAAAAAGAGTAATTTATATTTAACTGAGAACAATGGAAATATAGAAATAAGAAGTAAAACAGAAACAGCAAAGCAAAAGTTCAACATAGTAGGAGTTTCAATAACAAATGCAGAAGAATATGTTGAAGAAGGAACATATAAAATAGTAGTATCATCAAATAAAAATGTATCATTTGATGTAAAAGACGAGTCAAGAGAAATGGGAGCAAATATACAATTAGGAAATACATCAGACACAATAAGAAACGAATTTAACATTATACCAGACGGAAAAGGATATTATATAATAAGGTCAATAAACTCAGGAAATGTATTAGATGTACAAAATGGAGGAACAGAAATAGGCACAAATGTATGGCAATATAAATACAATGGAACAGATGCCCAAAAGTGGATAATAAGACATAATATAGAAAATGACACATATAGCATTATATCAAAGAAAAGTGGTCTAAGCTTAGACATACAAAATGGTAATACAAATGTTGGAGGAAATGTACAAATATACACAAAAAACGGAACACCGGCACAAACATTTAGTCTTATAAGACAAGAAGATAAAAGCATAAGATGGATAGATGAAGGGTTATATAAAATTTTGACTAAATTAGATACAACAGTTGGATTTGACATAGAAGCTGGAAGCAAAGAAAATGGTGGAATTGTACAAATATGGAAATATGTTAATGGTTCACAACAACAATTTAATTTTGTCTATAAAGATGGATATTATTTTATAATAAATATAAATTCAGATAAAGCTGTACAGGCAGATGGAACAAGTGTAAAACAGTATGATACTGATTATTCAAATGATAATCAAAAATGGATTCTAAAATATGTAGATGGACAATATTATAGTATAGTATCAAAAACAACAGGACAATGTATAAATATACCTGATACTAAAGCAACAAATGGAACAGATTTAAAATTAGATAATGTTTATTTATATAGTAACCAATTATTTAGAATAGAAAGTGCTGGAATATATATTAATGAAAGCAAATATCCAGGAATAAAACAAAAATTAGACACTTTGAAAACAGCACATCCTGATTGGAACTTTGAAATATTATATACTGGGCTAGACTTTAATTATGTGGTAGATGGAGAATATTCTACAAAAACAAATTGTCTTGTAGATACAAGATCTTATAGAGGAGATTGGATAGCAAATAATCCATACAGTTCAGGGGTATGGTATTCAGCATCATATAATGGAATTGCATATTTTATGGATGCAAGAAATTTTTTAAATGAAGTAGATATATTTCAATTTTTGGATTTGAATGGATATGTGTCTGAGAGTGTAACACTAGAAGGAATACAAAAGCAAGTTAAAGGAACATTTTTGGCAAACTATTCTTATGATATAAATAATGCATGTTATAAACAAAATGTAAATCCATATTATGTAATAGCAAGATTATTCCAAGAACAAGGCAGAAAAGGAACAACAATAGGAACCGGAATGAACGGTGGAGATGGTAAAACATATTATAATCCATTTAACATTGGTGCTAGACTTGGAAAAGACTATGACACAGCGTTAGCAACTGCAAAAACATATGGATGGGATTCAATGGAAAAAGCAATAATAGGTGGAATAGACTTTTTAAAATCAAGATGGTTAGAAAATTATCAAAACACGTTATATCAAAACAAATTTGATATAGATACAAGAAATGGAACATCATTATTTTCACATGAATATATGCAAAATGTCTCAGCAGCATATAGTGAAGCAAGGACTTTGGCAAGTTGTTATATAGGAACAGGAAAAGCAAATTCTAAATTCACATTTATTATTCCTGTATATGAGAATATGCCAACTGAACCTATTGCAAAACCATCAGGAACGTCATCATCACAACCAGATGTTAAATTGAATTCAGGACCAATGGATGTAAGAGTTATAGATGTATCATCACATCTAAAAGTTAGAGCTGAACCAAATACGAGGTCATCAGTTTTAGAAAAATTATCAAATGGAACAGAGCTATTGTCAGTAAAAAGAGCATTAAATGGAAATTGGCAACAAGTAGTAACAGATAGTGGAACAATAGGATATGTTTCTGGAGATTATTTGGAATTTATCTCAGATAGAACTAATTGCAATATTAAAAAGACAGTAAGAACGGAAAGTGGAATGGGAGTAAATGCAAGAATAGGACCAAGCACAAACTTGGATATAATAAGATCTGTACCAAGTGGAACAGAAGTAACAAGCATAAATACTGGAAAATATTATATAGGGGGTATTAGTTGGGATAGAGTAGCATTAAATGATGGAACACAAGCATTTATCTCGTCAGAATACCTAAAATAAGAGGAAATTTATATGAAGAAAATAAGAAAATTAATAATAGTAATGATGATAATTGGAACTTTTTTATTACCTACATTTTCATATGCTGAATTTTATGATTTAGAATACCCACCAGATAATAAAGGACGAGCAGATTATTCTGATGAGGAAGCAGATGAAGAAAAAAGCAAAAAGAGCGAAGAAATATATGAATATAAAGGAGAATCAAGTAACAATTTTCTAAAAACATTAAAAATTGAAAATGCACAACTTGAACCACAGTTTAATAGACAATACGTTGATTATAATGTAAAATTAAATGATAACAATAATAAGAAAATAAAGATAATTGCTGAACCTGAAGACGAAAAGGCTAAAGTAGAAGGTGCAGGGGAAGTTGAGCTTGAAGATGGAATTAATGAATTACGAATTGTTGTTACAGCTGAAAATGGAAATGTTCAGATTTATAATCTAAATATTGAACTACCATTTAAGCAATCTGAACTAAAATTAACTGAATTACAGATATATGGTATAAATATTAAAACAGGAGAAAAAGAACTTGAAAAAATAAAACCTTCATTTGCTTCTGATAAATATGAATATAATGTGGATGTAAAAAATGAAATAACAAGTCTATATATAGAAAGTAAAACAGATGACAATAATTATATAGAAACACAAGGAACAGAAGAATTACAAGTTGGAAAAAACAAAATAATTATAAAGGTTAAGAGCAATAATGATGAAGCTAAAACTACGACATATGTAATAAATGTAGAAAGACAAGAAGAGAAGACAAATAAAAAGATGTATATATATATAGGTGGAGCAATCATTTTAATAATATTTTTTGCAATTATAACAAAGAAAGAGCATCCTAGAAAATAGGGGCTCTTTTTTCTTAAAAAATAAATAAAAAAAATATAAAAATATTTGACTTAATAGATAATTTAGTGTATTATATAAAATATTAATAAGGAAAGGTGTAAAAAGATGCAAGAAGATAAAAGAGAAGATAGAATAATAGTAGAAAATGTGTATAAATCATTTAACATATATATGGATAAAGCCAATAGTTTAAAAGAAAAAATATTATTCTGGAACAGAAATAAAAAAGAAAAAAGAGAAGTTTTAAAAAATGTTAGTTTAACAATAAAAAACGGAGAAGCTGTTGGACTAATAGGAGTAAATGGAAGTGGAAAATCTACACTTTTAAAACTTATGACTAAAATTATATATCCTAACAAAGGGAAAATAACAGTAAATGGTAAACTTACATCATTACTGGAATTAGGAGCTGGTTTTCATCCAGACTTTACAGGAAGAGAAAACATATATTTTAATGCATCAATATTTGGACTAACAAAAGAACAAATAGATAATAGAATAGATAAGATAATCGAATTTTCAGAATTAGGAGCTTATATAGACAATCCTGTTAGAACATATTCATCAGGTATGTATATGAGGCTTGCATTTGCTGTAGCAATAAATGTAGAAGCCGACATACTACTAGTAGATGAGGTGTTGGCAGTTGGGGATCAACACTTTCAGGATAAATGTATAGCAAAAATGAAAGAACTAAAAGATGAAGGCAAAACAATGGTATTTGTAACACACAGCTTAGGAACTGTAAAAGACTTTTGCGATAGATCAGTATGGCTAAGCAATGGAGAAATAAGAATGGATGGAAATTCAGAAGAAGTAATAGAAGAATATTTAAAAGAGACTAGATAGAGAGGAATATATATCATGACTATATTTAAAGATTTATATAATTATAGAGAGTTATTAAAAACAAATATAAAAAAAGATATAGGAGGAAAATATAAAAAATCATTTTTAGGGATATTATGGTCTTTTATAAATCCCCTTTTACAAATAGCAGTATATGCATTTGTATTTCAAATAATATTAAAAAGTGAGATACCTAACTATACTGTATACTTATGTTGTGGATTAATACCATGGCAATATTTTTCTGCTGTAATATTAAGAGGAGCAGCATCAATAATAGATAATGGAAATATAATAAAAAAGGTATATTTCCCAAGGGAAATACTACCAATTTCAGTAGTTACAAGCGAAGGAGTAAACTTCCTAATATCAACAATAATTATTTTAGGATTCACAATATTTGGAGGAATAGGGTTATCATTTAATATATTATGGTACTTTGTAATAGTTGCAATTCAATACATAGTTTCAATTGGATTTGCATTTATAGTATCAAGTTTTAGTGTGTATTTTAGAGATTTACTACATCTATTAGGAATACTTATACAATTACTATTTTACGCAACACCAATTGTATATGCTTCATCAGCAGTACCAGCTGAGCTACAATGGATAGTAAAAATAAATCCAATGTCATATCTTATAGAAGCATATAGAAATATATTTTATAACAAAATGCCACCAGATCCAAAAGGATTAGTAATATGCTTAGTAATGGGAATTACACTATGCATAGTGGGATATATGATATTTAGAAAATTGGAAAGAAGATTTGCAGAGGAATTGTAATATGGATAATAGAGAAATATTAATAAAAACTTTACAAAAGGAAAATGAATTAATAAAAGAATATTGTGATAGGCTAAAAGCTGAACAAAAACAAAAAGAAATAGAACATAAAATGCAATTGGATGAAAAAGAACAACAAAGGCAAAGAGAAGTGGAGAGTATAAGAAATGAAGAAAAGGAAATACAAAAAAAATTAGATTCGATCTTATACTCAAGAAGCTATAAAGCAATGCAAAAAATCAAAAAAATAATTAGGAGATAATTATGGATAAAAAGAAAATTGCACTTATAATTGATACTGAAGGATGGGCATTTGATAATATTGCTCATCAAATAAAAAAGAACCTAAGCGAATATTTTGACATTGATATAATACCAGGTAGGTTATTTGAAGGGAATATGGCAAGACTGTTTGTATTTTGCAAAGAATATGACTTAATTCACTTTTTGTGGAGGGGCTATATAAGTCTTATTGATAAGGAAGGAACCAAAAAACATGTGGAAGAATATTATGGTATGTCTTACGAAGAGTTCAAAAAGGAATACATATATAGTAAAAAAATAAGTTTTGCTATATGTGACCACTTATATTTAAGAGGAGAAGAAGCTTGGAGAACAGATGTGATAATGAGATATACACCACACTATATGGTAACTTCAAACAAACTATTAGAAATATATAATAAAAAAGGAAATAAACCAGAAGCAGTTATACATGATGGCGTAGATTTGACAAAATATTTCCCACAAAATCTTGAAAGATTTAATGAAAATACAGAAACAATTATTGCTGGTTGGGTTGGAAATAGCAAATTCAAGGACTCTGATAATGATGACGACATGAAAGGCGTTGAAGGAATAATAAAACCAGCGATAGCTGAACTGAAAGAAGAAGGCTATAATATAGAACTTGAATTAGCTGACAGAAATATAAAAATGATTCCACAAGAAGAAATGCCGAAGTTTTATAATAAAATTAGTGTGTATATATGTGCATCAAAAGAAGAAGGAACACCACTAACAATATTAGAGTCAATGGCAATGGGAATACCAGTAATAACAACAGATGTTGGAGTAGCAAGAGAAGCACTTGGAGAACTTGAGAAAAAATACATTATGGAAGAAAGGTCAAAAGAATGTCTAAAAAATAAAATAAAATTATTATTTGAAAACAAAAAAGAACTAAGTGCTATATCAAAGGAAAATATGGAACAAGTAAAGAAATTTGATTGGACAATAGTATGTAAACAATATAAAGATTTTTTTGAAAATATATTAAAACAAGGATAAAGTATGATAGATGATAATTTTTTTTGGAAATATGACAAGCAACCAGGCAAAAAACTAGAAAAGGAAAAAGCAAAGATAAGTATAGATGTACCATTGGTTTCAATAATTACATCATATTATAATTCAAATGAAGACATGAATCAAACTATAAATTGTGTATTAAATCAGACATTTGAATCATGGGAATGGATTATAGTAGATGATGGTAGTACAAAAAAAGAAGCCATTGAATATTTAGAAGAAGTGAAAAAAATAGATGAAAGAATAAAAATATATCATAAACAAAATGGTGGGCTTGCATTAGGCAGAGATTATGGAATAGAAAGAGCGAGAACAAACTATATACTTCCACTAGATGCAGATGATTTGATAGAACCAACATATATAGAAACATTATATTGGACGTTAGAAACAAATAAAGATGCAACATGGGCATTTACAGATTCAGTTGGATTTGGGAAATATATATACTTATCAGATAAAAAGTTTGATAGTGAAACAATGAAAATAGACAACATGATAACAGCAACAGCATTAATACGAAAAGAAAAAATACTTGAGCTAGGAGGATATGGAAAAGCAAAAAGATATGTAAATGAAGATTGGCATTTATGGCTGAGAATGCTAGCAAAAGAGTATTATCCAATTCATGTAGCATATTATGGATTTTGGTACAGAAGAAGAGAAGGTAGTTTACTGAGTGAAATAAACGACCAAAAAAAACAAGAATATCAACAAAAAATGAAAGACTTAAAAGTTGAAGCAGATAAAATAACTAAAAAAGTTAATGCAATAGAATATCCTAAAAAGAATATAAATCAAAGTATAGAAAAAACTGATTTTAAAATTTCTTCAACTATAAAAATACTTAATAATACAAATGACGCAAATTTATATGTTTTACCGTACTTAGGAACAGACAAGAAAATGTACAAAAAGATAAAGGAAGATTCTAAAGATAAAAAAATATATATTATAACTTTACAAAATAACGGAAAATCTCAATATTTTTATAGACAAAAATATGAAGAATTTGCAATAGTATATGATCTTACATCGTTTTCAGATGAAAAAAATTGGCTTGATTTTATTCAATACATTTTAGACACAAGGAAAATAAATAATATATATTTATCAAATACGAAATATAACAAAATTATAAAAGAAAATTTCAGTGTAAAAATAATAGAAGAATGTAGATATAATAACTATATTTACAATAATCAAGTATTAATATATAAAATAAACCATTTGCTACCTATAAGAGCAATTAGAAAAATCGTTAGAATTATAGCAAATAAGATAAGTGGAAATAGAAAGGAAGAGTAAAATGAAGATTTGGTTTTTAACGGGAGAATTTGCCCCAGACTTTGGTGGAGGAATAGGAACATATGTTGAAAACTGTGCAAAGATGTTTGCACAAGCTGGAGACGATGTAACAGTAATTGTAAGGAGCTTAAAAGGGAATAAAGAAGAAACTGCTAAAGAAGGATATAGAATTGTAAGATTTCAACAAGGAGAAGGAGAATATTATTCGTATCTTGGATATGATAATGCACTTGCATATCAATATTATGATGTAATAATGAAGTTAATTGATAAATATGGAAAACCAGATATATTAGAAATGCAAGAATATAATGCATATGGCCAATACATCATACAAAACAAATTAATGTTAAAAGAAGAATTGAAGGATATTCCACTTGTTGTACATTTACATACACCTAGTTTTGAAACATTAAAAATAAACCAATTTAATACATATGAAGCACCATTCTATTGGATTGGAGAAATGGAAAAATTCTGTATAAAAGGTGCAGATGCATTAGTATGTCCAAGTCAATTTTTAGCAGATAAATTGCAATATCTTGTTGAAGACAAAATCAAAGTAATAAATTTACCATTTGATATTGATAAAGATGAGCTAGAAAAATATAAGAATGCGAATTTACCTAAACCTGAAAAGAAAACATTATTGTATTTTGGAAGAACAGAATATAGAAAAGGTGTAGTTCAAATGCTAAAAGGTGCAGAGAAACTATGGGAAAGAGGAGTAGACTTCAAGGTAAAAATAATTGGAGGAGACACAAAACTAGAATCTAAAGGAACATTTATAGGGGAAGACCTTAAAAAGAAATATGCTAAATATATTGAAAGTGGAAATTTAGAAATGTTAGCACCAATACCACATCTTGAATTAATACCACATATACTAACTGCAACAGCTGTAACAATACCATCATTATATGAAAACTTTCCTAACACATGTATATACGCAATGTGGCTAGGAAAACCAGTGCTAGTATCAAAAAGTGGTGGACAAGCAGAAATGGTAAAAGAATCAGGTAAGAATGGTATAATATTTGATTGGGATAAAGAAGAAGATTTTGAAAACAAACTTGAAGAATTGTTAAATATGAGTGAATCTGAGTTAGACCAAATGGGTAAAAACGCAAAAGAAAGAATCAATTCTTTATGCAATATGGAAAAAAACATACAAATGAGAAGAGCATTTTTTGAAGACGTAATAAAAAATAAAAACAAAGAAAGAACAAAATTTCCATTTGTTGAAGAACTTCCAAAAGACAAATATATAAAAGAATATGAAGGAGAAAAGGATTTATTATCAGTTGTTATACCTTACTATAATTTAGGTACTACACTACCAGAAACAATTGAAAGCATAAAAAAATCAGAATATAAAAATTATGAAATAATCATTGTTAATGATGGAAGTACAGATCAGAATAGTATAGATATATTAAAAAATTATGAAAATGACAAACAAATAAGAATAATAAATATAAAAAATAAAGGATTAGCTAATGCGAGAAATGTAGGAGCAGAACATGCAAAAGGAGAATTTATAGCTTTCATTGATGCAGATGACAAAATAGATAAAACATTCTATAGAAGAGCATTGGATATATTGCACAAATATGATAATGTTTCTTATGTGTACAGCTGGGTGCAGTATTTTGAAGGAAGTGAAGCTGTATGGCCTACATTTAATATACATATACCATATTTGTTATGTGCTAATATGTTAGCAGCATATACAGTTATCAGAAAAAATGATTTTCTAAATTTCGGAAAAAACAGAATAATGATGGAATATGGAATGGAAGATTATGATGGATGGGTTAGCCTTGCAGAACATGGCTGTCTTGGAGTTTCAATACCAGAAAAATTGAATTTATATAGAGTCAGAAAAGACTCAATGTCAAGACAATTTAACAAAAAAATGAGAATATACTTATATCAAACATCATCGAAAGAAGGGCATGAAAAAATATTCCAAAAATATGCAAGAGAAGTATATATGTTATTATTAACAAACGGACAACCATTCTATTGGAATAATCCTACAACACAAGTATTTCTACCAACACAAACTATAACAGAAGTTAGAACAGATGATAGAATATATAAAATAGAAAAAATGCTAAATACAGTTCCAGGAAGAATAGCTAGAAAAGTATATAGAGGATTAAAAAAGGTAAGAAACAAAGTGAGAAGAAAAGGGTAAAAATATATAATTTGTGCAATAGATAATTTTGAGAAAGGAAACATTAATAATGAAAATAAACTCGAAAAAAGTAATAAGCATGACGTTATCAATAATAGTAATGTTTTTTATATCACATAAATACTTGGAATATGGGAATTCAGTATTATCTATAGTATTAATTTTCCCTATATACTATTTTCTGAATAATGTAATAGGAGCAGAGAATAAAAGGAAATTCACAATATCAATTGTTATTGCCATATTATTCTCTGCTATGGAAACAATAGGAAATACGATAAATACAGATTATACATTAAATCATCTTTTAGATGAATGGAATGTAATAAACTTTGTTGGATACACAATAATATTTTGGGCTACAATTTCATATTTATATGGCTTTTTAGAAAATATAAATAAAAACCAAATAAAAAGCAAATTTTTAAAAATAAAAAATATAGAAATATTATCTACTTCAAAAAAATCATTTTTTATAAATGTTGGATTAATGATATTAGCATGGTTACCATATTTTCTAAAATATTGTCCAGGAATATTGACAAGTGACTCAATTAAACAAATCGAACAAATTGTGGGAACAGCAGAATTATCTAACCACCATCCAATATTACATACAGGAATAATAAGTGTATTTATTAACGCTGGAACAAATATTTTTGACGATATAAATGTGGGCGTAGCATTATATACAGTATTTCAAATGATAGCAATGGCAATCATGTTTGCATTTGTATTAAAATATATGTGCAAAAAAAATGTGCCAACAATTATAAGAGGGATAACACTACTATATTATATGTTCTATCCAGTTCATGCAATATATAGTGTTACTATGTGGAAAGATATATTATTTTCAGGAATGATACCAATATATGTAATATTTATAATGGAGCTATTATCAGACACAGATAATTATGTGAAAGATTATAAGAAATTAGTAATGTTTATAATTATATCTTTACTTGTGATGTTTTTAAGAAATAATGGAGTGTATATTGTATTATTAACATTACCATTTATAATTATTGTATCAAAAAAACATTGGAAAAAATTAATCACAATTTCTGGAATCATTGTAGTATCTTTTTTTTCGATAAAGACTGTGATTTTTAATGTATTAGATGTAAAAGACGGCTCAGTAAGAGAAATGCTTTCAATACCATTACAACAAATTGCAAGGGTACAGAAATACCATACAAATGAGCTTGATGAAGCTACTAATAAAACGATAAATAGTTATTTTAAATATGATGGAAACATAGGAGACAAATATTGCCCTACATTATCTGACCCTGTAAAAGATTTGCTTGATGATGAATATTTTGAGCAAAACAAAACAGAATTTATAAAGCTATGGGGAGAATTATTAATACCATATTTTAAAGACTATGTAGAATCATTTATATCGAATTCATATGGATATTATTATCCAGAAGCTGTAAATTGGATTACATGCAAGGATATGGAAGAAAATAGATATGGAATAAAATTTAGCCAATTAATAGATGGAAAATTAATATCAAAAATTAGTTCGTTAACAGATAGAAGAGATATACCAATGGTATCAATGTGTCTTAGTGTAGGAATGGCATTTTGGCTAATCTTATTATCATTGGGATATGAAATATATATGAATAGGTATAAAAATATCGTAATATATATACCAATATTGGTATTGTGGCTTACATTAATAGCTTCACCGGTATTTTGTGAATATAGATATGCATATTCGATGTTCACTATTTTACCATTATATATTGGGACAAATCTTATAGAGAAGGCGAGGTTAAAGGATGAGTAAAATAGCAGTATTAATACCATGTTATAATGAAGAACTTACTATAGAGAAAGTAATAACAGATTTTAAAAATGAATTACCACATGCAGATATATATGTGTATAATAACAATTCAAAAGATAGAACAAAAGAAATAGCAATAGAAAATGGAGCAATAGTTATAGATGAATATAAACAAGGAAAAGGAAATGTTGTAAGAAGTCAGTTTAGAGATATTGATGCTGATATATATGTTATGGTAGATGGAGATGATACATACCCAGCAGAATTTGTTCATCAGCTAATAAGCGTTGTAGAAAATGGTGAGGCTGATATGGCAATAGGAGATAGATTATCAAATGGAACATATCAAAAAGAAAATAAAAGACAATTTCACGAATTTGGAAATAACCTTGTTAGAAAGGCTATAAACGTACTATTTAATACAAATTTAAAAGATATTATGACAGGATACAGAGTGTTTAACAAAAGATTTGTAAAAAATATGCCAATACTAAGTCCAAAATTTGAGATAGAAACAGAAATGTCTTTATATGCACTTGATAAAAAATATGTAATAAAGGAAATACCAATAATATATAGAGATAGACCAGAAGGAAGCAATTCAAAACTGAATACAGTAAATGATGGGATAAAAGTTGTAAGAACAATAGTAAGAATGTTCAAAGATTACAAACCATTTAGATTCTTTGGAATAATAGCACTGATATTATTAATATTAGGAATGATAATAGGAATACCTGTAATATATGAATTCGCAAGAACATCATATATTACCAAAATTCCATCAGCGATTTTAGCAACGGGCTTGGTTGGTTTGTCAGCAATTTCTTTTCAATGTGCAATAATACTAGATACAATAACAAGACAGCATAGAGAAGATTATGAATTAAATGTTTTAAGATATGAACAGCTGGAAAAAATTAAAACAAATAAAATTATTTAAAATAGAAATAGGAGCGGTAAACATGATACCTTTTACAAAAACATCAATAACAGATGTAGAGAAAAAATTTATGAATGATGCACTAATAAATAGTAAAATATGTGGAGATGGTGTATATACCCATAAATGTAATGAATGGTTTAAAGAAAATTGTGGAATAAACAATTTTTTACTAACAACATCAGGAACACATTCATTAGAACTAGCAGCATTACTTGCAGAACTAAAAGAAGGTGATGAAGTACTAGTTCCATCATATACATTTGTATCAACAGCAGATGCAATATTATTAAGAGGTGCAAAACCTGTATTTGTTGATATAGATAAAAGAACACAAAATATGGATGTTAATTTAATTGAAGAAAAAATTACACCAAAAACAAAAGCAATATTTGTAGTACACTATGCAGGTGTTGCATGTGATATGGATAAAGTAATGGAAATAGCGAAAAAATACAATATAATAGTTGTAGAAGATGCAGCACAGGGTGTTCTTGCATATTATAAAGATAAACCATTAGGGACAATAGGAGATTATGGTTGTTATAGTTTCCACGAAACAAAAAACTACGTTATGGGTGAAGGTGGAGCTATTATAGTAAAAGATGACAAGAAATTTGAAAAAGCAGAAATAATAAGAGAAAAAGGAACAAATAGATGTCAATTTATTAGAGGAGAAGTTGACAAATATACATGGCATGAAATTGGGTCATCATACTTACCATCAGACATATTAGCGGCATTATTATATGGACAATTAACAAGAGCAAATGAAATAATGGAAAAAAGAATGAATATATGGAATTACTATAATGAAGAATTCAAAGAACTTGAAGAACAAGGAAAATTGATAAGACCATATATACCAGAATATGCGAAACATAATGCACATATGTATTATATAATTTTACCAACAGAACAAAAAAGAAATGAACTAATTGCAAAATTAAAAGAAAATGGTGTAAGTGCAGTATTCCATTATATTCCACTACATACATCACCAATGGGAGAAAAACTAGGATGCAAAAAAGGTGATTTACCTGTTACAGAAGAATATGCAGGAAGATTATTAAGATTACCATTATATGCAGATATGACTGAAGCAGACAGAAATTATGTAGTAAGTAAAGTAAAAGAATTATTAAGATAAAGGGTGAAAAAAATGGCAAAAGTAAGTTTAAGGAATATAACATTAGATGATACAAATAATATTGTTAAGTGGAGAAACAATCCAAATGTAAAAAAGAATTTTTGTTTACAAGATGATTTAA
This sequence comes from uncultured Clostridia bacterium, assembly GCA_934162535.1. Classification (GTDB taxonomy): domain Bacteria; phylum Bacillota; class Clostridia; order TANB77; family CAG-508; genus CAG-269. Next base: position 35,096 of record CAKPJC010000002.1, on the reverse strand, counting down.
CAGTAGAGGTTCACGAAAATTGGTTTAAAACACGAATACTTACAGGAGATGTTAAACAATTTATAATAAAAGATGAAGAACAAAATATTGATGTTGGTTCAACATATTTAAGAGACATAGATATGAAGAATAAAAAAGCTGAATTCGGAATATTTATTGGAGAAGATTCTGCACGAGGAAGAGGCATTGGTTCAGAAAGTGTAAAATTAACAATAAAATATGCATTTGAAGAACTAAAATTACACAAAGTATTTCTTAGAGTTTTTGCAAACAATATACAAGCAATAAAAGCATATGAGAAAGCTGGATTTGAGTATGAAGGAACTTCAAAAGATGATATAATACTTCCAAGTGGGGAATATCAAGATATAATATTTATGGCAATTATAAATAAATAATGGAGGGAAGATAATGAAAATAGTTTCATTTGTAATTCCGTGTTATAATTCAGAAAAGTTCATACAAAACACAGTAGAAGATTTGCAAAATGCAATAAACAGAGATTTTTCTGAATATAAAGCAGAAATTATATTGATTAATGATTCATCAAAAGATAAAACCGAAAGTAAAATAGAAGAAATTGCGAAACATAGCACAAATGTAATAACAATTGATATGGCGAAAAACTTTGGACAACATGGAGCTATATTTGCAGGATTAGCACAGGCAAAAGGGGATATTATAATATGCCTTGATGATGATGGACAAACACCTCCAGACGAAGCAATAAAATTAGTTAATGCATTAGATGAAAATACTGATGTAGTATATGCAAGATATAAAAACAAGAAACACAATAAATTTAGAAATTTTGGAAGTAAAGTTAATGATTATATGGCACAATCATTACTAGAAAAACCAAAAGACTTGTTTATATCAAGCTATTTTGCGATGAAAAAATATGTGAAAGATGAGATACTAAAATATACAAATCCATATCCTTACTTAGAGGGACTTGTATTAAGAACAACAAATAAAATAAAAAATGTGGACATTAATCATAAAGAAAGAAAAGTAGGAAAGTCTAATTATACATTAAGAAAGTTATTACATTTGTGGGTTAATGGATTTACAAGTTTCTCAGTAAAGCCTTTGAGAATAGCTATTGTATGTTCATTTATATTTGTAATAAGTGCAATAATTATAACTTTAGCTATTATAATAAATAAAATAAAAAATCCATCTGTACCGCTTGGATGGTCATCAACAATGGTTGTTTTATTAATAGTTGGATCAGCACTAACATTTATACTAGGACTAATAGGAGAATATGTTGGAAGAATATATATTTCTATTAATAATAGTCCACAATATGTAGTGAGAAAGGTAACAAAAAATGACGAAACAAAAGATTAAAAGTATAATATTACTTGAAATAGTATTTTTTATATATTCTGTAAGTTCACTATTTTCAAAAATGGCTACACAAAATGACCCTGCAATACAAAGAATAATGATATTTTATGGACTTAGTCTATTTATGCTAGGGGTTTATGCAATTGTATGGCAACAGATTTTAAAAGGAATGCCACTTTCAGTTGCATATGCTAACAAAGGAACTGTGATTGTTTGGGGAATGATGTGGGGTGCACTAATATTTGGAGAAAAAATTACAATTGGAATGGTAATTGGTTCAATAATTATCATTGCAGGAATTGTGATTATGATGACAGGAGAAAAGAAAAATGATTAAATATATTTTAGTGTTTATATTATCTGTATGTATAGCATCTATTAGCCAAATATTATTGAAAAAGAGTGCAAATATAGAAAGAAAAAATAGAATAGAAGAATACTTGAATGTATATGTTATATCATCATATGGATTATTATTTGTTTCAACATTATTAACATTATATGCATATACAAAAGTAAAATTATCCACAGGGATAGTCTTAGAAACGATAAGCTATATATTAATACCTATTTTGAGTTATTTTATACTTAAAGAAAAGATAGAAAAAAGACAAATAAAAGGAATTATATTAATTATAGTTGGTATATTGATATTTTCATTTGTTTAAAAGGAGAATAGAATGAAGGATATTACAAAAATTAGAGAATATATTAAAAACAATAAATGCTATATTTTAGTGATGATAATTGGATTTATTGCATATTGCATACAAACAAAATATGTTGTATTATATGCTGATGATATGACACTTGGAGTAATTGCAAAGGGAAGTATGGCAGATGCTTTTAGACATCTTGTAAAAAATTATATGGACTGGGGTGGAGGACCAACCCCATTGATAGCTATAATGTTTATGGAATTTAGTCCAAAAGTATGGAAGATATTTAATTGTATTATAATGGTTTTCACTGTTTTAATATCAGTAAAAATGATTAGCAACAAAACAAAAAGCAATAAGGGAATTACAGCATGCCTAATTTGGAGTTTCATATTTACATTAAATATATGGACATCAAGAGAAACAATATATTGGATGGATGGACATTTAGCATATGTTTTAACAATGTTCCAATTACTATTATATTTTTACTACTTACATTCAAGACTTATATTAAATACTCCAATAAAAAAATATGATTATATATTATTACCTCTAGTTGCGTTCTTTTCTGGATGGACGGGACCACAACCAGCTGTATTAACTGTTTTAGTTGGAATAATATTAGTTATTTGGAAAAAAGTAATTAATAAAGAAAAAATCCCAACACTGTTAAAAATAGCAATTGCATTCTCAGTACTAGGATTTTTAGTAGAAGTTTTAGCACCTGGTAACAATATTAGAATGCTTAGAAGTTTTCCAGAATTTGCTGAATATGGACTATTAGAGAAAATAGAATATAGAGTAGACATGGTATATGGATTGATATTTAATTTTTATGAATATGGATTAGGCTCTTTAGCATTTTTTGCGTATATTGCATTTGGACTTATAGCTGGTATATCATATAGAGTAGCAAGCAAAGAAAAAAATCAAAAACTAAAAATTGCATTAAAAGTATCATCAGCAATAATTATAGGTTTTATCACTATAGTAACATTAGCAAGATTAGGTTTAGTAAGCCAAGAATTTAGCAAATTAGTTGGGTTTTACAATCTATTCGAAATGCAAAAGAGAGGCACATTTGAAGCTGAAATGTTGATACCGTATATAATAGCGACATTTATAATGGTCATTGTATTTTTACAGGTTATATATATAGGACTTAAAAGAAAAAACGAAGTATTAATAGTAACTTTTACATGTGCACTTATAGCACAAGGGATAATGATAATGGCACCATATAGCCCATTAAGATCTACATTTTTCAGTATAGTGTTATTATGGATGAGCATAGCAAATCTAATAAAAATCGCTTATGAGGAAAAAATAGATATAAATTATATAATAGTTTTGGTACTTGCAACAATGCAAAAAGAACTACGGAGTATATGGAATAATTGTGTACTTTGTTGTATCTAATCTATGTAAGGAAAAAGAAAACAAAGCAATTATTGTAACTCTAGCAATATTTGGAATGTTGGCAATAAATAATTGGCAAGTCGTAACAGAAAACTATAAAATAAACGAACAAATATATTATCAAAATATGGCTAGGATAGAAGAATTTAAGAAAAATGGCCAGCAAGAGGAGGAACTTGTATTACTGCCACCTAATGATATAAAATATGGATTTACTAATCTTGTTGGTGTAGATTGGGTTGAAGAGGCTGTAAAAGAATTCTTTGATATAAGTCCTGATGTAAAATTAATAGAAGAAAGTGTAAAATAAGGAGAAGAGCCAATGAAAGGAATAATATTAGCAGGAGGAAAAGGAACAAGATTATATCCAATGACAATAAGTGTGTCAAAACAAATACTACCAATATATGATAAACCAATGATATATTATCCATTATCAGTATTATTAATGAGTGGAATAAGAGACATATTAATAATATCTACACCAAGAGACATAAAACTATATGAAGAATTACTCGGAGATGGTTCAAAAATAGGCGTAAATATTCAATATAAAATTCAAGAGAAAGCAGGAGGAATAGGAGAAGCATTTATATTAGGAGAAGAATTTATAGGTAATGATAGTGTTTGCCTTGTATTAGGAGATAATGTATTTTTTGGACAAGGATTTTCAGATATATTAAAAAAGGGGAAAAAACTAAAAGAAGGAGGATATATATTTGCATATCCAATTGAAAATCCTACTGAATTTGGTGTTGTGGAATTTGACAAAAATTGGAATGTAATATCACTAGAAGAAAAGCCCCAAAAACCAAAATCAAATTTTGCTGTTCCTGGACTATATTTTTATGATAATAAAGTGGTAGAAATTGCAAAAAATCTAAAACCATCAGGTAGAGGAGAACTTGAAATAACAGACATAAATGCAGAATATCTAAAAAACAAAAAATTAAAAGTATTACAATTAGGAAGAGGCTTCGCATGGCTAGATACTGGAACGCCTGCAGGAATGTTAAATGCAAGTAATTTTGTTGCAACAGTTCAGGAAAGACAAGGATTTTATATATCATGTATTGAAGAAATTGCATGGAGACAAGGTTTTATAAATGATGAGCAATTAGAAAAAATAGGAAACGAATTAAAAAAAGTTCAATACGGTAAATACTTATTGAATTTATTAAAAAGGAGATAAAAGATGGAAAATATACTTGTAACAGGTGCAGCAGGATTTATAGGAAGCAATTTTGTAGAATATGTAACAAAAAAGCATCCTGAATATAATATTATAGTATTAGATAAATTAACATATGCGGGAAATATGGAGAACCTAAAAAATGTTCAAGACAAAATCAAATTTATAAAAGGAGATATATGTGACTTTGAATTAGTAAGTAAAATATTTGATGAAAATAAGATAAATGGAGTAATACACTTTGCTGCAGAATCACATGTGGACAATAGTATAAAGACGCCATTCATATTTACACAGACAAACGTTATAGGAACACATACATTATTAGAAGTTGCAAAACAAAAATGGGGAGAAGGAAGCAAAAACAAATTTGTACATATATCTACAGATGAAGTATATGGAACATTAGGAGAAGAAGGATATTTTACTGAAAAATCACCGATAAAGCCTAACAGCCCATATTCAGCATCAAAAGCAAGTTCAGATTTAATTGCACTTGCATATGCAGAAACATATAAAATGAATATAACAGTTACAAACTGTTCTAATAATTATGGACCATATCAACATAATGAGAAATTAATACCACATATGATAAAACTTGCGATAAATGATGAAAAACTGCCTGTTTATGGTACAGGAAAAAACATAAGAGATTGGTTATATGTTGAAGATCACTGTGAAGCAATAGATTTAGTATATTTAAAAGGAAGAGCTAAAGAAAGATATAATATTGGTGGACATAATGAAAAAAGAAATATTGAAATAGTAAAATTAATATTAAAAAGATTAGGAAAGAGTGAGGATTTAATATCATTTGTAGAAGATAGAAAAGGACATGACTATAGATATGCTATAGATCCAACAAAGATTACAAATGAATTAGGTTGGACTCCTAAAACAAAATTTGAAGATGGAATTGTAAAAACGATAGATTGGTATTTAGCAAATCCTTCCTATTTAAAATAGGAGGGATTTTTCCTATAAAGCTGTGAATGAAAGACAGCTACATTGATTTGGTCAATTAATAAAATGAAAGGAAGAAAAATAAATGGAAGTATTACCTGAATTCTTAGAAAAAATGATACTAGAACAATATGGTCGAGAACTATTAGAAAAAATAAAAAAAGGATATTCCCAAGATAGATTAACAACACTAAGAGTAAATACACTAAAAACTGAAAAAGAGAAAATAAAAAATGTATTTGAAGAAAAAGGAATAAAATATAAAGAAATAAATTGGTATAATGATGCACTAATAATAGAGAATGTAAAAGAAGAGGAAATAAGAAAATTAGAAATATATGAAAATGGAGAAATATATTTGCAAAGTTTATCATCAATGATACCACCAATAATACTAAATCCGAAACCAGAAGAAAACATACTAGATATGGCTTCTGCACCAGGAGGAAAAACAACTCAGATGTCAGCATTATCAAATGGAAAAGCATTTATAACAGCATGTGAGAAAAACAAAATAAGAGCTGAAAGATTGAAGTATAATATAGAAAAACAAGGAACAAAAAGAATAACAATAATGACAGAAGATGCAAGAAAATTAGATGACTTTTTCTCATTTGACAAAATATTACTAGATGCACCATGTAGTGGAAGTGGAACAATAAATATTAAGGATGAAAAAATTAAAAACATATTTACAGATGAACTAATAAAGAGATCTACAAAAGTGCAAGAAGAATTACTTATGAAGGCAATAAAATTATTAAAGCCAGAACAAGAAATGGTATATTCAACATGTTCAATATTGAAACAAGAAAATGAGGAAATTGTAAAAAAAGTACTAAATAAAACAAAGAGTAAAATTGTACCAATACCAGAACTAGAGGGAATAGCAACATTGCCTGTTACAATAGAAGGAACAATGTGTGTTATGCCAACAGAATTATATGAAGGATTTTTTGTTGCTAAAATAAAGAAATGCTAAAAATACTTGAAATTTTTGATTTTAAATAGTAAAATATAGGTGGAAAAATAAAAAAGAAAGGTAACATAACATATGTCAAAACCAACAGTAGCAATAATAGGAAAACCAAATGTAGGAAAATCAACATTTTTCAATTACATTGTAGGAAGTAGAATATCAATAGTAGAAGACACACCAGGGGTAACAAGAGACAGAGTATATGCAGAAACAAACTGGAGAGGTAGAAACTTTACAGTTGTAGACACAGCAGGAATAGAGCCAGAATCAGAGGATATAATAATATCGCAAATGAGAGAGCAAGCAAAAATAGCTATACAAATAGCAGATGTAATTGTATTTTTAACAGATGTAAAACAAGGGGTAACAGCAACAGACCAAGAAATAGCATTAATGTTAAAAAAATCGAAAAAGCCAGTTGTATTGGTATGCAACAAAGCAGACAACATGAGCAATGACAAAAGTGCGATATATGAATTTTACAATTTAGGATTAGGAGAACCACATCCATTATCAGCAGCAAATGCATTAGGTGTAGGAGACGTGCTTGATGCGATATATGAGTGTTTTCCTGAAAAAAATGAAGAAGATGAAAATGATGACAGAATAAAAGTTGCAGTTATAGGAAAGCCCAATGTAGGAAAATCTTCATTAATAAACAAAATATTAGGAGAAAATAGAGCAATAGTAAGTCAAATAGCTGGAACAACAAGAGATGCAATAGATACTGAATATGAAAATGAACACGGAAAATATGTTCTAATAGACACAGCAGGAATAAGAAGAAAAAGCAAAGTAAAAGAATCAATAGAAAAATTCAGTATAATGAGAACATTATTTGCAATAGAAAGAGCAGATGTATGTTTAATGCTAATAGATGCAAATGAAGGTGTAACAGACCAAGACGCCAAAATTGCAGGAGAAGCTCATGAAGCTGGAAAAGGTGTGATAATAGTTGTAAATAAATGGGATGAATATGAAAAAGAAACAGGAACATTGGAGAGATACAAAAAAGAAGTATATAATAAATTATCATATTTATCATATGCACCAATCATATTTATTTCTGCAAAAACAGGTCAAAGAGTGGACAAGCTATTTGGTATGATAAACAATGTTGCAGAACAAAATTCAAGAAGAATAGCTACGTCAGTATTAAATCAAGTTATAAATGAGGCAATTGCAATAGTTCAACCACCATCAGATAAAGGAAAAAGATTAAAAATATTTTATGGAACACAAGTAAGTACAAAGCCACCTACATTTGTAATATTTGTAAACAGTAAAGAGCTATTTCATTTCTCATATGAGAGATACTTAGTAAATCAAATAAGAAAAGAATTTGGACTAGAAGGTACACCAATCAGAATAATAGCAAGAGAAAAACTAGACAAGGATGTTGAATAAAAATCAAAAGATAGAAAGGAGAAAATAAAATGGCAGCATATATAATAGTAGCAATAGTAGCATATTTATTAGGAAGTATAAGCTTTTCAGTAATTATTAGTAAAAAATTAGCAGGATTTGATGTAAGAGAAAAAGGAAGTGGTAATGCAGGAGCGACAAATGTACTACGTTCTGTAGGAAAAAAAGGAGCACTCTTAACATTACTTGGGGATGCATTAAAAGGAGTTGTGGCAATACTATTTGCAATATTAGTAGGAGCAATAGCAAAAAATGCAGACAAATCATTATTAGTACAAATAGCAGGAATATTAGTTGTAATAGGTCATACATTCCCAATATTCTTCGAATTTAAGGGAGGAAAAGGTGTAGCAACAGCATTAGGAGTATTATTAATGACAAACTGGAAAATAGGGCTAATTTGCTTAGTATTTGCATTAGTACTTATGATTTTAACAAAAATGGTATCAATGGGCTCTGTTGGTGCAGCAATCCTATTCCCGGTACTAACACTATTTATACACTCAAATTATACTGTACAAGATGGTAGCAGTTATTTTATATATAGTATAATACTTGCTGTTATAGTTGCATTTAATCATAGAAGTAACATACAAAGAATATTAAATGGAACAGAGAATAAAATAAGTTTTAAAAAATAGGAGAGTTCAAATGAAAAAATTTCTAAGTACAATAATAATAAGCATTATCTTAATAACTTGCTTAATAATTCCATCTTATGCAAACACTGAATCAAACCAGTTTAGATTAAAAGTTGAAAATGCAAATGAAAATTATGATTTATATATTCTTTTACCGAAAAAATATATAAAATATGCAATTCAACATGATGGATTAGATACAAAATATGATGGAGCAAATACACTAATATATAATGTAATACCAAGCATAACAGTTGATATTAGTAAGATTGAAAAGGACACATATATAGATGATGGAATAGAATATGTCCAAATAAAACTTGATGACTTAGGAGGACAAGAATATGTGTTTGAAACAATTTCTGATTATACAGATATGGATATGTTATATAGAATAAAATCCGAATCAAGAGATAATATAATGGTAATAGACAACTTTACGGTAAGTGATAATATATGTCAAATGGTGTATGATTACAATGCAAATATAATACAACAAAAAGATAGAGCAGATGTAAAATTAGGTTTCCACTTAGAATGGTGGCAAGTTATATTAATTATAGTATTAGTCTTAATATTTGGACTTATCTATGACAGGAGGAGAAGATAATGAAGAAAGTAGCAATAATAGGCAGTGGAAGCTGGGGAGTTGCACTTGGAGTACACTTAGCAAAACTTGGAAATACTGTTCAAATGTGGGCACACTCAGAAGAAGAAAAAAATCTTATTAATAATGAAAAAAAGTGTAAATATCTAAAAGATGTTCAAATACCTGAAAATATAAGTTGTTCAACATCATATGAACAAGTAATAGAAGGAACAGACTTTATAATACATGTAACACCATCAAAATATACAAGAGAAATTGTGAGTCAATATAAAAAATATGTTACAAATCAACCAATAATAATATGTTCAAAAGGCTTTGAGAAAGACAGTTTATTAACACTAGATGAAGTTATACAAGAAGAAATGCCAAATGCAAAAATTGCAGTATTATCGGGACCAAGTCATGCAGAAGAAGTATCAATAGAAATACCAACAGCATTAGTTGTTGCATCAAAATATGACTCAATATTAAAACTCGTACAAGACACATTTATGAGTAGTAAAATGAGAATATATACATCAAGGGATATAAAAGGAGTAGAACTTGGAGGAGCATTAAAAAATATTATTGCATTTTGCTCAGGCGTTGCATCAGAACTACAATTAGGGGATAATACTACAGCAGCACTCATAACTAGAGGATTGGCAGAACTATCAAGGCTTGGAGTGAAATTAGGAGGGCAAAAAGAAACATTTTATGGACTAAGTGGATTAGGAGACTTAATTGTTACATGTTTAAGCCAACATAGTAGAAATAGACGTGCAGGAGAGCTAATAGGAAAAGGTAAAACAATTCAAGAAGCAGAAAATGAAATTGGAATGACAATAGAAAGCATAGATAACATAGAAGTAGCATATCAGTTAGGAAAAATACATAATGTTGAAATGCCAATTGTAGATGCAGTATATGAAATATTATCTAATAAATTAAAACCAGAAGAAGCTGTAAATATGTTAATGAACAGAGCAAGAAAAAATGAAGATTAATACATAATTTTGTAAATAAAATGAATAATATATAATAAGGAGGAAATAAAAATGGGTATTTTTAACAAAATTGGAGAAAAAGCAAGTGAGGCTTATGGTGTAACAGCTAAAAAAACAGGAGAACTAGCAAAAGAGGCAAAACTAAGATTAAAAATAAATGAATGTAAATCAGATATAAATGATTTATATAAAGAGATTGGAAAAAAGGTATATGAAAAACATGTTAGAGAAGATGACGTTTGCATAAAATCACAAATAGAAGATGAATGTTCAAAAATTGATGCACTTACAGCAGAAATAGAATCAAACCTAAAAACAATACTAGAATTAAAAAATAAAAAATTATGTACAAAATGTCATGCAGAACTTGAACTAGATGCTATATTTTGTTCAAAATGTGGAGAAAGACAACCAGAAGTAGAAGTACTTGAAGCAGAGGTTGTTGAAAATGCAGAAAACAATGACAAAAATGAAAACACAGAAAGTAATGAAGAACATTCAAGCGAATGTAATTGTACCAATTCTTGTGAAGCAAATAACAATGAGAATAATAATGAAGAAAATAATAACTAATAAAAAGCGACTTTGTCGCTTTTTACTAACACAAGGAGGAACTAAAAATGAAATTGGTAATACAAAGAGTAAAAAGTGCAAGTGTAAAAGTTGAAGGAGAAACAGTTGGAAAAATTGAAAAAGGCTTTTTAGTGTTAATAGGAGTAAAAGTTGGGGATACTAGAGAGCAAGCAGACTATTTAGCAAAGAAATTATGTAATTTAAGAGTATTTACAGATGAAAATAACAAAATGAATTTAGCATTAAAAGATGTAGGTGGAAAATTGCTTATTGTATCACAATTTACATTATACGGAAATTGTAATGATGGAAACAGACCAAGTTTTATAGATGCAGAAAGACCAGAAAATGCGATACCATTATATGAGTATTTTTGTGAGAAATGCCATGAAAGAGGAATAGAGGTGCAAAAAGGAGTATTTGGCGCACATATGGAAGTTGAATTATTAAATGATGGACCTGTAACAATAATAATGGAAAAATAACTAATAAGGATACCTTTCAAATAAATATCTAATAATATTATCTGCATTAGATGGAGTTATTTTAATAAAAATATTTTCATCAAGAGAAATCCACATATTAATGTCATATACATCTAAATTATCAACAAAAGCACCAATCAATTCCGAAATATCAACAGGATTATAAAAGTCTTTTTTCCAAGAAAGACTTTTTTCAATGTTTATATTTTTTGCATAAAATTTAGAAAGAAAATCGTTAAGTTTTTTTGTATTGTTACTAAAAAGAAAAACCTTTGAAACCATAAAAATAAACTCCTTTATGATATTATGCTTGAAATTAATAAAAAATATTCATTGGAATAATATTTGATTTTTGCGCAATAATATAAAAGAGGAGGAAAGAAAAATGGATAAAAATCAAAAAATAAATTGTGAAGTAGAAAGTTGTTTACATCAAGATTGTAATACAAAGAAATGTAAATTAAATTCAATAAATGTAATGCCTACACAAGGTTGTAGCACAAGAAAAGCTGATGAGTCAATGTGTGGAAGTTACAAATGTTGTGAATAAAAAATAAATATTAAGAGGTTTCGATAGAAGCCTCTTAATATTTGTTCTTTTCTCTCATAGCTTTTTGAATTCTTCTCTCAGCGTCTTTTTTAGCTATATCTTGTCTTTTATCATATAGTTTTTTACCTTTACCAATACCAAGTTCTAATTTAACAATATTACCCTTAAAATACAAACTAATAGGAATCAAACTATAGCCATCTTGCTTAATTTTTCCATAGAGTTTATTTATTTCCCTTTTATTCAAAAGCAATTTTCTATCTCTCAAAGGGTCTTTATTAAAAATATTTCCATGTTCATATGGACTAACATGCATAGAATAAATAAAGCATTCACCATTTTTAAATCCAGCATAACTATCCTTAAGATTTACTTTACCAAGTCTTATAGACTTTATTTCAGTTCCACTTAATACAATGCCGGCCTCGATTTTATCTTCAATATTATAATTATGATGTGCAACAGGATTTTTTGCTATTAGTTTTATATTCATAAATATACCTCTTTTCTACGGTACAATTATAGCAAAAAAGAGAAATAAAGTCAAAACTAATTTTCATCATCATATTTTTTGGTATTTGTAATTTGATTTGAATAATACCATACTAAAGCAACTATAATAACTGCAGCAACTGCTAATATTAACCATGTCCACATCGCAGAAGTCATGCCCATAAAAGTATTATTAGTATTTGCTACACTACCTGTTGTAGAAGTTCTACTAGCAGTATATCCTGCATTATTTGTTCTACCTGTACTATTATTCATGTTGTAACTTGCATTGTTTGTTGCTTTATTCATAGAACTTTCTGCATTATTAGTCATATTTTTAGAACCATTTGTTACATCTCTAACTGCACCTTCAACAGCATTTTCAGCGCCACCAACAACATTACGGACACCATTTGCAGTATCATTTAGCATATTTTTACCTTCATTATTACCATCAGTTGCATATGAAAAAGAAATACTAATAGTAAAAATAAAAGCAATTAATAAACCAAATGTAAAAAGAAATTTTTTGCTCATTCCAAAATCCTCCTAAAATAATTAGCTTTATAATTATAAAACCTAATAATAGTATAAATTGTTTAAAATAAAATATACTTGAAAAATATTGCAAAAAAAAATAAAATCATATAAAATAATAAAGGAAAGAGGAGAAATATGTATAATATAGAAGAATATGACAAACAAAAAACAAAAATTTTAAAATATATAATATATAAAAAAAGAACAGAACAAGAAATAAGAACAAAATTCAAGAGTACAGTTGATGAAAACGTGCTTGAAGATATAATAGAATATTTTAAGGAAGCAGGATATATTAACGACTATGAATTTATTGAAAAACAAGTAAATGAATACATGGTGCTAAAAACAATGTCTATAAAAGAGATAAGATATAAATTATATAGTAAAGGACTAGACAAAAGACTTATTGAAAAGTACATTGATGAGAATTATGACCAACTAAAAGAATATGAACTAAAATGTATTGAAAAAATAAAAACAAAAAAAGCACAAACAATGGAAGAACAAGAAATAAAGCAATATCTATACAGGAAAGGATACCAGAGTGAGTAAAATGCAGAATATATTAACATTAGAAACATCAAAATATGCAATAAAATTAAATAATTTTGAAGGGCCACTTGATTTATTATGTCATTTAATAGATAAAAATAAAATGGATATATATGACATAAACATAAATGAAATTACAGATCAATATATAGAGTATATTAATCAAATGGAAAAAATGAATTTAGACATAACAAGTGAATTTTTGGTAATGTCATCAACACTTCTGTATTTAAAATCAAAACATTTATTGCCAAAAGAACAAGATGATGAAGAAGAAATAACAGAAGAGGAATTGATAAGAAGAATAATCGAATACAAAAAATATAAAGAAATTTCCAAGAAACTAAAAGAAGGCTTTTTAATGTATTCAAAAAGATTTTTCAAACTTCCAGAGAACATAGAATTACCAAAACAGGAAATAGAAGAAAAATATGATAATACAACAATACCAGAAATATATAAAAGAATAATTGATAAAAACAAAGATAAAATAAACGAAAATGCTTCAAATATTGAAAAAATAGCTATAACAGAAACATATTCAGTTGGAGACACTGTAAAAACAATGTATAGAGCACTAATAAAGTATAAGAAATTTACATTTAACAAATTATTTTCTGTGAAAAAGAACAATAAAAAAGAAGTTGTTACAGCATTTACAGGTTTACTTGAAATGTCAAGAAGAAACAAAGTAACAACAGAACAAGAAGAATTATTTGGGAATATTGAAGTGATGAAGAATAAAAAAAGATAAAAATGGGAAAAATAATATTAGAGTAAAGAGGCGATAATATTGTTTTTTCTTTTTTCATTTATAATAGCAATTACTTTTATAACATTAGCAGTACTGACAAGCAAAATAGGAATTGACGTGGAAAATTTAGAATATGATACAATAACTAAAAAGAAGATAGTGAAAATATATGTGTATCTATTAATTTTCAATAAGATAAAAATACTAAGAACAGATATTAATAAAATAAAACTTAAAATAAAAAAAGAGAAACTAGCTATAAAATTATTTCAAAAAAACAAATTAGATATTAATATTGCAAAAAGTCTTGGCCTCAAAATCAAGAAAATTGATTTACTAATAGAAATAGGAACAGAAGATTCTGCATTAACAGCAATATTAGTAGGAGTTCTATCAAGTATATTAGGAATTACAATAAAAATGCCTAAATACGTTGTGAAACCTGTATACAACAATAATATATTTAAAATTAAATTAAATGGTATATTTACAGTAAATTTGATGCAATATATATATAGTCAAATTAAAAAAAGGAGAGTTGATAATTATGGACGAACATCCAATAGAAAATCTTATGCTAACTGCAATGGATAGCATCAGAAATATGATAGATGTCAATACAATAATAGGAGAGCCAATTGAAACGAGAAATGGTATAGTAATAATTCCTATTTCAAAAGTGAGTTTTGGATTTGCATCAGGTGGAAGTGAATTTAATGGAGAGACAGTAAAAGAATATAATAGAAAAGATAGAGATGAAGAAATAGAATATAAATTACCATTTGGAGGTGGAGCAGGGGCACGGAGTATCAATAAACCCTGTTGCATTTTTGGTAGTACAAGGGGAAAGTGTGAAACTGATGCCAGTTGACCATGATTCATGTATTGATAAATTATTAGATTACATTCCTGATTTGATGCAAAGGGTAAATGATATTTTTAATAAAAAACAAAATGAGACAACATTAGAATACAATGATAATTCAAAAGAATAAAAAAGTATATAAAAGATTATAAAAATTATTTTATAGTCTTTTCTTTTTGCGAAAAATAATGTAAAATATAGATGAAAAAAATTACGAAAGGAAGAATAAAATTGGAAAAATTAAAACAAAAAATAAAAGCAATAACATTTAAACAATGGCATATTGCAATAATAGTAATTGGAATAATATTTGTATCACTAGGTGCTTTCCATAATAATTTATGGTTTGATGAATGTTATTCAGCTGGATTAGCTAGACACTCAATGGGAGAAATATGGACAATAGGAGGAAATGATGTACACCCAATATTATACTATTGGATGTTAAGAATAGTATATTTAATAACAGGGGGATCAATAATTGCATATAAGCTATTTTCAGTTATACCAATTGCAATAATGATAATTTTAGGATATACACATATCAGAAAAGATTTTGGAGAAAAAACAGGATTTATATTTTCATTTTTATGTGCTTTTTTACCGGAGATGGCTCAATATGCAATAGAAGTTAGAATGTACTCATGGGCTATTTTGACAGTTACAGTTTTAGCAATTTATGCATATAGACTAATAAAAGAGGATAATACAAAAAATTGGGTTATTTTTGGTATAGCAAGTTTAATGAGTATATATTTACATTATTATGGGTTAATGGCAGCAGGAATAATAAATGTAATAATGCTAATCTATTTAATTGTAAAAAAGAGAAAAAAGGGAATAATATTTATTGTATCTATGGGAGCTGTACAAGCAATTGCATATTTACCGTGGTTAGTAAACTTTGTTACACAATTAAGCCATGTTTCAAGTGGATTTTGGATAGGTTTTTCTTTTCCAAAAACACCAATGGAGTTATTAAGTTCTCAATTAGCAGGATATGTTAAAACATCAGATTATACAGGACTATTAGTTCCAACTGTTTTAGCACTTGAGCTATATGGATATGTGATTTATAAAACATATATATATGCAAAGAAAAAGGAGAACCTAACAGCATTTAAGTGGTCTGTAATTATATATTTCGCTGTAATTGTTTCAGCATTAATTATTACAGTTGTTATGAAAACCTCAATATTGTATTATAGATATTTATTTGTAATAACAGGACTATACATATTTGCAATAAGTTTTATTTTGGGCAAGGAACAAAACAGAATAGAGGTTGTTTCAATTCTTTCAGTTATTGCAATTTTAGGAATATATAATAATATTGTAATGATGGAAGATAACTATAGTAGGACAAATATGGAACCAATAAATTACATTGAAAGCAATATTCAGGAAAATGATATGATTGTAATTGCAAATCTTAGTGGATTCGTTACTGCTGTTGATTTTCCAGATAATCAAGTATATTTTTACAATAAAGATAATTGGAATGTAGAAGAGGCATATAAGGCATTTGGTCCAAACTATGAAACTGTTGCAACAAAAGATTTTGTAAAAGATTGTTCAAATAGAGTTTGGATAGTTGATGACCCAGGTACAAATACATATGACGATTTGTTTAAAAATAATGGATATAACATAATTTCAGAGAATAGCTATTTTACAGATTATCATGGCTATTGTTATAAAATAACTTTAGTGGAGAGATAGAAGAAAGGCAAGATTAATTTCTTGCCTTTAATTTGGAATATTCCACTTTTGACTAATATAATCCTGAGAATTTTTCTTCTTAGGAGAAATGAAACTTGCACGATACTTTTGTTTCCAAATAGGAGGAACAAAATATCCATTACCCTGAGAATTATAAGAAGGAGCAAAAGGAGCGGTATAAGGAACACCAAAAGATTTAAGACTACACAATAAAGTAGTATAAATAAATATTCCTGCACCAATTCCAAGAAAACCAGCAGTAACACCAAGAGCTATAAATAGAAACCTAAAAACTCTAAGGTGAAAACCAAATGAAAAATCGGGAATTGCATATGATGAAATACCAGTAATAGCGACAATAATTATCAAAATAGGGCTAACAATGCCAGCATTAACAGCTGCATCTCCTAATATCAAAGCACCAACAATACCTATAGTAGAACCTATTGGAGAAGGAACACGCAAACCAGCCTCACGGATAAGTTCAAAAGAAAATTCCATCAAAAGTAATTCAAATATTATAGGAAAAGGAACATTTTCTCTTGCAGACAATATTGAGAACAGTAACTCAGTTGGTAAAATCTCTTGGTGAAAACTAGTAATAGCCATATAAATTCCAGGTAAAAAAAGTGTCAAAATTGCAGAAACAATACGAAGTCCACGCAAAAAATTAGCAAAAATTGGTCTCAAATTAGTATCTTCAGGTGAAAAAAGAAAATCCTCAATTGTAGCTGGCAGAATAATTGCTTGTGGATTACCATTAACAAGAACAACAACACGACCTTCAAAAAGATATTTTGTACATTTATCTGGACGTTCAGTTGAGAGTGTTTGAGGAATACCAAAACCTTTATCTTCTTCAATAAGTTGTTCCAACTGACCTGTTGATAGCAAAGAATCAATGTCAAGACTACTCATTCGATATTTCACTTCTGAAACCAAATCTCCATTAGCGATATTTTGTATATAACAAACACCACACTTTGTTTTACTTAATTTGCCAACTGTGATATTTTCAATTACCAAATTTTCATTATTAACAATTCTTCTAATTAATGATGTATTTGTACGTAAATTCTCAACAAAAGCCTCTTGAGGACCTTTTATTACTGATTCATTATTGGGAGCGTCAATACTACGTTGACTATATTTTTTAACATCAATATCAAATGCCATATTTAATGTATCAATAAAGAGTAAACAGTCACCCATGTTTATTCCCGTATAAACATCAGTAAATTTATAAACCTTAGACACACTGTTTTGAGGCAACAAACAACTATCAACATAATCACCAATATTTTTGGGCATATCTTTACTATTAAGTCTTTTATCTATCATGAGTGCTTTTAAAATAAAGTCATTAATTGATATAGAATCAACAAGACCATCAATATAAATAATAAAACATTTATAGTTTTTATTATTTAAGGGCATATTAAATTCTCTTATAATAACATCATTATTAATTAATGTGTTATATTTACTTTTTAAAAAGTCCAAATTTTCATTTAAGACAGTGAAAACGTTTTTTATATTTTCTTCAATTTCAAAATTTTCAGTATTGACATTATTTGAAATTGAAAAATTATAAACTTTATCACTATTTGGATTAATTAGATTATTAAAAAAATTCTTTATATTCATATTAGTAATATTTACAAAAAAATAAAAAATATTCACAATAAAAAATTTACATAATATTGAAGAAAAGTAAAACCTGTGATAAAACTTTGGAAATCTAAAAGAAAAAAACTCAACAAATTACCATTTAACAATTGACAATGCTACATAAATATGTTAAAATAAATAACTGTAATCCGCTTAGTCAAGGTACCTAAAAGTTTTTGAAAAACAAAACTACCTTTATTTAAGGATTAGCGAGTATACATATAAGGGAGGTGCATTTTAAATGTACGCAATAATTGAAAGTTGTGGAAAACAATACAAAGTAGCACAAGGAGATGTAGTATTTTTTGAAAAACTAGAAGCTGAAGAAGGAAAAAAAGTAACATTTGACAAAGTAATTCTAGTGTCAGAAGACGGAAAAGTACAAGTAGGAAATCCTTATGTAAAAGGTATTAAAGTAGAAGGTAAAGTAGTTTCACATGGTAAAGGTAAAAAAATCATAGTTTTCAAAATGAAAGCTAAGAAAAATGAAAGAACAAAACAAGGACACAGACAACCATACACTAAAGTTGAAATTACAGCAATAAAAAAACCAGCTGCAAAAAAGGCAGAAAAAGCTGAAAAAGTAGAAGCTTAATTAATGAGAATATATAAATTAGTAAAACGCTAATAACCGAAAGGAGTGAGAAAGCATGGCACATAAGAAAGGTCAAGGTAGTATTAAGAACGGACGTGACAGTGAATCTAAAAGACTTGGTGTCAAAAGAGCTGACGGGCAATTTGTTTTAGCAGGAAACATCCTAGTAAGACAAAGAGGAACAAACGTACATCCAGGAACTAATGTTGGAAAAGGTAGTGATGATACACTATTTGCATTAGTAGATGGAAAAGTAAAATTTGAAAGAAAAGGTAGAGACAAAAAACAAGTAAGTGTTTACCCAGTAGCAGAAAAAGAAAATACATAACAATAATATAAAAAAAACTAGAACAAGGACAACACAAATAATAAAATATCTTAACAGAGAATCAAACAAAATGGTGAGAGTTTGAAAGTAAAAATTATTTGTTATCACCTATGTTAGTTGCAAAACTGAAATTATTGTTTAAAATAAGTTTTGCCGTAAATCTACGTTAAAGATTAATGAGAGAATATTCAAAAAGAATATTAATATAGGTGGTATCGCGGAAAAGAATTTCGTCCTAATATGTTAAGAAATTAACATATTAGGACTTTTTGCATATATAGAAAAAGGAGGAAAATTATGAGAGAAATAAAAATAAAAGGAATATATAAACATTTCAAAGGAGACTATTATTTAGTAGAAGACATTGCAAAAGACTCTGAAACACAAGAAGAAATGGTTATTTATAGAAAACTATATGAAGATTGTGGTTTATGGGTAAGACAAAAAGAAATGTTTTTATCAGAAGTTGATCATAATAAATATCCCAATATTAAGCAAAAATATAGATTTGAGCTACAAGACATAAAAAGTGTAAAAAATAATAAATAAAGGAGGAAAAAAATATGTACAAAAAAGTTGAATTAAAAAATGGATTTGTCGGAATGGAAAATGAAGTTATGGAGATGTGGAAAAAGAAAAACATCATAAAAAAGAACTTTGATATGAACAAAGGAAAAAGATATTTCACATTTTATGATGGGCCACCAACAGCAAATGGTATGCCACATATAGGACATGTTGAAACAAGAGTAATGAAAGACATAATACCAAGATATAAAGTAATGAAAGGCTATCATGTTGACAGAAAAGCAGGATGGGATACACAAGGACTACCTGTTGAACTAGAGATAGAGAAAAAATTAGGAATATCAGGAAAGCAACAAATTGAAGCATATGGCGTAGAAAACTTTGTAAAAGAATGTAAAGACAGTGTATTTACATATGTACACAAATGGGAAGAAATGACAAACAAAGTAGGTTATTGGGTAGATATGGAACATCCATATGTAACATATCATAATGATTATATAGAATCAGTATGGTGGGGAATATCAGAAATGTGGAAAAAAGGCTTACTATATGAAGGACACAAAGTAATGCCATATTGTCCAAGATGTGGAACAGCATTATCATCACATGAGGTAGCACAAGGATATAAAGATGTGAAAGACTTAACATGTATTGCTAAATTCAAAGTAGTTGGAGAAGATAAATACATATTGGCATGGACAACAACACCATGGACATTGCCATCAAATTTAGCATTATGTGTAAATAAAACATTTACATATGTTGAAGTAAAAGCTAATATTGGAACAGATGATGAACCAAAATACGAAAATTACATATTAGCCAAAGACTTACTAGAAAGTGTTTTAAGAGAAACACCATATGAAATAGTAAAAGAATTCAAAGGAATAGAGCTATTAGGAACAAAATATGAACAACTAATGCCATTTGCAAAAGTAGAAGGAAAAGCCTTTGAAGTAATACATGGAGATTATGTAACAATAGAAGATGGAACAGGAATTGTACACATAGCACCAGCATATGGTGAAGATGATAGCTTAGTATCAAAACAAAATGGAATTGCATTTGTAAACTTAGTAGATAAAACAGGAAAATTTGTACAAGAAGTTGAACCATGGGCAGGAAGATTTGTAAGAGACTGTAATGAAGATATTTGTAAATGGTTAGCTGAACAAGGAAAACTATTCTCTAAAGAAAAACATTTACACTCATACCCACACTGTTGGAGATGTGACACACCACTTCTTTATTATCCAAAAGAAAGCTGGTTTGTTGCAATGACAAAACTAAGAGATGAACTTGTAGCAAATAACAATACAATTCATTGGTATCCTGATACAATAAGAACAGGAAGATTTGGAAAATTCCTTGAAAATGTTATAGACTGGGGAATATCAAGAGACAGATACTGGGGAACACCATTACCAATATGGAAATGTGAATGTGGACATGAAGAATGTATAGGTTCAATAGCAGAACTAAAAGAAAAAGCAATAGATTGTCCAGATGAAATTGAATTACATAAACCATATATAGACAATGTACACTTAAAATGTCCAGAATGTGGCAAAAAAATGACAAGATTCAAAGAAGTAATAGACTGCTGGTTTGACTCAGGTTCAATGCCATTTGCTCAATTACATTACCCATTTGAAAATAAAGAAGAATTTGAAAAACATTTTCCAGCACAATTCATCTCAGAAGCGATAGATCAAACAAGAGGATGGTTCTATACATTACTTGCAATATCAACATGTATATTTGGAAAAACACCATATGAAAACTGTATAGTATTAGGTCATGTACTAGATGAAAAAGGACAAAAAATGTCTAAATCAAAGAAAAACGGTGTAGATCCAATGGTATTATTAAACTCAGTTGGTGCAGATGCAACAAGATGGCATTTTTACACATGTTCAGCACCATGGCTTCCAACAAGACTTGGACTAAACAATGTTCAAGAAACGCAAAGAGGTTTTTTAAGTACATTATGGAATGTATATTCATTCTATGTTCTATATGCCGAGATAGACAAATTTAATCCAAACAAGTATAGTGATTTCAAATCAGACAATATTATGGATAAATGGATATTATCAAAAATGAACACACTAATAAAAGAAGTAGATGAAAAACTAGAAAAATATGATATAACATCATCAGCAATTCAAATCCAAAACTTCACAGATGAATTGTCAAACTGGTATGTTCGTACAAACAGAGAGAGATTCTGGGGAGAAAAATTGACAGATGATAAAATTGGTGCATATACAACATTATATAAAGTACTAGTAAACTTATGTAAAATATCAGCACCATTTGTACCATTTATGACAGATGAGATATATCAAAATCTTGTATATGGGTTAGATAATAAACAACCTGAAAGTATACATCTATGTTCATGGCCAGAGTATAATAAAAAAGAAGTTGACACAAAATTAGAAAAAGAAATGGACTTAGCATATACTATAGTAAAACTAGGAAGAAGTGCAAGAAATACGTCAAATGTAAAAAATAGACAGCCACTTTCTAAGATGTTAATATCAGTTAATACTTTACCAGAATATTATGGAAACATTGTAAAAGAAGAGCTTAATGTAAAAAAAGTTGAACTTGGAGCAAATATGTCAGAATATGTACATTTTGAAATAAAACCTAATTTACCTGTTCTAGGAAAAGAATATGGAAAATTAATACCAAAAATAAAAGAAGCTATATCTAAATTAAATCAAATGGATTTAGCAAATAAAGTTAAAAATGGTGGAGTAGAATACATTGATATAGAAGGAACACAAATTGAGCTAACATCTGAAAATTTACTTGTTACAATGCAAGGTAAAGATGGATATGCATTTTCAGGAGAAGGAGAAATAGGAGTTGTATTAGATACAACAATAACACCTGAATTAAAAGAAGAAGGATATATAAGAGAAATATTATCTAAAATTCAAAACATGAGAAAAGACAAAGGATTTGAAGTACTTGATAAAATTAATTTATATGTAGCAGAGAATAGTATGCTAGAATCAATTATGAAAAAGTCAGAAGCAGAAATAAAGAAAGAAACACTTACAGAAAATATTTTTTATAATGAAAAAAGAACTGCATACACTGAGGTTAGTATAAATGGAGAAAAATTGATGCTTGATGTTGAGGTAAAAAGATAAAATTGAACTTGACAAGTCCATAATTTAGAGTGTATAATAGAGGCACATTTTATATATGTGCTTCTTTTTATGCACATAATCAATTAGTGTATTATTTATTACATTATTTCAATTGAGAATTTAATTCTAAATTTAAAAGTATTAAATCTTATGAAATCAAATCAAACTAAATTAAATCAAAGATATTAAGGAGGAAATGTATGGAAGATAATAACAAATTATTAGTACAGATATTGCAAACATTGAATGAATTTCAAGTGCAAGTGGCAAAGGAGTTTGCTGAGATACGAGCTGAGATAAAAGCAAATAAGGAAGAAATACAAAAGAGTAGGGAAATAGAGAATGAACACTGGCAAGAAAACCTAAGACGTTGGGAAGAAAATGACAAACGTTGGGAAGAAAATAGAAAACTATGGAGGGAAAATACTCAAAGGTGGAAACAATATGAGGCAGATAGGAAAAAAGACCATTTGGAAGTAATAGACATGTTTATAAGATTTGACCTCTCTATTTCAGCAAAACTAGGAGACCCAAATGTTGACAAAATGAAAAGGGCATTAGGAATGTAAAATGATAAAAACAAAAAATAAATAATACACAAAAAATAATATTTAGTTCAAGAGACTAGATATTATTTTTTTTAGAAAAAACGAATAAGTTTTAAAATAAGATTGAAAGAAAAAAAGATTTTTTGTATAATAGACTTAGAATAAAAAAGGGAGGAAAAATAATGGAAAGGAATAACAAGAATGAAAAAGGGTCAATAACATTGTTTGTTTTAATGGCATGTCTATTTTTTTTATTTATATTAGAAGGATTATATATATCAAATATGAATAAAATGCAAATTCAAGAACAACAGATAGCACAGATACAGGAAAATTATGCAAAGGATTTATCAAGAATTGACGAGGTAGTTGAAAACATTGGAAATTATCTAACAATAACATTTATAAATTCTAAGACAAAAGAAATAATTCCTGTTGGAGGATTTTCACTTGTTATTTATAAAGATGGTACAATGATTAAGGAAATAAGTAGAGAAAAAAGCATAACAGAAAAAAGTATAAAAGAAAAATTAATGGAAGGCGAATACATATGTAAACTTATAAAAGTCCCATATGGTTATCATTTACCAACAGGAGAATATGATTTTAAAATAGAAAATAGTGACAAAAATAAACTTGAAATAGAGGTTAGCAAAATTGCTGAGTTACCATCGACAAGAAGTGTATGGAACATGATACAGTATAGCAATGATTCTACTTCATATGATAATAATAAAAAATGTGCAATAAAAGTAAAATTTAAAAATTCAGATGCTAAATATCAAATAGTTCCTATTGGAAAATACGATGAGATAACTAACGAATTTGTTCTAAATGATGATATCCAGTCAAAATTTGGAAATAAAATAAAAAAAATTGAGAATGATGGATCGTATTTTTATTCATACTCGTTCAAAGACCCTAATGAAGATGTATTTAAAGAAATGATTGATTATATGCCAGGGGGAACAACACAAATATCAGATAGCAATGGAGAAGTAACATTTGACTATTTATCAACAGGTGTATATTTTGTAAAATGTATTTCATATCCGAGAGCATCATTTGTTATTTCAATGCCATACCATTGGAATGATGGAGGTGATAATTGGTGGTCATATGATGTATATTTAGAATGGGCCGACGATGCTTAAATTAAGAGAGAAGACTAAAGGCTGAGAGTATTGTAACATCTCTTGAAAAAATTCCGAAAATGTAATATAATATAATACGTAAAGAAGGGAAAACATGGAAAAATATTTAGATTTAAGAAAAGAAAAAAAATACGAAAAAATAAAAGAAGCAGGAGAAACAATAAAAAGAGGTGGACTAGTACTATTTCCAACAGAAACAGTATATGGATTAGGAGCAAATGGACTGGAAGAAAAAGCAATAAAAAAAATATATGAAGCAAAAGGGAGGAAGCCAGACAATCCATTAATACTACACATATCAAAATTTGAAATGTTGTCACAAATAGCCAAAGAAATAAATGAAATAGAGGAGAAACTAATAAAAGAATTTTGGCCAGGGCCATTCACAATAATATTACCAAAAACGGACATAGTGCCAAGCATAGTATCTGGAGGATTAGAAACAGTTGGAATAAGAATGCCAAGTGGAGAAATAGCACAAAAGCTAATAGACTATGCTGAAGTGCCAATAGCAGCTCCAAGTGCAAACATATCAGGTAGACCAAGTGGGACAAAAATAGAAGACATATATGATGAGCTAAAAGACAAAGTTGATTATATAATAGATGGTGGAGAAACAGAAATAGGATTAGAATCAACAGTAGTAAGAGTAATTGATGGTGTACCACATATATTAAGACCAGGAAAAATAACAGCAGAACAAATAAAAAATGTTGTAGGAAAAGTTGAGATAGATAACCACATATTACATCAAACGAAACAAGGACAACCAATATTATCACCAGGAATGAAATATCGTCATTATGCACCAACTGCAAAATGCATACTGGTATATAGCAAAAAAGAGAATAACTTTATAGAAAAAGCAAAAGAAATAGCGAGAGAATATAAAAATCCAATAATATTAACAAAAACAGAAAACTTGTCAAAAATAGAAAAAATAAAAACCATGGATATGGGAGAAAGCCTAGAAGAAATATCAAAAAACATATTCACAATATTAAGAAACGTAGACAAATTTGACCCAGACATAGTCATAATAGAAGGAGTAGAAAAGCAAGGACTAGGTCTAGCGATAATGAATAGACTAATAAGAGCGTGTGAATATAATTATATTGAAATATAAAAAGGAGAATAAAAATATGGACGAAAGAGAATATGGACTAGTATTAGCTGGGGGAGGAACAAAAGGAGCATATCAAGTAGGAGTATGGAAGGCTCTATGTGAACTAGGAATAAATATAAAAGCAATAGTAGGAGCATCAATAGGAGCATTAAATGGAGCATTATTTTTGCAAAATGATATTCAAAAAGTGGAAAAGATGTATGAAAACATAAGAATAGACAATATAATGAAAATAGAAGGAGTAAACCCAGAAAAAAACATATTTAATGTATCAAATATATTTAATTTAGCTACAGACTATACTAAACAAAAAGGGATTGATAATACACCATTAAAAGAAATGATTGAAGAAAACATAGACATTGATAAAATATATGAATCAGACATAGACTTTGGACTTGTGACATATTCAGTAAAAAGCAGAACACCATTAGAAAAATTTAAAAATGAGATACCAAAAGAAGAAATGGTAAATTATTTATTATCAAGTTCATGCTTTCCAATATTCAAACCACAAATAATAGACGGAGAAGAATATTACGATGGAGGACTATATGACAATATTCCATCAAACATGCTAATTGAAAAAGGATATAAAAATATAATAATTGCAGACATAGCAGGAGTAGGTTTTAGTAAGAAATCAATAAGCAAAGATGTATATGTGAAAGTATTACATCCGTCAGAAGACCTTGGAGGAACATTTGAGTTTAATACAGAAAGAATAATGCATAATATAAAATTAGGATATTTAGATACAATGAGAAGCTACAACAAATTACAAGGTCACATATTTTATTTTAAACCAGAGGAGTTTTCAAAATTATTAGAGAATTTTAATTTACAAACAATATATGGATTAGAATATGCAGGCCAAATGTATAAAATGAACAGATATAAAGAATATACATTTGAAGAATTTATAAAAGAATTATCAGAAAGGCATGAAGATGCAAAAAGAAGATACTTAAAAATAAGAAAAGAAAATTTTTTCAAAATAGGTAAAAACATAAATGAGCTATTTAACAAGGGGTTTGGAATATGCCTTGTTGAGGACTTATATATGAATAGACCAGCATCAAAATTTTCAAACTATATGTTAAACTTTGTAAAAGATTATATAGTTTCAGCAAAAGCACTAATTGAATTAAAAAATAATATGAACTAGAAAAGTAAACCCAATTATTAGAAAAATAATAATTGGGCTCTTTTTTTATATGCTAGGAAAGTGATACTTTCCTAGTATATAAAAAGCTACAATCGCTAGCCCTTTGAGATTTTCTCCTTTTAGTCGAAAACTCAAATCGGGAGAGAACAAATCAAAGAAAAATTGAAAATTTTTCTTATTTGTTCTTTTAATTATTTGTTAATTTGTGAAAATATATTTCCAAGTTTATCATTAATAACAAGATTAGCCCTATTATCTAAATCAGTAGAATCTTTATTAATCAAAACAATATTTTTGCCTCTAAAGTAAAATATTAAACTTGAAGCAGGGTAAACAGTCAGAGAAGTACCACCTATAATTAATAAGTCACAATTAGAAATAGCATTAATGGCACCATTAACAGTAAAATCATCAAGTGGTTCTTCATAAAGTACGACATCAGGCTTAACAATACCACCACATGAACATTTAGGTACACCTACACTATTAAATACATATTCGGCATCATAAAACTTGTGACAATCCATGCAATAATTTCTTAAAACACTTCCATGTAATTCAAAAACATTTTTAGAACCAGCTTTTTGATGAAGTCCATCAATATTCTGTGTAACGACAGCTTTTAACTTACCACAATTTTCAAGTTCTGCAAGTTTATAATGAGTAATATTTGGATTAAATTTTAATGAATTCATTTTATCTCTGTAAAATTTGTAAAATTCTTCTGTGTTATTCATAAAAAAAGTATGGCTCAAAATTTCTTCTGGTGGGTAATCATATTTTTGATTATATAATCCATCTTTGCTTCTAAAGTCAGGTATTCCACTTTCAGTAGAAACACCAGCACCACCAAAAAATACAATATTTGAGCTTTCATTAATCATATTTTTAAAAATTTCTAACTTATCCATACTGAATATACCTCCTAGAATGATAATAATATATCAAAAAAAGATAAATAAATCAAATAAATTTCAAAATGTGTAGAAAAAAATATATAAATATGATAATATAAGTGCAATAAAAGGAGGAGTAATATGAATTGGTTAGGAATATTAGTATCATATTTGTATATTGCTTTAGTAATAGCAGGAGGAAAAATATTTGAAAAAAGAGGGAAAGAAGCAAGCAGAAAATTTATACACATAATGCTTGGAAATTGGTGGTTTATTGCAATGTATTACTTTACAAATGTGTGGTTCGCAATGTTTGTTCCAATAACATTTGTAATAATAAATTATCTTTCATACAAAAAAGGTATAATAAAAGTAATGGAAAGAGAAAAGCAAGATGGACTAGGAACAGTGTATTATGCATTATCACTACTAATATTAGTAATAATATCATTTGGAATATTTAACAAACCATCATTGGGATTAATACCTTGTCTTGTAATGGCATATGGAGATGGTTTAGCAGCAGTAATAGGCAAAATAATAAAAAGTAAAAAATACACAGCATTTGGTTCAACAAAATCTATTGCAGGATCACTAACGATGTTCATAATAGCTACATTATTAATAGGAGGATATTTAGCATTTACACATAAAATGGTATTTTGGGGAACAGGTAGATGGCCATTAATAACAATGATGATGGCATATGTAATTACATCAGTTGAGGCAATCTCAGCAAAAGGTACAGACAATATAACAGTACCACTTGGAACATTAATAATGCTATTATTAATACAATAAACAGCAAATTGAGAAAGGAGCATATCACAGATACATAAAATGAACAGAGAAGTATTAAATGAGTATAAAGAAAAAGATGACAAAATATTACTTGCACAAATTTTAGACAAGTTTGAAATAACAGAAAATAGAAATAAAATACAATATACAGACTTTTTAGACATGGCACAATACGAATTATCTGAGAAATTCATAAAAAAAGTAAAGATAAATAATTATATAAGTTATGGTGGATTTGAGCAAGCAGAAAGAAAAATGATTATAATATACCCAGAAAAATTCAACATAGATGTTGTAAAGAAGAATTTAACAGACATAATCCAAATAATAAGGGTAGAATTGCCAGATGACCTAAAGGGAAAATATACACATAGAGACTATTTAGGAGCAGTAATAAAATTAGGAGTAAAAAGAGAAAAAGTAGGAGATATAATAGTAGACAGAGAAGGAGCAGACATTATAGTTCAAAAAGAAATAAGCAAATTTTTACTAGAAAACCTAGGAGGACTAACAAGATTTTCAAAATCAAAAATCACATTAGAAAACATAGAAAACTTGAGAAAAGTAGAAATTAGAAAAGAAGAAATAGACATTATAGTTTCATCTAATAGATTAGATAATGTAATAGCAGAGCTTGCAAGATGTTCAAGAAATAAAGCACTAGATATAATAAACACAGAGAGGGTATTTATAAATTTTCAAAATGAAACAAAAAAAACAAAACAAATAAAAGTAGGAGACGTAGTTACAATTAGAGGGAAAGGCAGATTTTATATAAAAGACGAAATAGGTCAAACTAGAAGTGGAAGAACAATATTAAAAATAGAAAAATATATATAGAAAAAACACGCACAAATAGTCAGTATGTGCGTGTTTTAAATATCATATTTAGTCATAATAAAAGCATCATTTGTATTATTATAATATTTTGTTCTTGTTCCAACATTTTTAAATCCAAATTTTTTATATAAGTTTATTGCTGGAATATTTTCAGTGTTGACTTCTAAAGTAAAAGTCCTCATATTCATATCAGAGCATAATTCAATTAGAGACTCTAAAAGTTCTCCACCAATACCTTTGCCACGGCAGGATTTTTTTACAACAATATTGTTAAGTGTTGCTTCATCAAGGCAAACTGACATTCCTGCAAACCCGACAACCTCTGAAATTTCTTTTGCTATAATATAAGTGGTATTAGGATTTTCAAGTTCTTGCTTCAAAACATTATAACTCCAAAAATTATCAAAATCAGAATATAAAATATCTTTCATATCTTCCAAATCTTTTAAAGTCATTGTCATAATTTCCATCAATTATTACCACCTTTCTTTTCAAGGGCTCTTTCAGCTTGTGATTTTCTAAGATATAATGGCATTATAGAAGTTTCTAAATTATTGATGTAAGAGTTATATCCTGCTATACCAAGAGAAACACTACTAAGTTCATTTTTTTCGCAGAATACACAATCAGAAAAATTCTCATATAATAAATCTTTATATGTTAAACTGCCATCGCCAACAAAATTGATTTCTTCTTGATGCTTTTTCAAAATCGAAATTGCTTCATCAATTGTTTTAAAACCTAGTTCTTCAGCTTGAATATATTTACCATTATGTAATTCAAATAAACCAAAGTAGACATTGTTGTTTTTTGCATCAATTAGAGAGCAAATTAAACCATTATTTTTAACATTATATGCTAAAGCTTCAAGAGAGCTAATACCAACACAGTTTATATTAAGACTATCTCTAAAAGCTAGTACTGTTCCAACGCCAATTCGTATTCCTGTAAAGGAACCAGGACCTCTATCACATACTATTAAATCAATATTATCTAAAGTAAGATTTGTTTCAAATAATACTTGCTCGATTAATGGCATTATTTTTTCTGAATGGTTTCTTGCATCATTCACAATTAATTCTTTTAAGCAAGTTGTATTTTCTAGTACTGCAACAGTGCAGATATTACTTGCTGTATCTATACTTAAAATTTTCATAATTACCTCATTTCATTGCTATTATACTACAATTACATACATTTTACAAGCTGAAAATAATCAAATTGTATTGAAAAAAAAACATAAATGGTATATAGTATAAAAGAATGGGAGGTGTTACTATGACAATAAAAGAGGCACTAAGTAAAGGAATGATAATATTAAAAAACAATAATGTAGAAAGTCCTAAACTAAAAGCTAGATTATTATTACAATATATATTAAAACAAACAAGACAATATATAATTGTATATGACAATAAAGATATAAGCAAAAAAGAACAATTTGAATACTTTATAAATATAGAAAAACTAACAAAAGGAGTACCTTTACAACACATAACACACTTACAAGAATTTATGAAAATGGATTTTTTTGTTGATGAAAATGTATTAATACCTAGACCAGACACTGAAATACTTGTTGAAGAAACAATAAAAATTGCACAGAGAATGAAAGCACCTAAAATATTAGATTTATGTACAGGAAGTGGTGCAATTGCAATATCAATTGCAAAAAATGTTAGTAATGCTGAAATATATGCAGTAGACATAAGTGAAAAGGCATTAAAAGTTGCGAGAAAAAACGCAGAAAGATTAGAGGTAGTTAAAAAGGTCAAATTTATTAAATCAAACCTATTTAATGAAATAGGCAAAAACAAATTTGATATAATAGTAACAAATCCACCATACATAAAAAAAGAAGATATACAATATTTAAGTGATGAAGTACAAAATGAACCTCTATTAGCACTTGATGGAGGGCTAGATGGACTGGACTTTTATAGGAAAATATTAAATCAAGCAATAGATTACATGAAATTTGATGGATATATATGTATGGAAATAGGGTATAATCAAAAAGAAGAAGTACTAGAACTAATAAAACAAAACAATCAATACACAGATACATATTCAAAAAAAGACTTACATGGAAATGATAGAATAATAGTAACAAGAGTGAGGGGATAAAATGTCTTTTTCAAAAAATCTAAAAGAAGAAATAAGTAAAATAGAAAATTTATCAAATAAAGAAGCGGTAAAATATGAACTGAAAGGATATTTGATAAGTAGTAATGTAAGCGAAGAAAAGGGAAAACTAAAATTTTGTACTGAAAATGAATACAATATAAACAGATTTGCAAGATTATTAAGCAATATGGGAATAGACAAATATGATATTGAACTACAAGGGAGAAAATACATAATAAATGTAAAAGATAAAAAAATCGAAGAAACCAAAAATATGACAATTGAAAATCCTTCAACAGAACAAATAAAATATATAATAAGAGGTGCATATCTTGGTGGAGGTTCAATAAACAACCCAGAAAAAAAATACCATCTTGAATTGGGAATAAAATATGAAAAAGATGCAAAAGAGATTGAAGAGATGTTAAAAATATTTGATATAAAAAGTAACATATTGAAAATGGAAAACGAATATTCTATATATTTAAAAGATGGAGAAGAAATAGCAAAATTTCTTGCCTTAATTGGAGCAAACAAATCAGTTTTGAGATTTGAAGAAATTAGAGTTCAAAGGGAAATGAACAATAAAATAAATAGGCTAGTTAATTGTGAATCTGCAAACTTAAATAAAACAATAAATGCATCAATAGAGCAAATTGAAGCAATAAAGAAGATAAAAGCAAATGGTAAATTTGAAAAACTAAGTAATTCTGTAAAAGAAGTAGCATATGCAAGAATGGAAAATCCGAATGCAAGTCTTACAGAATTAGGGCAAATGTTAAAACAGCCAGTTGGAAAATCTGGAGTTAATTATAGATTAAAAAAGATAATGGAGATAGCTAATGAAGAATAATGAAATAGGGATATATGTACATATTCCATTTTGCAAGCAAAAATGTTATTATTGTGATTTTGTATCATATTGTAACAAAGATGACAAAATCGAACCATATATAAAAACATTAATAAAAGAAATAGAAATGCAAAACATAAAATCAAATATAAATACAATATATATTGGTGGTGGAACACCATCATATATTGATAGTAAATATATTACAGAAATTATGGATAAAATCAAAAAGAAAAATGTAATAGAAAATGTTGAAATTACTATTGAAGTAAACCCAGGAACAGTTACAAGAGGAAAACTAGAAGATTATAAAAACTCAGGAATAAACAGGTTGAGCATAGGATTACAAACAGCAAATAATAAGCTACTAAAACAAATTGGAAGAATACACAATTATGAAGAATTTTTAGAAACGTATAAGATAGCAAGAGAGGTTGGATTTAATAATATAAATGTTGACTTGATTTTAGGATTGCCTAATCAAAGAATACAAGATTTAAAAAATAGTTTAGATGAAGTTATAAAATTATCACCTGAACATATATCAGTATATTCATTAATTATAGAAGATGGAACGCCAATAAAAACACAAATAGAAAATGGAAAATTACAATTACCTGATGAGGAAACAGAGAGGAACATGTATTGGTATGTAAAAAATACTTTAGAATTAAACGGATATAAACATTATGAAATATCTAATTTTGCTAAAAATGGATATGAATCAAAACATAATATGAATTGCTGGAACCAAGACGAGTATATAGGTTTTGGCATTTCAGCACATTCATATAGAAATATAACAAGATATTCTAATACAGATAATATTAATGAATATATAAGAAATATAAAAAGTAATTCTCCAGAAAAGAATAGAATAATACATGAGGTTCAAAAGTTAGAAGATACAGAAAAGGAATTTATGTTATTGGGATTAAGGAAAATTGATGGAGTGAGCATTAGTGAATTTAAAGATAGATTTGGAGATAATCCTATTTATTTATACAGAAACGAATTGAAAAAACTATCAGATGAAAATTTAATTAAGGTTGATGAAAATAATATTAAGCTTACAAATAAGGGAATAGATTTAGCTAATATTGTGTGGGAAGAATTTGTATAGTAAATTTGAAAAAATATTGACAATAAAATTGATTTAACATATAATTTAAACAGATTAGAAGCAAAGGAGAAAA
Organism: uncultured Clostridia bacterium; assembly: GCA_934162535.1. Classification (GTDB taxonomy): domain Bacteria; phylum Bacillota; class Clostridia; order TANB77; family CAG-508; genus CAG-269. The sequence goes on along the minus strand of CAKPJC010000002.1, from coordinate 1,320 downwards.
AAGCCATGGAAACTAAAGTTAAGACACAAACCTGCGAAAGCGTTGGGGCTGTATATATATATATATATATATTGGGTATAGCTTTATTAAACATGGTATTTGCGAACTAATAAAAAATACGAAAAATTTAATAATAAAAATAAAAGATAGTGATAAAAGCCAAACACAAAAAGGCTTATTAAGTCACTGTCTTTTTGGCATCTAAAAACAGAGGAGGAGTTGTCTATGAAAGACATAAAAGTTAAAAAGATAAATAAGAAAATGATAACTATAACATCAGTAGTATTGGTAGTAATAATAATACTAATAACAACAGTAATTTGTTTGGTAACAAGAAAAGATGAAAATGTAGAAGTAGAAAATACGGAAAGAATACAAAAACAAGCAATGAATCCTAATAATTACACAATGGTAAAAAGTAAAGATGGAATAGATGTACCGGTGCCAAAAGGATACACAGCATCATCGGTAGAAAGCGAGTCATATGTAAATGGGACATTTGAAACATTGTACCTAAATAAAAACTTAACAGATACATTTACAGCAGAGGGAACATATCCATGGACAAAGAATGATAGTGGAATATGGACAAGTGGTAATTATAACATAGATAGTTCAACAAGCGAGATGACATCAGAAGAGTTTACAGTAAGTGAAGATGGAGGAATATTGCAATTAAATTGGACAGTGTCATGTGAATTTTTTAATGATTACTTATATGGAGAAATAATAAATACAACAACAAATAGCACAGAAAAAACAACAATAAAATTAAATGGAACATATTATGGAACAAATCATTGGGAGGATTATAAAGACTCAGATTTAATTTATATGAACACAAAGGTAGAACTAAATCAAGGAAGATATAAACTAAAGATAGTATATAATAAAAATGCCTCAACAAATAAAAAATTAGATAAAGGATATGTAAAAGAGGTAAAAATATATGATAGAAAAAATAATGGAAATACAGATACAATGCAAAACCATAAATATGGAGGATTTGTAATATATGAAGGAGCAGAAGAAGTAACAGATAGCAATCAATGGACAGCTCAATGTGAAAGAAACCAATGGGTATGGATACCAATAGAAGATGTAAGTGATATGTATTGGGAAGATAAAACAGATGGAAAGTTATATGGAACATATTATAATGAAAGTGCGACATCATATAAAAAAAGTACATATAATAGAAAATATGAGCCACAATTAACAAGATACGATATGGAATCAACAAATTTAACACAATATCTAGGAGGAATATCAAGATATGAATTCTTAATGGAAATGGAGCAAGAATTTTATGAAATGTTA
>CAKPJC010000001.1 GCA_934162535.1 uncultured Clostridia bacterium | reverse complement strand
AAGTGTTTTTCCTATCATTTTTTTCTAGCTCCTTTGTATCTATTTTTTATTTTTTTCTATTATTTATCAAGTATATTTTACCACAACATTTTTTTATTTTCAATGACATTTTACACCATTTTTTGATTTTTTTTCATATTTTTTTAAAAGAACAAATAAGAAAAATTTTCAATTTTTCTTTGATTTGTTCTCGCCCGATTTGAGTTTTCGACTAAAAGGAGAAAATCTCAAAGAGCTAGCGATTGTAGCTTTTTATATACTAGGAAAGTATTACTTTCCTAGTATATAAAAAAAGAACTAGTTTTTAGTTCTCTTTAGATGTATATTCTAATAATTACTTAAATCGCATAACATTTGTAATAAATAGTTTCCTGAATTTTTATCGCGTTCATCTTTTTCTAAATTTCTTTTTCCAAAACATACAAATCCATTGCTTTCATAAAATTCTTTTAATTTGGGTTTGTCCTCACATTCCAAAAATATGAATCTTCCACCTAATATTTCTTGTGCTTCTTTCATTTTATTGCAAGCTAACTTTAATAATGCATCTCCAGTTATTAATTTATTATATCCATTTTGAAAATTTTTACCCAATTGACCTATCAAAGGTAATGATATAAAAAAGCAATGATTATCTTCATCATACTCGGCAAACTTACAAAATCTCTTCTTTTTCTTCCCAGCAAGAGTATTTCTTTTCATTTTTACTACTTTAGTTGCAAATGAAAAATATCCCACAACGACTTCTTCTTTTTTATATGAGCTGGTTACTATAAAAGTTTCTGCAATATCTTGCTTTGCAAATTCTATAGCTTTTTCTTTTATGAAATATTCAACATCCTTATTTAATATGCATTCAAATTCTCTGAGTATAGCTTTTTAAATATTTTTTTTATTGTTTCATCATCTTTGACAGTTTCCACTGCTGTATCAAAAGCAACTTTCTTCTTACTTTTTCCTTCTGCATTTTCAAGTGCACAAAGAAAAGACATTGCTGATTTTTTATTTTTTATTACTATATTTTTTAAAAAGCTCTTCGTTGCCATTTTTATCATCTCCTACTATTTTATTATATGTAACATACAAAATTATCATAACATGTTTTTATGTAAATTACAACCATTACTTTTTTTACTATTACTGGTAATAATTTTAACATAATCAAAATATTTGTCAACACTTTTACTAACTTATTATTAGCAACATATTAAAAGAGCCATCCTTTGAGTATCATTAGTACTCTATGGAAAGCTCTTTTTAGTCCTTTATTTTTTCTTAATTTATATTTTTATATAATCAGTATTTTTTATACTGTTACTTTTTCTTTATTAATTTCTTGTTCTTTTCCTTTAGAAAGCCATTCTTTTCCATCTACAGCTCTCGCTACCATCATTGATGATGCTGTATCTCCAACTACATTTAGTACTGTTGCTGGTGCATCTATTATTGTAGCTATTATTGTTAGTATTGGCAATGCCGCTACTGGGTAACCCATCATTGTTATTATTAACATTTCTGATATTGTTCCACCACCTATTGGTACTGCTGTTACTAATAAGTTTGCTACTAATGCAACTCCAAGTATTTGTAATATTGTTCCTGGTGCAGATAAATCTGTTCCAAATAAACATACTAAGAACATTATTTTAAATACTGATCCTATTATTGTTCCATCTTTGTGGAAGCTTGTTCCTAATGGTATTGTTGTTTCTGCAATATCGTCTGATACTCCCATTTTTTTGCTACATTCAATATTTACTGGTATTGATGCTGCACTTGAGCATGTTCCTAATGCTGTTAGTGTTGATGGTAATACGTTTTTCCAGAATATTCTTACTCCTTCTTTTTTACCTGCTATATATGCATATAGTGTGTAAATTATAAAGTAGAATGCTATTGATACTACTGTATATATTACAAAGGTTTTTAAATACCCCACTACTATTGTTTCACCAAAGCTTCCTATTAATGCTGCCATATAACATCCAAGTCCTATTGGTGCATAGTACATTATTATTTTTACTACGTTGTTTACTATCTCTGTTGCAGATACTAAGAAATCTGTTACAGGTTTTGATTTTTCTCCTGTCATGTTCATTGCTAATCCGAATAGTACAGAGAATACTAATAATGCCATTATGTTGTCTCTTGATAGTAGTTTACTAAAGTCATTTACTGTTAGTAGACTTACTGTTCTGTCTGCTATTGTTGGCTCTTCTTCCTCTTCGTCAGTTACTTCTTCCGTAACTGTTTCTTCTAGCGTTGCTTTTATTTTTTCGCTGTCTTCTGGTTTTACTAGTTTTATTGGGTATGTACTTAGTAACCCTACTAGTACTGATACTATTGATGTTATGATAAATACTATTAGTATTGTTATCATTATTTTGCCAAGTCTTTTTGGCGTTTTCATTTTAGCTATTGATGTTGTTATTGTTAAAAATATTAGTGGAACTATTATAACTAATAAAAGGTTTAAAAATATGTCTCCTAAAGGACTAAGGATAGTTGCTTTTTCTTTGAATATGATTCCTACGATTGCTCCAACGATTATCGCAACTAGTAATATAATCGTTGATTTGTAATTTTTTAAAAAGTTTTTCATAATACTACCTCATTTCATTAAAGGCAACTGAAAATATAATTATATCTTCAGGATTTGTGGTTATTATATACTATATTATTTATTTTTTCAATAGTTTATGCATTTTTTTATTTTTCTTCTGGCACATATAAGTTACACTTGCATATTTTTTCATTTATAAATTGATCACATGGGCATAATGTTGTTTCATTTACTTCAAGTCTACAAGGGCAATGCCCATTTTTCCTGTATATTCCTTCTATTATTTTATTCGTATATTCTCTGTCTGGATTAATTATATATCCTTTCATTACTATCCCTCCATATATTTTGATACTTCTTCAATTATTTCATTTTCACTTCTACAACCTTCCATTGTTTTCATTACTTTTCCATCTTTGAATATTACCATTGTTGGTACAACTTCTACTTCATATTCAACTGCTAACTCAGGCATTTGGTCTACATCAATTTTTGCTATGTCAAACTCTGCTCTTGAATTTGCTATTTTTTCAAGGACTGGTCCAAGCATTTGACATGGTCCACACCATGTTGCAAAAAAGTCCACAAGTACAACTCCTTTTGCTTCTAATACCTCTTTTTTAAAATTGTTTTCATCAATATGTTTTAACATATTACATTCCTCCTATTCTACACTTTTTAAACTTTCTATCATATTTATCTTTTTTAATGAAAAATATGTTGCAATATTTACTATTATTGTGAATATTGCTGTTATTATTATTGCATAAATATAACTTAATGGATGTATGATTTTTGTAAATCTTAGTATGTTTATTTCACATGTTCCCATTATAAAATAATTTAAACAATATCCACCCACTAATCCAAATAGTATTCCTATTATTGTTAATATCATTGTTTCTCTTCCAATATAATTATATACTTCTTTGTCATAAAAGCCTAAAACTTTTATTGTTGCAAGCTCTCTTATTCTCTCACTTATGTTTATATTGGCCAAATTATATAACACGACAAATGCCAACAATCCTGCTGATACTATTAATATTATAACAACATAGTCTAGTGATTTAAGCATATCATCTAATGTTTGCATTATTGTTGAAGTTCTTGTTATCATACTTGTTTCTTTTTGATTCATTATATCTGTTGCAAGTTCATCTTCCTTTTCTGTTGTAAGTTTTTGATTTTGTGTTAATAATACATTTGTATTAAATTGCTTTTCAAATATTTTTTCATATGTTGCTTTTGACATATACATATAATGTGATACATAATTTTCAGCTATTCCTGATATTTGTATCTTATATTCTTTGTTATCATTATCTTTCAGAGTTATTGTATCCCCATTTTTTACTTTTAGTAATTGTGCTACTTTGTCTGTTAAATATATTTTATCTTCTTCTAATTTTTGAGCTTCTTTTGTTTTTACATCTCTTATGTTTATTATTCCATCAAAATTATCTTTTGGTATTATTAATTGTACTTCTTCTTCTCTATCAACATTTATTGCTTTGGCTGTCATCATATATGTCTCTACTACTTTTTGTATTTCTTCTTTTTCTTTTATATTTTCTATGTATTTTTCTTTTTCCTGTTTACTTGTTTCATCTTTTATGTTTATTTGCATATCGTAATTGAATACATTTTCAAATTGATTTGGTAATATTGATTTTATGGAGTCTTTTAGTCCAAATCCTGTTACTATTAATGATGTACATCCTAATATTCCTATTATTGTCATAAATACTCTTTTTTTATATCTGAATATATTTCTTATTGTAACTTTTTGACTAAAGTTTAAATGTTTCCATATTATTGGAATTTTTTCCAACAATACTCTATTTCCTGCCTTTGGTGCTTTTGGTCTCATTAATTGTGCTGGTGAACTTTTTAATTCTTTTAGTGTTGCATATATTGTTGCACCTATTATACAGATACTTATTAATATTAAACCTATTCCTCCATATTTCCAATTGAATTCTAGTTCTATATTACATATCATTTGATACATCATCATATACATATTCCATATTATTGCTGGTAGTGTTTTGAATCCCACACACATTCCTATTACGCTTCCTATAATACATGCTGAACTTGCATAAATTATGTATTTGCCTAAAATTTGAAGTTGATTGTATCCTAGTGCTTTTAATGTTCCTATTTGTCCTCTTTGTTCTTCTACCATCCTTGTCATTGAAGTTAATGAGATTAGTGTTGCTACTATAAAAAATACTATTGGAAATACTTTTCCTATATTAGCTATGCTTTTTGTGTCTTGTATAAAACTTACATATCCTGAATTTGAATTTCTGTCTAGTATATACCATTTTGGTGATTTTATTTCTTCTATATTGCTTTTTATTTCTTCAATATAATCCTCATATTCTGTTGTTGATGTAGTATGTTTTTCTCCATCTACTGTTTGTATATATATGTTTGTATATATTCCGTCCACATTTATATTTTCCCTTGGAATATACATATAATAGTTTATTTTTCCTGTTCCAAGTTTGCTTGTTCCTTTATCTCTTGATATATACACAGGGCTTTGTACTGTACCTACTATTTTTAATTCAGATTCTTTTAGGTAACTGATTTTTTCTCCTGTAATTTTTGTAATTTCTTCAATTTGAACTTGTATTGTGTCTCCTATATTCTTTTTGTTTGTTGTTAAAAATGATTTTTCTACTACACATTCATTTACATTTTCTGGCATTTTTCCTTCTATTAAAATCGGTTTGTTTACATCTTCTAATGTTATTATTTTTGTAACAACTTCTTCATTTTCTACATCTATTTTTCCATCTACTTCATATGTTGAATATACTTCTTTTACACCTTGTACTTTTGAAAGTTCATCTGCATCTGTTTGTGTTAGTCCTAGTGTTGATATTACTTGTATATCATATACATTTTGGTCTTTGTAGTATTTGTCTATTGTATCTACCATATCTGGCGATGTTGCTCTTATTCCTGCAAAAAATCCTACTCCTAAAAATGCCATTAACAGTATAGATATGAACCTTTTAAATGTATTTTTTATTTCTTTTATACTGTCTTTTACAAGTGCTTTTTTCATGCTTTCTCCCTTCTTTTACCATTCTATTTGGTCTATTGATAGTGGTTTTTCATTTATTTCTATACTTTCTGCTGTTCCGTTTTTGAAATGTATTACTTTATCTGCCATTGGTGCTAATGCTGTATTATGTGTGATTATTAATACTGTCATGTTTTCTTTTTTGGCAGTGTCTTGTAATAGCTTTAGTATTTGTTTTCCAGTTTTATAATCTAATGCTCCTGTTGGTTCATCACATAATAATAGTTTTGGATTTTTCGCTATTGCTCTTGCTATTGCAACTCTTTGTTGCTCTCCTCCTGATAGTTGTGATGGGAAGTTGTTCATTCTTTCTTCTAACCCTACTTTTTTTATTACTTCTTCTGGATTTAATGATTTTTTACATATCTGTGTTGCTAATTCAACATTTTCTTTTGCTGTTAGGTTTTGCACTAGATTATAAAACTGAAATACAAACCCTATGTCTTCTCTTCTGAATTTTATTAGTTCTTTGTTTTTTAGTTTTGTTACTTCTTTTCCATCTACTATTACTTGCCCTGATGTTGCATTGTCCATTCCACCTAATATATTTAAGGTTGTGGTTTTTCCCGCTCCTGATGGTCCTACTATTACTACTAGTTCTCCTTTTTCTATACTGAAATTAGTGTTTTTTAATGCATCTATAGTAATCTCTCCCATTTTGTATTGTTTACATACATTTTTAAATTCTATATATGACATTTTTTACCTCCATTTTTCTGTTTTTCTTTATATTTATATCATTTTTTTCTGTTTTTGTAAACTTTATATCTATGTAAAAAATAAATTGTAAGCTTTTTTTCTTACAATTTATTACTTTTTTTATGGTTTTAATGCCGTAATCGGCACTATATATATACCTGTCTCACTATCTTTTATTATTGCAGGACATTTTCCAACTATAATACACATAAAAGAAGGTTTTTTTACCATGCTGTTGTAAAAAGTTAATAGACTTTTCTTTGCCTCCTCAACTTGATTATATCCAAGTTTTATCTCTACTGCTCCATATTCTCCATCTGGAAATTCTAAAATCGAATCAACTTCTAATCCTGTTACATTATCTCTAAAATGATATAAGTGTCCATCCAGGTAGTCCATATAGATTCTTAAATCTCTTTCTACTAAAGCTTCAAACATAAATCCAAATGTGTTTAAGTCTCTTAAAAGTTTTTCAGGTGTTAATCCTAAACAAGCACATGATAGTGACGGATCTGTAAGGTGTCTCTTTGGAGATTTACCTACTCTGCTAGGTGAACGGTAATTTTCTCCATATGCCTCTTGGTTTTCGATTAAATGTAATCTGTCTAATACATCTAAATAGTCAATTATTGTATCTCTGCTAGATAATAGTTCTGTATTATCCTCGTATTCCTCAATATCTCTTATTATTGTTTTATTTCCAACTATTGATGCTTCATTTCTTGCAAGTGATTTTAATAACATTCTCATCTTATTTTTGTCTCTTCTTTTTTCTTCCCCTTTATTCATGTCTATATTTAAAATTGATTCTATATATGATTTTGGAATTAATCCAATTTTATCTTCATCAACATTTATGTTTGCTGGCCAACCTCCCCTTATTAATAGTTTAGCTATTTGCAATATTTCAACATTGCCTGTATTAAATGTTTCTTGTTTGTTTTCTAACATTTTCGTTAATGATGCTTTTCCTGATGAGTCTCCTGATTCATATAAGCTCATTGTATACATGTTTAATCTTCCAATTCTCCCAGCTCCTGAATGATGTACTTTTTCTTGCATTATTTTGTTTGGTAATGTTGTAGAACCTGTTATTATAAAATTTCCTTTTTCTGTTGTTTTGTCACATTCACGTCTTACAGCATCCCATATCGTTGGAACCAAGCTCCATTCATCAATTAGTTGTGGTCTTTTTTCTATATCATTGTTAAAAATCGATTTTACATCTATTTTTGCCATTTCTCTTATATCATCATCATCCATATAAATTTCACTTTTTGAATGCATTAATGATGTCCATGTTTTACCACACCATTTTGGGCCCTCTATACTTACAGCTCCAAATACAGATAGGTAATCCTCTAGTTTTTTTTCTATTAATCTTTTTTTGTATTCTTTTTTATCAATTGCCATTTTTTCTCACCTCTATATTAAATATAGCATTGTTTCGGTAAATAGTCAATATTCAGTCGACACTTTTTAAGAAATTTGGTCGACACTTTTTAAACTTAGGTTTGTATTTTATAAGCCTCGAAAATGTATTTTTCACTTATACTTTCTCCATTATACATTCCCGTAAGTATAATATTAATACTCTTAACCTTTGAGCCAGAAACATCTTCTTCTGTAATGATATGTGAAAAGGTTGCTGACTTATTTTCTTTTGCCTTTATTTCTGTGTATGTTATGTTGTTTTCAACATTTTCTTTTGTTCCATTTTCTCTTTCCAGTTCCACTTTAATTACAACGTTAGTTATATCTAGCTTACACAAATTTCTGAATATGCAATAATATCCTACTGTTTCACCAATAGAATATCCATTTCCTGATGCACTAGCCGAATTCTCTTCTATAGAAACATTTACAACGTTTACGTTTTCAATTTCAATGTAACTTTTTACTGAGGCTTCTTTTTTTACTGTATTTTTCTCATTATCACCAACATATGCTGTTACAATAGCATTCATATTTATTTCTTCATCTATCCCATCTCCTGCCATAACCACATAACTAAACATATATCTCTTTGTTTCCCCAGGATATAATACGCTCAATAATTCTTCATCATTATGGATAGTAACTTTTCCATTTTTTAATTCTCCATTTTTACCAGTTGCCTGTAAGTTTATCTGTAAATTATTTAGCTCTTTATCTCCTGTATTCTCTATTGTTATACTATATTCAATAGTATCTCCAACTCTATATCCATTTTTATCATTTCCATTTGAATCTGTAATTGTACTTCCATTGCTTTCTTCAGTTAGTAGCATTGTCCAGTTATAATTCTTTATTTCTTTTCTTAGTACAATATTTTATATATAATTTAGTAAGTTAAAAATATTGATTAAATGGTAAAAACCTTGTATAATATAACAAAAAAGTAAAGAAAGAAGAATAAAAATGGACAACAACTTATTAAAATTAGAATTTGATAAAATATTAGAACAGCTTTCAAACTACAGCAAAACATATATTGGTAAACAAAAAATCAATGAACTACGACCATCAAGTAATACCGTACAAGTTGAAAAAGAGCTTAATGAAACAAACCAAGGTGTTATTTTAATTCAACGAAATAGTACACCTCCTATTGATGAAATCTCAGATATAACAGTTTATTTAAAAACACTAGAAAGTTCAGGTATTTTGAGTATAAAAGCTTTATTAGAGATATTAAATATATTTAAAATATCTAATAATTTAAAAGACTATTTTGAAAAAGATTTTCTTGAAACAGAGACATTTGATTATATAGAGAATTATTTTAATACATTATATACAAATCCAAGTATTATCTCAACATTGTCAAAATCTATAATTGATGAAAATACTATTGCAGATAATGCTTCAACAAGATTACAAGACATCAGAAGAAAGAAGAAAAAAATTGAACAAGATATTCGTGCAAAATTAAATTCCATTCTTCATTCTTCAACATATGCAAAATATATTCAAGAAAATATTGTAACTATACGTAATAATCGTTTTGTAATTCCTGTAAAAGAGGAATACAGAAATAATATAAAAGGATTTGTACACGATATTTCTAGTAGTGGTTCTACTGTATTTATTGAACCTATTGCAGTTTTTGATTTGAATAATGAACTTTCAAATATGAATATCGAAGAAGAACTTGAAATTGATAAAATTTTACAAAATTTAAGTTCTTTGTTATACCCATATACTGAAGAACTAAAAAATAATGTTGAATTAATAGGTATGCTTGACTTTATTTTTGCAAAAGCTCATTATTCTCTAGTTCATCATTGTTCAACACCTAAAATAAATACAGAAAAGTCTATTAATTTAAAAAATGCAAGACATCCACTTATAGATAGCAATTGCGTTGTTCCTATATCAATTGAATTAGGAAATGATTTTTCAAATCTTGTTATTACAGGTCCAAATGCTGGTGGAAAAACTGTAACATTGAAAACTGTCGGGCTTTTAACTGTAATGGCATGTAGTGGATTAAATATTCCTGCTAATGAAAATTCAAGTATTTATATTTTTGATAATATTTTTGCTGATATTGGAGATGAACAAAGTATTAGTGAATCTTTGAGTACTTTTTCAGCACACATTAGTAATATTGTAAAAATTATTAATTTGGCAACATCAAATAGTCTTATTTTACTTGATGAATTAGGTTCAGGTACAGACCCTATTGAAGGTGCTAATTTAGCAATTAGCATTTTACAATATTTTGCAAAGCTTGGAGCTATAACTGTATCAACTTCACATTATCAAGAATTAAAAAAATATGCATTAGTTATTCCAAATTTTAAAAATGCTAGTGTTGAATTTGATATTGAAAATTTAAAACCTACTTACAGACTTCTTGTTGGCATTCCTGGTAAAAGTAATGCTTTTGCAATTAGTAGAAAATTGGGTTTAAATGAAGATATTATAAAAAATGCTTCTTCTATGATAGATAATAATACTATAAATTTTGAGGATGTCTTAAAAAATATTTATGATGAGAAGTTGAAAATTGAAAATGAAAAGAAAAAAATAAATGAGACATTACAAGATGTTGCATTACTAAAAAAGAAGCTTGAAGAACAAAATGAAAAAGCATTTAATAAAGAAAAAGATTATATTGCTTCTGCAAAATCAGAGGCTAAACAAATTCTACTTGATGCGAAAGAAACTGCAAATGAGCTTATAAAAAATATTAATTTTTCAAATTCTGCTTCTGAAGCAAATAAAATTAGGAACGAATTAAACAAAAAAATAAATTCTCTTAATAATACTGTGGAAAATAATAATAATCTTTCTAATTCAATATCAAGAGATGATATTAAACCAAATATGACTGTTTTTGTTACTAGCCTAAATTCTAATGGAACTGTTTTGTCAAACATCTCAAAAGATGATACAGTTCAAGTTCAAATTGGTGCAATAAAAATGAAAATTAATATAAATAATTTACAACAAGCACATAATACTAAAATAGAAAAAAGTTATTCATACACGAAACAGTCATCAAAATCACAATATGTAAATTCTGAACTTAATGTTATTGGACTTACAGTTGACGAAGCTGTTCCTATTATAGATAAATATCTCGATGATTGTCTTATTTCAAAATTATATACTGTTCGCATTGTACACGGAAAAGGAACTGGTGCATTAAGAAAAGGCATTCATTCATATCTAAAAACTAATAAAGTGGTTGATTCGTTTAGATTAGGTACTTTTGGAGAAGGTGAAATGGGTGTTACAATTGTATATTTAAAAGAAGGCAATATTTAAGGAGACTAAGCATAGTCTCCTATTATTTTAATTATTTTTCTTGAGATTTTGTATTTTTGTTTTTAGAATCTTCTAGTTTCATTTTTATTTCAGCTTTTGATGAATCAATTTTATTTCTAATTTCTTTTTTTGAATTATCTATTTTTGTTGCAATCTCTTCTTTTGATTCTTCAATTCTTTTTTTCATCTCTTCCCATTTATTATATACAACATTTTCCTTTATCTTAGGGAATGCATGAACAAGTCTTCTGTACCATCTGTATTTTTTCTTAATAATCTTTCTAACTCTATCAGATATTTCTGTTGTATTATCTTTGAATTCTTTTGACATCTCTTTTAAGTTAAGAATTATTCTAAATGATACAATCATATCTGTTATATATACTACTAAAAATACAATTGTAAAAATGTTCATTGCTAATTCTGGTACCATGTTTATATATTTTAGCAAAAAAGGATTTGCAATATATATAATAAATGTTCCTGCAATACCAAATGGTATAAGAGTCTCTAAGCAAATTCTACCATTTATATTGAATTTATTTTTGCTGTAATCCCACCATCTTGCATTAAATATTTTTTCCATAACATAGCTTGTTAAATACTCCAATGCACCACATATTAGTAGTGACATAAAGAATGTTGCCCATATATCATCAGAATATTTTTTTAATAATATTGTTATTAATACAACTCCTGTTCCATAAATTGGGCAATATGGTCCAATTAAAAATCCTCTATTTACAAGTTTTTTCTTCTTAATTGAATCACTTATAGATTCCATTAACCATCCTGCAAATGAATATATAAAGAATAGTGCTATATATCTTTCTATTTCTATTAGCATTATTTTTTCTCCCCTTCTGAGATTAAGCTGAAAACATTTTTTCAGCCTAGTCTCTCTTTTATCTTTAAACTGTAGTTTTTTCTTTTTTTGAAATTACTTCTTCTTTATTTTCTTTTTCTAGTGCTTTTTTCTTTTTCTGTTCCATTTTTAAATTGTCTTTTGCAACAGTCATAAGAAGTTTTATTCTGTTTGTTTGATTTGCTTCACTTGCTCCTGGGTCATAATCAACAGGTACAATGTTTGCATCTGGATACATGTCTCTTATTGTTTTTATTACACCCTTTCCAACTACATGGTTTGGTAAACATGCAAATGGTTGAACACATACTATGTTTGGTATTCCATTTTCCATATATTCTAGCATTTCTGCTGTTAAGAACCAACCTTCACCTGTCTGGTTTCCTGTAGATAATACTGATTTAACATTTTCTGCTAAATGCCAAATGTTTGATGTTGGTAAATATCCTTTTTTAGATTTTGCTAATGCCTTTCTTGTATCTTTTTCTAATAAGTCTATTAGTTTTATAGCAAATTTGAATATTGCTGCTTTTTTGTTATCATTTTTTAACATTTGGTTTGATATTACTTTATTACTTGCAATGAATTTTACAAATCCTAGGAAGTCTGGAAGTATAACCTCCGCTCCTTCTTTTTCTAATAAGTTTGCAACATAATTATTTCCAAATGGATGATATTTTATTAATATTTCTCCAACAATTCCTACTTTTGGTTTTTGTATTTTTTCATCTAACTCTATTTTTTCAAAGTCCTCTACTATGTGATAAATGGCTTTTGAAAATTCCTTTGATTTATTCCTTACTGTAATTTGTTTTGCCTTTTCCATCCATTCATTAAATATTTTTTCTGTTTCCCCCTTATTTTTTTCATAAGGTCTATTTCTGTATAACATTTTTTGTAATAAGTCTGCAAATACCATACCTTTTACTAATTTTTCTATTAATGGTATTGTTAGCTTAAATCCTGGATTTTTTTCCATTCCAACAACATTGAATGATATTACAGGAATTTTTTCAAGTCCTGCATCTTTTAATGCTTTTCTTATAAATCCTATGTAGTTTGTTGCTCTACATCCTCCACCTGTTTGTGACATTATTAGTGCTGTTTTGTCTAGGTCATATTCTCCTGTTTCTAATGCTTCTATCATTTGTCCTGTTGTTATTATTGATGGATAACATGCATCATTGTTTACATATTTTAGCCCTGTTTCTATTGTTTTTTGTGTACATTCTCTTAATAATTTTGCTTTGTATCCTTCACTTTGAAGTACTGGCTCTATAAATTCAAAATGTAGTGGTGCCATTTGAGGTATTAATATTGTATATTCTTTTTTCATTTCTTCAGTAAATGGTATTCTTTCTAAGTTATAAATGCCATCTCCTTTTTTAGTATTTTTTTCTTTTAGTCTTTTATTTATACTTGCTAATAATGAACGTAGTCTTATTCTTACTGCTCCTAAATTATTTACCTCATCTATTTTTATTAATGTATACATTTTGTCAAAACTTGTTAGTATTTCTTCTACTTGGTCTGTTGTTACAGCATCTACTCCACAACCAAATGAGTTTATTTGTACTAGTTCAAGGTTATCATGTCTTCCCACGAAATCTGCAGCAGCATATAGTCTTGAATGGAACATCCATTGGTCTACTACACGCAATGGTCTTTCTGGTAGTGTTTTGTCAGCAACACTGTCCTCTGTTAATACACACATTCCTAGACTTGTTATTAGTGTGTCTATACCGTGATTTATTTCTGGGTCAACATGATATGGTCTACCTGCTAATACAATTCCTTTTAATTTGTTTTTCTCAATGTATTCAAGTGTTTCTTTTCCCTTATTATGTATGTCTTGTCTACATTTTTGATATTCTGCTTCTGCTTTTTCTATTGCATTTTTTAGCTCTTTTTTAGTGAATTTATATTCTTTGAATTCTTCCAATTCTAACATTCTTTGCATTAGTCTTTTTGGTTCAAATGGTAAAAATGGATTTATGAATTTTATGTTTTCTGTTTTTAGTTCTTCTACATTGTTTTTTAGTACTTCAGAATATGATATTACTATTGGACAGTTATATCTGTTGTTTGCATCTTGATATTCTTTTCTTGAATATGGCATACATGGATAAAATATTGTTTTTATTCCCTTTTGTATTAGACTTATTACATGTCCATGTGATAGTTTTGCTGGATAACATACAGATTCAGATGGCATTGATTCCATACCTTTTTCATATATTTTTCTTGTGCTTTTTTCTGATATTATTACTCTAAATCCTAATTCTGTTAATAGTGTGAACCAGAATGGATAGTCTTCATACATGTTTAATACTCTTGGTATTCCAATTGTTCCTCTTGGTGCGTCTTTTTCTTCTAATGGAGTGTAGTCAAATATTCTGTTGTATTTGTATTTTACTAAGTTAGGTAGTTCACTGTTTTTGTTTACTATTCCTTCTCCTTTTTCACATCTGTTTCCTGATATGTATCTTTTTCCATTACTGAATTTGTTTATTGTTAATTGACAGTGATTTTCACATCCATTACATCTTGTATGTGTAACTTTTATATCTAATTTGTTGATTTGGTCTATTGTTGATAATGTTGATTTATATTCCATATCCATGTTTGCTTCATATTGTTCGCATGCAAGTAATGCCATTCCATATGCTCCCATAAGCCCTGCAATGTCTGGCCTTATAACATTTCTACCAACTATTAGCTCAAATGCTCTAAGTACTGCTTCATTATAGAATGTTCCTCCTTGTACTACTATATGGCTACCTAGTTTTTTTACATCTCTTATTTTCATTACTTTTTGTATTGCATTTTTTATTACTGAATATGATAACCCTGCTGATATGTCTCCTACTGTATATCCTTCTTTTTGCGCTTGTTTTATTTTTGAGTTCATAAATACTGTGCATCTTGAACCTAAGTCTACTGGATTTTTTGCTTCTAGTGCTTCATTTACAAATTCTGATATTTCTAAGTTTAGGCTTTTTGCAAATGTTTCTATAAATGATCCACAACCTGATGAACATGCTTCATTTAACATGATATTGTCTATTGTATTGTTTTTTAGCTTTATGTATTTCATGTCTTGTCCACCGATGTCAACTATACTTGTTACTTTTGGTTCAAATTTCTTTGCTGCTGTATAGTGCGCTATTGTTTCTATTTCATTTAAGTCTACATTTAATGCTGTTTGTATTAATTTTTCTCCATATCCTGTTACTCCACTATATCTTATAACTGCTTCTTTTGGTAATACTGAATATAGTTCTTTTAGCATTTCTATAACACTTTCTAGTGGTTTTCCTTCATTGCTTTTGTATGATGAATATAGTAGTGCTCCTTCTCTGTCTGTTAATACTATTTTTGATGTTGTTGAACCTGCGTCTATTCCTACAAAGCAGTCTCCTTTATGTTCTGATAATGTTTTTTTTGGTACTTGTGCTTTTGCATGTCTATTTTTGAATTCGTCATATTCTACATTTGTTGTGAATAGAGGTTTTAGTGGCTCTGTTGTTGTGTCTTTTGATACTCTTAATACTTGTATTTTGCTTTTTAGTTTTTCTACTGTTATTGGTGTCATGTCTTTTGCGTCCAAACATGCACCTTTTGCAACTAGTAAATGTGCTTCTTCTGGTACTATTGTTTGTTCTGGTGTTAAATGTAATGTTTCTATAAATCTTTTTCTTAATTCTGATAAATAATTTAGTGGTCCACCTAAAAATGCGACATTTCCTCTTATTGGTCTTCCACATGCTAATCCACTTATTGTTTGATTTACTACTGCTTGGAATATTGATACCGCAATGTCTTCTTTTGCAGCTCCTTCATTTAATAATGGTTGTACATCTGTTTTTGCAAATACTCCACATCTTGATGCTATTGGATATATTGTTTGATAATTTTTTGCTAGTTCATTTAAACCTGCTGTGTCTGTGTTTAATAATGATGCCATTTGGTCTAAAAATGCACCTGTTCCTCCAGCACATGTTCCATTCATACGTTGTTCTATTGATTTGCCAAAATATATTATTTTTGCATCTTCTCCACCTAATTCTATTACTACATCTGTTTGTGGTATGTATTTTTCTACTGCTCTTTTACATGATACTACTTCTTGTATAAATGGTACATCTAAAAATTTGGCTGTGCTCATTGCTCCTGATCCTGTTAATGCTATTGTGTATTCATTGTCTTTGTATTTTTCTATTAATTCTTCTAGTACTTTACATACTGTATTTTTTGTATCTGAAAAGTGTCTTTTATATGATGAATAGATTTCTTCTAATTTGTCATTCATTACTACTATTTTTACTGTTGTTGACCCAACATCCATACCTATATGTATTACTTCTTTCATGACTATTCTCCTTAAATAATAAATTCATTTCTTATCTTTCATATATATCATATTTTATGTTTTTTTTCAAGCAATATTACTACACGTTTTGTGAATTTATTGTGAACTTTTTACATTTAACTTTTTGATTTTTAAATTTTTTCTTAATTTTTTTAAGATTTATGGAACAAAAAACTTGAATTTTACATGATATAAGTATATAATCTTATTTATCAAATTATGAGGAGTGTTTATAATGCCAAACATTAATAATATAGAAAAATATAAAAAAGTACATATGATAGGAATTGGTGGAGTTAGTATGAGTGGAATTGCAGAGATTCTTCTAAACTGGGGCTTCACTGTTTCTGGTAGTAATAATGTTGATAGTGAAATTTTACATACATTGGAAGGTGCTGGAATAAAAGTCTATATAGGTCATGATGCCAAAAATGTTGAAGGTGCCGATTGTGTTGTTTATACTGCTGCTGTTCATGATGATAATGTGGAACTTGTGCATGCCAAAGAATTGGGTATTCCTGTAATTGAAAGGTCTACTTTTCTTGGCGAGCTTACTAGATGTTATCAAAACACAATAGCTATATCAGGTACTCATGGAAAGACAACAACAACATCACTTGTTTCTTTATGTTTTGTTGAAGCCGGTAAAAATCCTAGTATTCAAGTTGGTGCTATTATTCCTGAATTACATGGTAATTACAGAGTTGGTAATAGTGAAGACTTTATTATTGAAGCTTGTGAATATGTTGAGAGTTTTCTAAAGTTCAGTCCAAGATCTGAAATAATATTAAATATTGATAATGACCATTTGGATTATTATAAAAATTTGGAAAATATAAAAAAAGCATTTATTAAGTATGTTAAACTTCTTCCTGAAGATGGTCATTTAGTTATTAATGCTGATGATAAGAATTGCTTAGAGTTGTTAGAATATTCTAAGGCACCTTGCATAAAGTATGGTATTAATAATAAAAATGCTGATTTTTCAGCAAAAAACATTACATTCGATAGTGATGGATTTCCAGAATTTGATGTTTATAAATATGGGAAATTTTTTGTACATATAAAACTTTCTATACCTGGTAAGCATAATGTTTTAAATTCATTAGCATGTATTGCTTTATGTGATGCATATGATATTTCTCCTGCTCACATGAAAAGAGCTTTGGTTAAGTTCAAAGGTGCTGATAGAAGGTTTGAATATAAAGGATTAGTTAATGGCGCAAAGGTTTATGATGATTATGGTCATCACCCTACTGAAATATCAGCAACTGCTAAAGCTTTAGCTAATAAAAAGTATAATGAATCTTGGGTTGTTTTTCAACCACATACATATAGTAGAACATTTAATTTGTTACATGATTTTGCTAATGCTTTACTTGATTTTGACAATATTATTGTTACTGATATATATGCTGCTAGAGAAACTAATACTTATGATATTTCTTCTAAGGATTTAGTTGATGAAATTGTTAAATTAGGTAAACCTGCAATTTATATTTCTTCTCTTGAGGACTGTGCCTCTTATTTGAAAAATAATGTAAAAGAAAATGATATTGTTCTTACTTTAGGTGCTGGTACTGTTACTGAAATTGGACCTATGATAGTTGAATAATTTTTATAAATTGATAGCTACTAAATAGCTTTTTATGTCATTTAGTAGCTTTTTTTCGATAAAAAATGTTAAGATTTCTCCTTTTTTATTGGCTTTTTCGACAAAAATTTGACTTTTTATGTAAATCATGCTATAATTTAAGTATCTCTCGTAGGTATAGCGAGTTAAACAATTATACCACTTTTATATACATTGGCATTGCCTTTGTGTAAAAGTAAAAAGGAGACATTATGACAAAGAAAGCAGCTAACGAGTTGAAGATCCGGAGCGGCCTATCTTTTGATGAGGCTTTTAACATCTTAGCCGATGGTAACGCCATGGCCGAGAAGTCTCTAATGCAGATGATTACGTTTGAGGGAGACCTCATCAAGAACCTGAAAGTTCTTGAGCAGAAGGGCGTCAAGGGTATGTACCTTACCATCCTTTGGGAACAGGTCTGCAAGAAGAACAGGGCGTGCCTTAAGAAAACTTTAAGGAGCCTGAGCACCCTCTCCAAGGAAGAAGTTATCGCCAACCTCCGGAAGACCAACCCCGAACCTTTCGTCAAGTGACCCGAAAGTTCCTCCACTAATTGTGGGGGAACTTTTTTATTGTTTATTTGATGTACATATTTTTTTGTTACTAAGCAAATTACCGTTGTTATTAATATTATCACTACCAATACTATTGATACTATAGCAATTATTCTCTTATTTAACTTTTTACTTTTCATGTTTTTCGTCTTTTTGCTTCTTTTCTGATTTTTTCTATTTCTTCTTCTTTATAGCCTGTTATTCTTTTTATGAATTGATTAGTCATGTTCTCTTGTACTAATTTTTTTATTGTTTCTATTATATTTTGGCTTATTCCGACCCTTACTCCTTTGTTATATTCTCCTACATATTCTGCTTTTAATCTTTCTCTTATTGTGCTCATTTTCTTTGCCTCCTCTTCTTCTTTTATATTTATTATTTCTTCTATTAAGTCATTTATCTTTGGGTTTTCTAAGTTTCCATACAAATATTTTAGTATCTTTCCTAGGTATTCTATTTGTATTCTCTTTTCTATTAGTTCTTTTGCATATGTTATTACTTCTTCACTGTTTTTACATTTTCTATACATTTGCCTTGATTTTCTGGTAATCCTAATATTCCAGTACTATAGTCTAATACTTTTCTTGCCATTTCACTTTCTACATATGTTTGTTGCTCTATGAGGTAATATACTTCTCTATTTTTTTCTTTATATACTATGTCTGCGTTTCTATAGTTGTGGTTTGTTGTTATAAAGTTTGTATTGTATAGCTCTAGTTCCTCTGTTCTTGTTTTTATTCCTATATACATGAATAAAAATTGAACTAGTTCTTGTTTGTCTTGGAATATTTCTTTGAAAATTTTGTCATGCTTCTTTTCTCTTCCAGTTATTTTTATTGCTCTTAGTTGCCTTGTTTGTGTTTCCAGTTTTATATCACCTCCTTTTGTCATGTATTTCTATTTTTTGAATTTTCATAAGATAAAATTTTTTTATTTTAGATTACTAATATATTAGATTTAAAAAATCATATCTAATATTGTTATAGAACTTTTTGAGTTAATTTTTTCTGTGCTAAAAAATAACACTGCACTCTAATGAGTACAGCACTATTCTACCATGTATCTTCTATTTTGACAAGCATTTTTTCAACTTTTTTGTATCTTTTCATCGACAAAATTCGACCGTATGTGCCAACTAAATGTAAGCAATTTTTTTATTTTTGTCTGCAAATATTTTACACTAACTTTTCTAAATAAATAGAAAATTGTATTTACTTTTTAACCAATATAGTCTATAATACATAAAGAATGTAATCCATAACACTCTTTTCTTTGACAACTTTAGTCTCAAGAGCAGAAGTCAAAAAACTTTATACTTGCCACTATAGCTCAGTTGGTAGAGCGATGGATTCGTAACCCATAGGCCAGCAGTTCGATTCTGCTTGGTGGCACCAATACTGCTTTGTACCCCTTGTGGGTGCAGAGCAGTCTCATTTTTACTTTCTTTTGAATTGCTTTATAAATCTATTATCATTTGAAGTTAAAAAAAAAAGTCGCAAATTGCGACTTCAAAGTTAAAAATGTCTACCCCTTCTTCTTGAATGTTCTTCAAAATACTCTTGAGCTTTTTCAATATCTGATTTTTCTTCTTCACTTTTTCTGTTCATATTTGAAGAATATATATCCTCTATAAAATTTGATGATTTTCTTCTTGGTTTCTCTTCTTCAACATCTTCATTAAGTTCTTGATGTTCTGTTAATGCTCTATCAAGCTCTTCTGCACCTGGTAGGTCAAGGTCGTCATCTTCTTCTCTTGCTTTTTTTACTTTTACAATTATAAGTATTATTATCAATAATATTATTGCACCTATAATGCCTACAATAATTTTTTCTTTTAGTCCCCATGTTGATGGGTCTTTCCAGCTGACACCTGCAACAGTTTCTTCTTTTACTTCTTTATTTACAATTATTTGATATGTTGCAAATTCCTCTTTATTAGCATTGCTTAATAAAATAGTTATTATATTTTCTCCTGGTTGTAAATTTTTATTTCCTATTATCTCAACTGTTGCTTCTGTATTATTTGCTTCTGCATTAATGTCTAATTCACTTAAATCCTTTGATAATTCTGCCTTATACTCATATATTGCTGTATCAAATTTTGGAGATAGTTCTATTCCACTTACTGTTAGTTTTGTAAGTCCTAGTTCCTTTTCTTCCTCATTTTCTGCAACAACTTCTTTTTGTTCTTCTACCTTTTCTTCTTGTTTTGCCTCTTCTCTTGTTATTTCTATTGTATATGTTTTCGTTGTTTTTCCATCTTCAGCTTTTACAACTACTTTTGCTTCATTCTTCCCTTCTTTTAATGATACTTTTCCAGCCCCTTTTATTTTTGCTTTTGCATCAACTGCTGTAGCATATATAGTTACCTCTTTTACATCATTTGGCACTGTTGTTTTGTATGACATTGTATCTTTTTTGAATCCAGCAAAATCATAGTTTTTTGGTCTTATTCCTAAATCATTTAGTCTTGCTTCTGATGATTTTTGTGTTGTTGTATTCTTTTTCGTAGTTGTTATATCTTTCTTATTGTTGCTTTCATTTTTGTCTTTAGTATTTTTTGATGTGTCATCTTTTTTATTCTCATTAGTATTATCAGTTTCAGTATTATTTTTTTCATCTGTTTGTCCTGTTGTAGTACTATCTGATGGTGTGTTTCCGTTTTCATTTACAGCAAATATCTCATTCACACAAATAAAATTAATTAACATATATGAAATTATTATTAAAAAAATTGTAAGCAATTTTTTCTTCATACTTTACACCTCTTTTGTTTCTTTATATATTTTCTCTCTTTTTCGATACTAGTATATCATTTTTTATATTTTATAGTCAACATTAGACAATATTTTTTTTATTACATTTATGTTACAAATTTTCTTAATTATATGTTATAATAGTTATATTAATGATTGAAAGGATTATATTATGATAGAATTACTTTCACCTGTTGGTGATTTCGACTGTTTAAAATCTGCTGTGCAAAATGGTGCAGATGCAGTGTATTTTGGTGCAAGCCTGTTTAGTGCAAGAGCTTTTGCCTCCAATTTTGATGATGGTGCTTTAGAAAAAGCTATTAATTATGCTAAAGTTCGTGGAGTAAAAACAAATCTTACATTAAATACTCTAATAAAAAATAATGAACTTGCAGATGCTATTAATTTAGCAAAAAAAGCTTACTCTCTTGGAGTTGATGCAATTATTGTTCAAGATTTAGGTTTAGCTAGGTATCTTATTAAAAACTTTCCTGGTCTTGAAGTTCATGCAAGTACACAAATGTCAGTACATAATCTAAATGGTGTATTAAAATTACAAGAGCTTGGATTTTCTCGTGTTGTCTTATCAAGAGAATTAAGTATAAATGAAATTGACCATATTTGTAAAAATTCAAATACTGAAATTGAAGTTTTTACTCATGGTGCATTATGTATTTCATATTCTGGTCAATGCTTGTTTTCAAGCATGGTAGGTGGACGTTCTGGCAACCGTGGAAAATGTGCTCAACCATGTAGGCTACCATATGAATTATTAGAAAATAATACCTTAATTGACAAAGGCTATCTTTTAAGCACAAGAGATTTATGTAGCTTAGATTTTCTGCCTCAACTTGTAAAGTCTGGTGTTTCTTGCTTAAAAATTGAAGGCAGAATGAAAACTCCCGAATATGTAGCAACTGTTACAAGAATATATAGAAAATATTTAGATATGGCTATTTCAGGTTCTGATTACAAAGTAGATTATAATGATTTACAAGAATTACTACAAGTTTTTAATCGTGGGAATTTTTCTTGTGGACATTTGGATAATTCTCCAAATCAAAAATTAGTTTATCCAAAAAAGGCTAATAATATGGGAATTTATTTAGGAAAAATTACAAATTTTAATGATAATAAAGGTCATATATCTTTCGCAACCTCATGTACTTTAGGTGTTGGCGATAAAATTTCTGTTGAAAACAGAAAAGGAAAAAATTCGCTTTATACTGTTTCAGAGTTAATGGTAAATAATAAAAACGAAAAAAGTGTTCCTGCTGGTACTAAAGTGAAGATTGGCAGAATGAAAGGTGATATTTTTGTTGGAAATAGTCTTTACAAAATTTCGGATAAAAAGCTATCTCAATCTGCTATTTCAACATTAAATACTGAACTTAGAAAAGTAAATTTGAATTGTGAACTTACTGTTAAGAAGAATTGCCCTATATCAATAAAAATATCTGGAAGTACTGACATTTCAGTTGAGACTATTTCTCAGCTTGTCCCTATTGGGGCACTTAATTCTCCAATAACTAAAGAAAGATTGATTAATCAACTTTCAAAAACCAATAATACGCCTTTTCAATTTGTGAATTTTGAAATTGATTTGGATGATAATTTATATATTCCAAGTATTAGTAAATTAAATGAGTTAAGAAGACAGGCTTTAACTGACTATGAAGAAAAACTTATATCTTCTTTTAAAAGGAAGTTACCAGATATCCCGAACATTGAATTATCTAATGTTCATAAACATATTCCAGATAAGAACATTAGTTTGTTGTTGAATGTTATAAATTTGGATTTTGATT
Source organism: uncultured Clostridia bacterium (assembly GCA_934162535.1). GTDB lineage: Bacteria > Bacillota > Clostridia > TANB77 > CAG-508 > CAG-269. The sequence goes on along the minus strand of CAKPJC010000001.1, from coordinate 108,094 downwards.
ATATGCGTTTGAATGGAATTGATAAAATATATATCCCTTTTAAGTATTTTGTTTCTAAAAGATATATAGATGTTCTAAAATGTATTTCAGAAAAGTTTAATACATACATCTATATGCCAACAATTATTAGAAATAATTATAATAAACTTATTAATGGTAATATTCCAAGTATTTTAAATACATACAATATAAAGGGTTTTGTAATTTCAAACATTGGAGATTTTGAGCTTTTAAAAGATTATTTTAATGAGTATGACTTTATTTGTAATTATACTTTTAATGTTTTTAATGATTTGACTATTAAGGAATTGAATTCAAGCACTATTACATTGTCTCCTGAGTTGAATAGCTTTGATTTGCATTGTATTTGTTGTGATAAGAAAAAGGAACTTATTGTATATGGTAAAATTCCTTTGATGAATTCTAATTATTGTTTGTTGGGACATTCAAATAAGTGTTATCCTGATTGTAAAAGGTTTTGCGAGTCTGGTAATAAGTATTATTTGAAAGATCGACTTGGCTTTTTGTTTAGAATCATTCCTGATAATATTGAAACTGTTACTACAATTTTTAATAGTAAGATTACTTCTTTTTGTCATAAAGATATTGATGTTGATATTGTTAGAATTGATATTTTGGATGAAGCTATTGATGAGATTAATGATATTATAAATATTGTGAAGTCTGGAAATAAACTTGAGGGTATTGATTATACGAATGGTAATATTAGTAAAAATGTTTGATTTTTTATATAGTTATAAGAGGAAATAAATAATAATTTTATTTGTTTCCTCCTTGTATACTATATTTCGATTTTAACATACAATACAGAGAATAAAGAATTTATAATTGATACAATTAAGCATCTATATAATATGCAAAAAAAGATAATTTATTATAAAGTATAAAGTTGCTGTCCATTATGGTCGCAAGAGAAAATGAACAACAGGTTTCAAATTTTCTGTTGTTCATTTTTTATTTATCTATTTCAATTTCTTCTGATCCAATGCTTCCTTTTTCATTAAATCTTTTTTGATATTTCTTCATTGCATTTACTAATGCTGTTTGCAAATCTATATTTAATGAATTTGCAATACATGTCAAAGAAAATAAAGTATCACCCATTTCTGATTCTAAATTATCTGTTTTTTCCAATGTTTTTTTTCCATAATCAGAACCTTTTAGTAATTCTTTTCCCAATTCTCCAACTTCTGTCGTTAAATCAACATAGCGTAATTCTGGTGTTATTTCTAATCCATATCTCTTCACCATTTCTGAAACCAATCCTTGCATTGTTTCAATTGTAACATTTTTTTCTTTCATTGACATTCTCCTTTCTATTTCTTTTTTTATAGTTTGTACTACATTTACATTTTCCCTTTGAAATTCATAATTGTTCATTACTTAATTTTTTAATCTTTTTGTCTGTCCAATATCAAGTGCCTTATAGCATCTTAGATTATTAATAACTTGAATTGAACACTCATCTAACTCATCCAAAACCACAACATCATTTTCCGACACTTGTTCTTCATATATTTCCATTTCATTTATCCTATCTTCATATTACACATATTAGTTATTTCTATAAATACTAAATATTTATCTGTTTCCCTTTTTCTAAAAACACATGGTGAACTTATAAAAATTGCTCCCTCCTATTATTAATTTTCTATCGCTTCTATTAGCTCCTTATAATTCCTTACTCTATAGTTTGCAATTTTATTTATTTGCTCTCTATCTTTATCAGAATATTTTTCCATTTCTTCCCCCTCTTATATAATATTATAAATCCCGTTACTCTACTTAAATGTAGCACAATTCTAACATATGCCGTATCTATTGTCAATCTTTTTTCGTCTAAAATTTTATATTCAACCTTGCATTTTTGTTGATTTTTAAGCCTTTTCGTTGTATAATATATGTATCTCACTTTTTTGAAGGGGTGTATCGTATGGTCATAAAAATCATGCATGAAATGCCAAACTACCACGTAGAATATTGTGACAAAAGTTTTATTGTCACAAACACTCAAACATTCAAGCAATACGAAGTGCCTTCATTATACTTAATGGATGGGCATATCATGAATGCACAAGAAGTAAAGTTTGAAATCTTCCGGTTGTTAAAATTGGATGATACAGAACTATATGCAACATTCGATGAGAACGCTGAAAACGCAACTCATAGAATAGCATGTGCCAATATGTATCTTAGTTGATACACTCTAATGGGGTCATAAATGATTCCACATAAAAATAGATTTGAGTTAAACTTTGACTCAAATCTATTTTTATGTGGTGGAGTATATCACTCTTTTTCATAATTATGCAATATACATAGGACAATTTTTTCCTAAATTAACAATTGTATTAAGATTAGCAAAACAGCTCCTGGCATTCCAAGTACACCAACAAGAACTGCCGTATAAGCATTTAATCCTATGTGGAAAGCCCATAATCCACCTATTAAATTTATTATCCATATTAATAAACCACCTAATAAAGAATTAAGTATTAACTTCAAAATCCATTTTATAGGCACTATAAATATTTTTCCAATTATAAACATTAAACAAATACATGTTACAAATACAAGTATATTTATATTCACTTTTTCCCTCCAAAAAAATAGTAGTTATTACTACTATTTCTATGATAAATTCCGGACAAATATTCTATACTGCAACATTGTTTTTTCTAAAATTTCTTGCTTTTATTTCATTCTCCCTACTTAATACTATTCCTTTGCTTTTGGCAATTTTTATTAAATAATCAAGTTTTGATTGATTAGCCTTTATTTGATAACTATAATAATCTATCATATCATCTTCTGCATACTCAAAATTACATCTTGCAATTTTTAATTTTTCTTTTGTTTCTATTATGCTTTGCATTATTTCTATTCTAATTTCTTCCTCTGTTTTTCCCTTCATCATTTTTTTTAATAAATACTCTTCCTGCATTTTTCCCTCCTATTTCTTATCCTTACATTTTTTACTATTATTATTCTATGCAATTGATTTTCGTTTTATCCATTGATAGCACAAATTATGTGAATTTTATTGATATTTTTGGGCATTTATTGTATAATATTGTTATTCAAATTTGGGAGGAGGAATCATTATGGACGAAGTAATAATTGGAAAGGTATATCGTCATTTTAAAGGTAAGTATATATTCGTAGAAAACTTAGGTAAATATTCGGAAACAGGTGAAGTTATTGTAATATATAAAGGATTGAATGATGGTGGTATATTTGCAAGACCTCTAAACAGTTTTTTAGAAGAAATTGATCCAAATAGAGATGGTAATGTAACACATCAATCACATAGATTTGAATTATATGAATTTTAATTATGTAATTTAGTGCAAAAAGAAAGGATTGTGAGCAAAAAATGATAGATATTAAATTAATAAGAGAAAAACCTGAACTTGTAAAAGAAAATATAAAGAAAAAATTTCAAGACCATAAATTGGTTCTTGTTGATGAGGTTTTAGAGTTAGATAAAAAAAATAGAGAAGCAAAATTAAATGGAGATAATTTAAGAGCAAATAGGAAAAAATTAAGTGAGCAAATTGGTGGCTTAATGAAATCTGGCAAAAAAGATGAAGCTGAAAAAATAAAGCAAGAAGTTCAAAAGTTAAATGAGGAACTTGAAAAAAATGAAGAATTAGAGAAACAATATTCTGAAGAAATAAATTCAAGGATGATGAAAATACCAAATATCATGCATCCATCTGTACCAATTGGAGAAGATGATACAAAAAATGTTGAAATAAAAAAATATGGAGAACCGGTAGTTCCAGATTATGAAATACCATATCATGGAGAAATAATGGAAAGACTTGGTGGCATTGACTTAGATAGTGCTAGAAGAGTCGCTGGTAATGGTTTTTATTATTTATTAGGTGATGTTGCAAGACTACATTCAGCTGTTTTAACATATGCAAGAGATTTTATGATTAATAAAGGTTTTACATATTGCATACCACCTTATATGATTAGATCTGACGTTGTAACAGGTGTTATGAGTTTTGAGGAAATGGATGCTATGATGTACAAAATTGAAGGAGAAGATTTATATTTAATAGGTACTTCTGAACATTCTATGATAGGCAAGTTCAAAGGTCAATTACTTAATAAAGAAAACTTACCTTATACAATGACTTCTTATTCTCCTTGTTTCAGAAAAGAAAAAGGTGCACACGGTATTGAAGAACGTGGAGTTTATAGAATACATCAATTTGAAAAGCAAGAAATGATAGTTGTTTGTGAACCTGAAGAAAGTTATGAATGGTATGACAAAATGTGGAGTTATACTGTTGAATTATTTAGGAGCATGGGGATTCCAGTTCGTACTTTAGAATGTTGCTCTGGGGATCTTGCAGATTTAAAAGCAAAAAGCTGTGATGTTGAAGCATGGAGTCCAAGACAACAAAAATATTTTGAAGTTGGAAGTTGTTCAAATTTAACAGATGCCCAAGCAAGGAGATTAGCAATTAGAGTAAAAGGCGAAAATGGAAATTATTTTGCACATACATTAAATAATACTGTTGTTGCCCCACCTCGTATGCTTATTGCAATCTTAGAAAATAATTATCAACCTGATGGAAGTGTTATAATTCCAGAAGTGTTAAGACCATATATGGGTGGAACTGAGAAAATTTCACCAAAAAAATAAATATTTTTAGGCACTTATGAGGCTTACCCCAAAAAGTGCCTTTTATTTTAAGGAGTAGTTATATGTTAGTTAAAAATCCAAGTTTCGAGATTTCTGCTGTAAAAGAGTCTCAATATCCAAAAAGTAATTTACCTGAAATAGTTTTAGTTGGTAAATCAAATGTAGGTAAATCAAGCTTTGTTAATACTATGATTAATAGAAAACGACTTGCTCGTACAAGTAGCGAACCTGGTAAAACAAGACAAATTAATTTTTACAATATAGATAATCTATTTTATTTTGTTGATTTGCCTGGGTATGGGTATAGTAAAATGTCTAAACAAGAACAAATAAAGGTTGGCGAATCTATTGAACATTATTTATCAACTAGAAAAGAAATTGCATTAATTATATTTTTGGTAGATATAAGACATGACCCTACTTCTAATGATTTTCTTATGTATGATTATGTTATTAGAAGTGGCTTACCTTGCATGATTTTAGGTAATAAGGCTGATAAAATCGCTAAAACAAAAGTTGATAACCAATTAAAAAATATTCAAAAACAACTTAATCCTATCGGAGATATTACGACTCTTCCTTTCTCTTCTGAAAGAAAGATTTATACTGATAATGTATGGGAAGTTATTGAAAACTACATAAAAGAAGAAGCAAATTAATTACTTGCTTCTTCTTTTTTCTTTATTATTTTTGTTATTGTTTTTAGTGCTTTTGGTCTTTCCATTACAACAATATGTCCGACAGCCTTGGCATTTCAATTTAAAATCTACACCTATTCTCGTAATCTCCCATTGATTACTTCCACAAGGATGTGTTTTCTTGGTTTTTACAATATCTCCTATATTATACTCCATATAGCTGTCCTCCTTTTCTTTTTGTTGTTTATTCATACTTCTAATTTATTATTATAAGTTTTCTATTGCTACTTGTAACCTTTTTGTAATTCTTTCTTTTCCAAGTACTTGCATTATTTCGTACATATCTGGTGTATTGGTTCTTGTTGTTAATGCTACTCTTAATACTGTACTTACATCTCCTACATGTGCTTTATATTTGTCTGGATTTGCCTTAAATTCTTTTACTTCTTTTGCATATCCTAGCTCTCCTGCAAGCTCTTTTATATTATCAAACCATGCTTGTTTGTCATTGCTTTCATTATAATATTTTTCTATGTATAATTTTAATATTTTTTCAATATCTGATTTTTCATTTATTACTTGATATTGATATTCTTGCTTTTTACTGAAAAAGTCGTTATCGTACATATAATTAATATTTTCTTTTACATCTGACCATTTTGCAATATCTTTTCTTGGTTTTTTGTTTCCTCTTTCTATTCCAAATACTTTTAATGCATATTCTTTGTCTTGTAACATTTCTTCTAGTTCTTTATCATATTCTTTTGCCCAAGTCATTGAATTTTCATATACTTCCTCTGCTGTCATTTTTGATATTACTGTTTTTCCTATATCTAGTAATTTTACCATATCAAATAATGCTCCACTTACACTCATTTTTGTTAGTTGAAAGTCAAATTCGTCTATTGATTTATCTGGATTTGCCCTTCTCCAATTTTCAAATGTAGAGTTTGCTATATTTAATAAATATTCTTTTACGGCTTCTACTGGTATTCCTTGTTCCTTGTAATAAGAAACTGCCGCTTCTGGGTCTTTTCTTTTACTTAGTTTTCTTTTTCCACCATTATCATTTTTCATAATTGGTGATATGTGTGCATATTTTGGTGCTTTAAATCCTAATTCTTGGAATAATTGTAAGTGTAGAGGCACTGATGATAACCATTCATCACTTCTTATTACATGTGTTGTATGCATTAGATGATCATCAACTGCATGTGCAAAATGATATGTTGGTAGTCCATCTGCTTTTATTATAACTATGTCTAAATCGTTTTCAGGAAAGTCAACATTTCCTTTTATTACATCTTTATGCTTTATTTTCCTGTCTTCTCTACCTGGTGATTTGAATCTTATTATATATGGCTCTCCATTTTTTATTTTTTCTATTGATTCTTCTACTGTTAGGTTTCTACATTTTGCCCATACTCCATAGTAACCTGGTCTTATTTTTGCACCTTCTTGTTTTTTTCTTATTTCATCAAGTTCTTCTGGTGTACAAAAACATGGATATGCTTTGCCTTGTTCTATTAAATATTTGGCATATGCTTTGTATATTTCTCCTCTTAATGATTGTTTGTATGGTCCATAATTGCCTATTTCCTCAGTTTCTGTTATCATTCCCTCATCTTGTGCCATATCAAAGTCTTTTAATGAGTTTACTATTCCTGTTACTCCATTTTCTACTTCTCTTTTTTGGTCTGTATCTTCAATCCTTAAGAAAAATACTCCATCTGTTTTTTTTGCTATTGTTCTTGCTACTAATGCTTGATATAATCCCCCTATGTGTACAAATCCTGTTGGACTTGGTGCAAATCTTGTTACAACTGCACCTTCTGATAAATTTCTTTCTGGATATTTTTCTTCATAATATGATATTTCTTTTACTTCTGGAAATATTAAGTTGGCTAAATCTTTGTATTCCATGTTTACTCACTTTTCCTTTCTTAGGATTTCATTAAACTTCCATGATAATTGGGATTATCATTGGGTTTCTTTTAGTTTTAATAAATAGATAATCTCTTAAGTTCTCTTTTACTGATGATTTTATTGTAGCCCAGTCACGAATTCCTCTTTCTTCACATAGAGATATTTCATGCCTTACAACACTTTTTACATCATCCATTAAGTTCTCAGACTCTCTTACATACACAAAACCTCTTGATATAACATCAGGTCCTGCAACAACTTCTCCTGTTTGTGAATCCATTGTTAAAACTATTACTATTAGTCCATCTTGTGCAAGATGTTGTCTATCTCTTAATACTATATTTCCTACATCTCCTACGCCTAAACCATCTACTAGTACCCTACCACTTGGTACTGTTCCTGTAAATTTCATTTCTTGTTCATTTATTTCTAGTACTCTACCATTTGTAAGCATTACAATTCTGTCTTTATCAATTCCCATTGACATAGCTGTTTCACTATGTGCTCTTAATTGTCTATATTCTCCATGTACTGGTATAAAGTATCTAGGTTTAGCTAATGCTAATATTAATTTTTGTTCTTCTTGGCAAGCATGTCCAGATACATGTATATCTGCTAATGCACTATATACAACTTCTGCTCCTAATTGCATTAAGTCGTCTATAACTTTTGATACATATTTTTCATTTCCTGGTATTGGTGTAGCTGATATTATTATTAAGTCATTTGGTGTTATTTTAACTTTTCTATGGTCACCTGCTGCCATTCTTGTAAGTGCTGACATTGGTTCTCCTTGACTTCCTGTTGTTATTATTACTAAATGCTCGTCTGAATAACTACCTATCATGTCTATATCTATGAATAGGTTTTCTGGACATTTTATATATCCTAATTCAGATGCAGTTGTTATCATATTTATCATGCTTCTTCCACATACTGCTATTTTTCTGCCATATTTCACTGCTGAATTTACTATTTGTTGTATTCTGTGTACATTTGATGCAAATGTTGCTACTACTATCCTTTTTGTACAGTTCGCAAATAATTTGTCTAACACATCTCCTACAGTGCTTTCTGACATTGTAAATCCTTTTCTTTCAGAGTTTGTACTATCTGACATTAATGCTAGTATTCCTTGTTTTCCTAATTCTGCAATTCTGCTTAAGTCCATAAGTTGTCCATCTATTGGTGTATAGTCTACTTTGAAGTCTCCTGTGTGTAATACTGTTCCTGCTGGTGTTGTTATTGCTAACATTACAGAGTCTGGTATGCTGTGTGAACTTCTTATAAATTCTACACTAAATTTGTTTCCTAATTTTATTGTATCTCCTTGATTTATTATATGCATTTCTGTGCTTCTTAATAATTTGTGTTCTTCTAGTTTATTGCTTATTAGCCCTGCAGCAAGTCTTGTTGCATATATTGGTGTATTTAATTGTTTTAAGAAATATGGTATTCCACCAATATGGTCTTCATGTCCATGTGTTATTACTATTCCCTTTAGTTTCTCCTGATTTTTTATTACATATGTAATATCTGGTATTACTAAGTCTACTCCTAACATATCATCTTCTGGAAATGATAAACCACAGTCAACTATTATCATCTCATCTTCATATTCAAATACTGTTATGTTTTTTCCTATTTCATGTAATCCCCCTAATGGAATTATTTTAAGGTTTGACTTTTTGAATATACTGTTTTCTGTTGTTTTTCTTCTTCTCGGTCTTTTTGCTTTTTCTACCTCTACTTCGATTTTTGCTGTTTTTTCTTCTTTTTTGTTTTTGTAATTTCTACTTCTTGTTTGCATTCCTCTTTCTCTTGGTTTTCTTCTTTTTTCTTCTAATTCTTCATTTTTCTTGTTCTCTTCCGTCATATTTTTTTGTTGTTCTCCCTTCTTTTTTTATTTTCAATTTCATTTTATATGCAGAACAAATAAGAAAAATTTTCAATTTTTCTTTGATTTGTTCTCGCCCGATTTGAGTTTTCGACTAAAAGGAGAGAATCTCAAAGAGCTAGCGATTGTAGCTTTTTATATACTAGGAAAGTATTACTTTCCTAGTATATAAAAAACACATAGTAAAACATGACTTTACCGTCCATTCATGTTTTCTTGCTCATTCTATATTTTTTTCTCTCTTTTAATACTCTAAAATAAAATCTCTTTTTTTTGCCCTTGGCAATCTGTTTGTTATTATAGCATATTTGGAAATTCTTGTCAAGTGCCGTTATTCTTCAAAAATTTGCTCTTCAATCATGTCATATTTTCTTGTATATTCGTTTTTCATTGTTTCTGATTTTATGACTTCTGATCTGTTTTGTTTTAAAAATTCTATTATTTGATATACATCTATCCATATTTCTTTAGGGCTATCAAATTGTGATTCGTCAAATATTAATTGCATTCCAAAGTGTAAGTGAGGCACATTTATATTATTAACATTTTCTTTAGGGCTATACCCTGTCATACCTAAGTATCCTATTACATCTCCCGCCTTTACTACACTTCCCTCTTCTAAGTTTGGTGCATATGGATGGTCTTTTCTTAAATGTGCATAATAATAGTATCTTTTTGAATCCATACTTCTTATTCCAATTCTCCATCCTCCATATTGATTCCATCCAATATGTGCAATTGTTCCTGATTCTACTGCAATTATTGGTGTTCCAATAGAGCCCATAAGGTCATTTCCTAAGTGTACTCTTTTGAATCCATATGTTCTTGAATTTCCGAAGTCGTCATAGTGACTAAATCCATAGTTTTTGGCTATTGGTAAAAATGCTTTTATTCCATATTTTTTCTCATATTTCTTTTCATTGCCTTTTTGAATTTCTATCTCATAATTTCCTATAAATCCTCCCAGTATAGCTGAAAAACTTTCATAGTAATATTCATAGTATTTCATATCTTTTGTTATTTCTTCTATTGTTTCTCCTTTTTTTATTTTTTCTACTAATTCATCTATTTGCTTTTTTTGAGAGTTTGTAAAGTTGTTTCCGTTCTTACATGCAAGATATGATAGCATTTCTATCCAATTATATTTTATTTCTTCATTTTTTTGATGTGATTCTATATCCATTTTCGCTGTTTGCCTTAATATTTCGTTCGTTGCATTGAAATCTACCCATTTTATATATTCATTTTCACTTTTTTCATTTATACTTGTCTCTATATTTGTGTTAGTTCTTTTTGCTAATATTAATGTGATAATTATTAATATTATTGTTGTTAATATTATTGCCTTTTTGTTTACTTTTATTGTATATATTCTCATTTTTCTTTAACACCTCTGTTAATTTTATGCATTTGAAGAGTTATATATACAAATATTAATTTCTATCACATTCTTTTATAAAAAATAAGAAAAATCAAGAAATTTCATTAAAAAACTTTGTGAAAGTTTGTTCAGGGTAATTTCATCAAATATTACAAAATTTAAAACTACTGCAATAATAGAGAACCTTCATTGAATACTCTCTGTGTCTTTCTTAGTTTGCAAGCTTTGGAGTTCCATCAGCATTAAGCATTAATGTAAGTCCTCCACCATAGCCGTGACTGTCATACCAATACATAACATTAGTTTCAGTATCAACATAAATTCTTTTTTTATGGTATTAGAAAACCCTACTAATATTTTACTACAAAAAAACAAGCTACTTCTAATAAAGTAACTTATTTTTTCCTTCTTTCTTTGGAATTGGTACTGACATAGCAAAACCTCCAACAAAGAAATAAAGGTTCTTATTTGTTTGTTTTGGTGCGTTAGCGGAGGACGTATTCGAAAAACGCCAGGCACAAAAGCACCTCATTATCCGTTTCAAAATTAGTTATAGCAATAGTTTCAAAGATGTGTATACACGCAAGTCGGTGTTTTTTTGTCTATCACTATATTTTAAATTTAACATAACTTTTTATATTTTGCAATAGACTTTTAAAAGAAATTTGCCACTGGTGGCAAATTCCATAATATTTATTATTGTTTTTTTAGTGACTTTTTATTTTCTTTCTCTAATTGTTTTAGACTCTTTTTAGGTGTTGGTAATTCTTCTGGCATAGTTCCACCATTTTTTTCAATTACTTCTCTAATATTTTTTCCAATCTTATAATGAGTTTCATTAGCTTCTTTTTCTGTTTTTATATTATCTTTCTTTAGTTTTTGTTCTGTTTGAGAAATTCTAAATAGATTTGCTATAAGTTCATCACTCCCCATATTGTCTAAAATATCTTCTCTATATCTTAATCCTTTTCTTTTAGCAATGTCATCAGCAGTTTCTCCGTTGTACAAACCTTTGTAACCATAATTGTGAAATCTATCAAAATTTTTGACTCCTGCATTTTTAGCTGTTTGATTTAGTGAATAATTTCCTTTTTTGGTTAAATTTCTTTGATAAAGCCTCTTTTCATCTTCTGTTAACGAACTGTATTCTTTTTCACTAATTTCTTGCTTCCTAGTTTGAATTGCAAAATATGTTTGTGCCAAAGCAATTACTTTTTTTCTAGTGTCACCATTTTGTGCTATTAAGTAGCAAGCATAACGAGTTAATTTGTAGTCTTTAATGTTTTTTGTCGCTCCTTTAGGCATTTTTATCGTTTTGTCGACGTCGACAAAATGTTCAAATTCACTAATACCACTATTCTTGCATGATTCTTTTGCTTTATTTATTACATTTTCAAATTTTCTCCATTCTTTATAATTCAAAACGAATTGTAATTCCCTAGCATACCAACATTCAATTCCATTTTCATCGATATGTTTTATATCTTCAAAAGTCTGATTATCATAATTGTCATTTTTTTCTATTTGATTCATATAATATCATCTCCATTTCCTATTACTTGATATTATATTATAATTCTATACATATTGCAATGTAATCGCGAAAGTTTGTTTTGTATGTATAAATTTAATTTATATCTTTATATAAATTTTCTATTTCATTAAATGTAAAAATAATAGGATTATTTTTTAATCGTTCAACATTTACAGAGTTAACTAATATTGATAACTCATCTTCATTAATTTTTATTTTCGGTAATCTAAATTCATTTAATATTCTTTCAAAATTCTTTATAGAATCACTTATACTATCAGTCTCAAAAAATTTAGCTATTTGCAATAATATATCAGTTAATTTTATATCTTTTTTAGACTTTTCAAGCAATAATTTCCAAATTGGTATTAAACATAAAGCAACTGCATGTCCGTGACTAATTCCATATATTGTTGTTAATTTATAACTCATTGAATGTGCTGCAGTTGTTCTCGAAATATTTATAGCCTTTCCACTATAATTAGAAGCTAATAAAATATTTTTATAACTATTTTCATCATTATTTAAGTAATTTTCATAATTTTCTAAAATTAAAGAAATACACTTTTCGGCATACACTTTGCTTTCTTTTGTTGCACCTTTAGACCAGTATGATTCTATTGCTTGGCATAAAGCATCTAATAAAGTTGATTTTTTTTGATAATCAGGTAATGATTTTAATAATGTATAGTCTAAAATTGCATTATCAGGGAGTATTGAACTATGATCAACAGAAAATTTCTCACCATTGTAATACATCACTGCAATTCCAGTAGACTCACTACCTGTTCCTGCAGTTGTAGGTATTGCAATATGTTTAATATTATTATAAATATATTTCTTTTCTAAAAAATCATATTCATTTTTCATTGTAGAAAATATTTTAATACATTTAGCAACATCTATGGTACTTCCTCCACCAATAGATATAATTGTTTTATATTTCTTTTGCTTAAAAATTTCTATTCCTTTTTTTATATCTTCGTATTTAGGATTAGATGAATAATCACTAAAAATTGTTATATTATAGTTTTTTAAATTGTTTAATATCTCTTTTGAAAAAGTCTTGCTACTTACAATGAATATATCATCATTAGCATCTAATATATTTTTTAAACATTGATTATAAGAGGAAGTTATATGTATTTCTTGTTCTCTATTATCAAAAAATCTAATTTCATTGGAAACTCTAATATAGTCTTCTTCATTATCAATTTCTTCTATATAATCATCTTTATATGACATTCCATAAATTGAAATTTTATCTGTGACATCGTTAAGTGCATTTTCAGCATATACTTTTGTATTACCATTGTTTATAAACTCTGACACTTTATCTTTCCAAACAGTAATATCATTTTTGCTTAATTTATATAATGGTTGAAAAGCATAACAATCATCATCAAAAATAGATATAGATACTTCTTTTAATACATTATCAAAAAATCTTCCTTTAAAGTCTTTTTCTGGTAAAGCTTTTTTTTCATTAAATAAACATATTGACTCTCTCTTATCATTTAGAATTTTATCAATTAACTTTTTATTAAAAACTAAATCTCCATGCATAAGTAAAACGTCATCGTCTAAAAATTCATAAGCATTATTCATTGATACAATATAATTTGTATTCATATAATCTAGATTTTCTACAAAAATAAAATTTAATTTAGAATATTTATTAGCTATTTCAAGTATTTGCTCCTTATGAGGTCCTGTTGTAATTATAAAATCACTGATGCCACATTCACTTAATATTCTAATTTGCCTTTCAATTATTGTTTCACCATTATATAATTCCACCATACATTTCGGCTTATTCTTTGTCAATTTTCCCATTCTACTTCCTAATCCAGAGTTAAAAATTATAGCTTTCATTTTACTTGCTCCTTAATTTATTTTGGAATATTTCTTTGTTTCCTTTAGGTGTTGTTGTTGGTCTACCTAAATTATTTCTAGATTTATCGTTAGTATTAACAATAAGTGCAACTTTTCCTTTGACTTGTGTTTCTTTTATTCCATTAATTAAATCTTTTATATTATTTATAGTAATAACATTCTTAAATCCAAAGCCTTTTAATATATTCTCTAAATCTATATCATAAGAAATGGTAGGTTGTTTTCCCACCGATTCGTGACAGCCATTATTGATAAGTATATATTTAAAGTTATCTTTTGCATTTTGAATAGCTACTGCTAAGCCACCCATATGCATAATTAATGAACCATCACCATCTATACAATAAATATTTTTATCTGTAAATAAACTAATTCCTAATGCTAATGATGAAGTATGTCCCATTGAACCAACTGTTAGAAAATCGTTTGCATGTGACATATTGTTTCTGTCTCTAATTTCAAAAATTTCTCTTGACGTTTTACCTGTTGTTGAAACTATATATTCATCATCGCCAATATTTTTTATTATTGTTTCTAAAACTTCTTCTCTAGTTATACTATTATTATTATTTTCGTTACTTATTTCTTTTTCATATTTTGAGAAAGTATCTTTTCTTATAACAAGAGTAACAGTTTTATTATATTTTTGAATATAATTATAACAATTTTTTATTTGTGTTTCATAATCTTCATCTAAAATGAAATATTTAATTCCCAAGGTATCTAATATAGGTAAAGTTAACTCACCTTGCTTAATATGTTGCGGTTCATCTTTAACATTAGGTTCTCCTCTATATCCTATTAGAAGCAACATTGGTATCTCATAAACTTTTTCATCTGCAAGAGATAATAAAGGATTTACTGTATTTCCTAAACCAGAATTTTGCATATAAACAACACCATATTTACTTGTGCTTATATTATAACCACAAGCGAGCGCTACCGCATTTCCCTCATTAGCTGTAATTATATTTTTTTCTTTGTCGCTTAAATCTTTTATACAAGTACACAATTCTTTAAGTAAAGAATCTGGCACACCTGTAAAAAAATCAAAATTATTATTAATTAAACAATTGTAAAAATCTCTTGGTTTAATCATTTTTATCTCCTATTAACTCTAATATTTCTTTCATAGATATACAATATTCGTTACTTGCTTCATAGCTTCTTTCATCTTCCAATATTTTCTGTGCAGTTTTTAACATTGCTGGATAAGCACTTCTTAATAAGTGATTAGCATATATTATAATATTTGCTCCAAAGTTACTTAAGTCTCTCTCTTTAAATTTCGAATATGTAGTAGGAACTACTATCGTTACAATTTCAGGATATTTTTCTTTAAATTGCTTTAAAAACTCTATAATTTCATTTCCATCACTTTTATAACTATGAATCATAATTCCATCAGCGCCAGCATTCACATAAGTCTCAGCTCTACTCATGGCATCATTTATATCTTTATCTGCAATAAAACTCTCAATTCTTGCAAATATCAAAAAATTATTTGTTAATAGCGCTTGTTTACCTTTTCTAATTTTTTCAGCAAATATTTCTTTATCTTCTAATATTTGTTCTGCTTTATTACCTAATATGGAATTTTGCTTTAACCCTTTTTTATCTTCAATAATAATGGCAGAAACTCCTATTCTCTCTAATGTTTTTATATGTTGAACAAAATGTTCTACTTTTCCGCCTGTATCACCATCAAAAATTATAGGTTTAGTTGTAACTTCCATTATTTCATTAATTGTATCTAGTCTACTTGTAAAATCTACAACTTCATTATCTGGCTTTCCTTTTAAAGTCGAATCACATAAAGAACTAACCCACATTGCATCATATTCTTTACCATTTACTTTTGTATTCTCTACAATCAAACCTGTTAGTCCATTAGATGCTTCCATAACTCTAATATATTCTTTATTTTCTATCATTTGTTTTAATTTGTTTCTTCTCACTTCTGGCATATTATTCATAACTATCCTTCCTTTTAAACAACATTCTATATATAAGTTGTCCATTTAATTTAAAAAACATTTTTAAATTAAATATTACTCCATTTTTACTCATATATTTATTATCATCTTGTTCTTTATATAAATATTCTTCTTTTATCAAATAGTCTTCTAGTAATTTATCTATCTCTTCAATGTTATATTTATAATACTTCTTTTCCATTTTTACACTATTACTTAATTCTATTACTTTACTTACAAAAGACATGCAGTTAAAAGCTTTATATATTTTAATTCCGTGAAAAATTGGCATTGTAAGCATTGAATATAAATTAAAAATATATTCTTTATCATTTTCTATTTCTTTTATATAATCTGTAATCTTTACCTTATCTTCTTCTGAAACAGGTATTTTAAATATTTTTACTTTTACTTTTTTATTTTTACCGAAAGCGTAGTGTTCCCTTTTTTCATGCATAAATCCTGCATTAAATGGAGAATAATGATTTTTTCTTGAAAAAGTCACAAAATCATCTAACTTCTCATCAAGAGAAACTGCTATATGCGTGTATTCATATTTGCTTATTTTTCTACTAAATTTTCCTAATCCTGTTAATGCCTTTATTAAAACTATATATATGTACTCATTATTTTCCATTATCTTGATTTCCTTTTTTATCTTGTAAACTTAATCTTTTAAACAGTTGAATTTGTAATCTAATCATTTCATAATACATTGGTATCCCTCCAACTATGAATACTATATCTGCAAATTTTAGTCCAAATCCCATTATAGTAATTATTGATGAATTTCCACATATCATACTTCCAATACATAATACTATAAAAAATAGATGTGTTTCTATAGGTCCTAGTCTTGGAAATAAAAATTCTTTTAAATATAAAATATAATTCATAGCAGTAAATATTATTAGTGCATAAACAGGTACTAGAAATATAGAAATTTCAAAGCTAACAAAACCTGCAAAAGATAAAGCTATTATCAAATATGTTATATGTAATATATCTGTTAGTAAGTCAAAATATCCTCCTGCAGTTGAAGTCATGTTCCTAGTTCTCGCAACATAACCATCTAAATCATCACAAATTAAATGGCATAAAAGTCCTAATATTGTTCCGATTAGAAACAATGGATTTAATTTAGATAGAAATGCACTAATGATTCCAATTAATCCACCTATTGCACCAATCAATGTAATTTGATTTGGTGTCATATTTTTAGGAATATGTTTGCCTATTGTTTTATATAATAATTGTTGAAATCCTGTTTCTAATTTGCTTGGTATTATTTTTTTTACTTTATTTGTATTTTCTTCCTTTTTATTCATCATCATTACTCCTTTTGGATTTAAACATATTTTCTATAAACGACCTTATATAATCTTTATAGTCTATAAAATCATAAACTCCCTCTTTTTGAGCTTTCAAAAAAAGTTTAATCAATAATTTATAATAATTAAAATAATATCTTTTTACACTCATATTGGTTGGTTTAGCAACTAAATGTAGGTAATCCCAATGTGATGGATTATTTGTAATAAGCCTATTTTTATAAATATCGTAAGTTTCTGTTTTCATTTCTGGTGTAAAAATTGAAATAGCAACATGTTTCAAATTATGATTTTTAATCCATTTATACAGTTTTTTAAAATCTTTATCAGTATAATCTAAATCAACAATAAACATCCCCATAATATTTATGTTTAAATCATTACATATTTCAATGCTTCTAATATTATTATATATGTTAGACTTTTTGTCATAATCTTTTAATTGGCTATCATCTATTGTTTCTAAACCTACTAAAACATAATATAATCCTATATCTTTCAAATTTTTCATTAATTCTTCATTTTCAGTTATAAAGTCTGATCTACCATAGCAAATATATTTTTTATTTATGTTCTTTTCTTTTATCAGCCTAATAAATTCATTTAATCTGTCTTTATTAAATAGAAAATCATCATCAACAATATATATATTATCTGACTTTATATTTTCTATTTCATCAACAACATCTTTTATATTTCTACATATATATTTTCCTAAATTCATTTTATTTCTATGACAGAATTTACAACGATACGGGCAAGAATATGACGTTCTTACCCAAGCTGAGTGTTCTAATTCTAAATACCTATAATTTTTAGGATGCTCATAGAAATAAGTTCTATCTGGCAATGGTAATCTATTTATATCAAAAGCAATTGGCTTATTCCTTTTCCAAACTCCATTTTCCTTATAACAAATACCATCTATATCTTCTAATTTAATTTCTTTTGCAGAAAATATACTATAATCTATTATGTCCAATATTTTATAAATATCAAAAGTAGTTAAGATATAATCTACATACTCTTTATACATTCTTTCGTAACATAATTGTGCATGTAATCCTCCAATAATCGTTATTGCATCTTTATTATTTCTTTTAGCCGTTTCACAATATTCTAACATAAAGTTTTCTTGTCTTGTTCTACCACATACATAAACAATATCTGGAGTACATTTTTTAATTTTTTCCTCAACTGTTTGTTGTTCTACTTGCCCATCATATAAGTACACTTTATATCCTTTTTCTTTTAATATAGTTGATATGTATTCCAATTCTAAACATTCATTTTCTATTATACCAACAAAATTATATTTCGTTCGAGAAATTTCTGGATGGACAAGAAGAATTTTTAAATTATTTTTTTTCATTTTTACTTCTTTCCTCCTCTTCAAGTTTAGTATAGGCTATTTTTCCTACCAAAGTTTTTGGTAATTCTGTTCTAAATTCATATTCATAAGGCCACGAATATCGTGTCAAATTTTTCTCGCAATACTCTTTTATCTCTTTTAATGTTTCCTCACTAGCATCATAACCATTTCTTAGAACAATAAATGCTTTTACAACTTGTATTTTATATAGATGGTCTATACCTATTACACAAGACATTAAAACCTTTGGATTTGAATCAATAATATTTTCAATATATTGTGGGTATATACAATATCCAGAACTTATAATAATTCTTTTTATTCTTTGCTTAAAATAGATAAATCCATCTTTATCCATATACCCCATATCTCCTGTGTACATCCAAGTCAATCCATCTTCATGTTTTCTTAATGTCAAATTAGTTTCTTTTTCATCATCTAAATAGCCTTTCATTACAGATGGTCCACTTATTAGAATTTCACCATCTTCACCATATGGTACCTCTTCATCTGTATTAGGTTTAACTATTTTATAATATGTATCTGGATATGGAATACCTATGCTTCCTTCTCTATAATAATTCATTGGTGTTAAACAACTTCCTGTAACACATTCTGTTAGTCCATATCCCTCTCTGATTTGTATATTAGCCCCGTGTTCTTTCAAAAAATTATCTACTTTCTTTTTCAAACTTATTGAGAGAGAATCTCCTCCAGAAATAACGCATTTCAAAAATGATAAATCACAGCCATCTAAATTTTTGTTTTTCAATAATGCTTCATATAAAGTAGGAACTCCTGCAATTATATTAGGTTTATATTTTTTTAATAATTTATCAAATGTCTTGCTACTAAATTGTGGCAATAAAATACTTGTTCCTCCAAAATATTGTACTGTATGAATACATATTCCAAGTCCAAAACCATGAAATACTGGCATTATTGCTAAAACTTTATCTTTTTCTTTTAAACACCTACAAGCCTCAAAACTTTGCATAGCTAGGGCATTAAAATTTAGATTTGTTAATTCTATTCCTTTAGGATAGCCTGTTGTCCCTCCACTATATAAAATTGCTGCTACATCATTTCCATTAAAGTCTTCACTTATTTCTTTGTCATAATTCTTATTTAATTTTATAAAATCATTCCACTTTAAAGAAATGTCATTTTTTTCTAATTTTATTTTTCTACCTTTAGTTAATTGATATCCTATTTTCATATATAATGGCATTGAATTTTTAGCTGAAACTACAATGCATTTTTCTAAAGATGTTTCTTTTGCTATATGATTTATTTTGTTAAATGATATATCTATCGCTATTATATATTTACTTTTTGAAACATTTAAAAAGTGTTTTATTTCGTTTTCTGCTGATAATGGATGTATCATATTAGCTACTGCTCTTATTTTATTAAGTGCATAAAAACTAATAATAGCTTCTGGAGTATTAGGCATACAAATACTTACTCTGTCTTTATATTTAACTCCTAAACTTTTAAATGCTTTTGCACATCTATCTATCTCCTTTGCAAATTCTTTATAAGTTCTTTTTGTTCCATAATAATTATAACTAATATAATCTTGATGTTTTAATATTGAATTTTCTAACATTTTATACACTGATATATTAGGATATTCTAAATGTTCTTTTACACCATCATAGAAACTATACCATGGTGTTTTTATTTTACTTTTTTCCATATAAAACTCTCTACTTTCATGAATCTAATAATAATTCTTTAACTTTTTCATATAATAATTCATTTGCTTCTTCTACTGTTAATTTCCCTACATCTAAAGGCTTTCCAAATGTTATTTTCAAATTTTTACTTCTAAATTTATAGTCCCCTGTAATTGAATACGGAATAATATTACAATTAGTTCTTTGTGCCATAACAACTGCTCCAACTTTAAAAGGTAACAAAATTTCATTTGTATAATTTCTCTTTGCTTCTGGCGAAACATTTATTAATGCTCCTTTATTTAAGTAATCTATTGCAGATTCAAGAGCTTGTCTATTACATTTCGCTTTTAAATCAACAGGTATAGAGCCTACTGATTGAAAAATCCATCCAAATTTACCGTCGTGCAAATCTTTTTTTGCCAATGTATGTATAACTCTTTTAGTACATACATCAACTAAAATTGGATCTAATGCATGTTTATGGTTTCCTGCTATTACTGCTCTCCCATTTTTAGGTATGTATTCTTTGTTTATAATTGTTGGATTATAATATAATTTGAAAATAACAGTAAGTATTGGTCTTAATATTTTATATATAATAGCATTATCTTTTTTCAATTTAATTTCCTCTTTCATTTTAAGTTTTGTTATTTTACTACTATCTTCATTAATCTTATCACATTATTGTATAAAAATAAAGATTTGACCACTTAACAATATGCTCTTTGATTTTTCTCTTTTTGAATTTGAACATCTTCAAACATTGCTCTTGTTATTATTGGTTCTACAACATTAGGATATATTACAGGCTCTTTTCCTTGTTCTTTTGCAACTCTTTTAAATCTTTCATAATCTCCTACATAAATTCTGTTATTGATTATTTTTTCGATTTTAGAATCTTTCCATTTCATTGGACTTAAAACCTTTTCTTCGTTTAGGATATTAGCTATTGTTTGATAACTTTTGCCTTGTAAATACAGATTAAATATTCTAATAATTATATCTTTTGTAGTTTCATCAATTATCACTTTCTTTGTTTCATCTCTTTTGTAACCTAGTGGGCAAGTTCCGTGGAATATGTCCACATTTTATAGCACCTGTTAGACCGAATTTTGTTCTTTCGCTTACTATTTCAATTTCTAATTGTGATAAAACAGTTAGCATACGGACAAAAAATCTACCGATTAGCTGTACTAGTATTTACATCATCGCGGTCGCAAACAAGATAGCAATGATGTGTTTCTAAATCTGATATTAATACCTCTAAATCTCTTACAGACCTTGTAACTCTATCTAATTTATATGCAATAATATAATTGATTTTACCTGCTCGCATATCTTCTAGCATCTGCTGAAAAGCTGGTCTGTGTTCCATATCTTTGGCTGATATTCCTGCATCCTTATAAACTTTGTAAATCTTATAGTCCTTATACTCACAAAGTTGTTTTAACTTTTCCTCCTGTTCTCCTAAACTAAATCCTTCCCTTGCCTGATCTTCTGTACTTACACGAATATAAATTCCTGCAACTTTTCTTTCTTCATTCATTACAACATTACCTCCTTCTTTTAATGAATAGTAGAAAGACACCAAAAAAGTGCCACATAGCATATCAGCTTAGCTATTGACACTTTAAAGTTTTTATTTATTGTTTTAACTATCTCTATTTTTCTTTTAAACATAATTAATAAATCAATATAGTACATTTTTTAAAAAACTCTAAAATATCAGATGCCTTGCTTCTCTATGTTATGTATTCATTAAATTTTGATAGTGGATATTTATTTTCCAAACTATCTATGTAAAAGTAATCTTGCTCATTAAAGAATAAGTACAGTTTATCTTTAATAATTACTCTGTGTGGCTCTACATATGCTAAATTAGTATGTTCCACAATTCTTAAGGTACCATTGATAATTTCTGGTTTAACCTTTTTCATTTTGCAAGTCCATTCAATTTTAGAGAGTAATTCTTTTTTAATTATATGTAACATAATACCACAAAAACCTCCTTTTTTCAATATTTTGGGTCAAAAAAAGACCGTTTCTTTTGAAACGGTTTAAGATTTTTGTGTCCATCAAAATTTTTGATATCTTGAAGTTAAGTTGTATCAAGACTTCCAAAAAGTTCGACGAAAACTTGTCTTGGTGGACAGGGATGGATTCGAACCATCGTACTCGAATGAGAACAGATTTACAGTCTGCCGCCTTTAGCCACTCGGCCACCTGTCCAAGTTTTTATTATATTGCTATATAATAAAAAATGGTGCTCCCGCTAGGACTTGAACCTAGGACCCACCGGTTATGAGCCGGTTGCTCTGACCAACTGAGCTACGGGAGCATAAAATTATTAAATTGTTGTATTGCTTAACGCATGACTAAGTATAATATATTTATAGCAAAAAGTCAATACTTTTTTTGAAATTTTTTTGTTTTTTTGTAAATTTATTTTAAATTCACTTTTTTGACTGGCTTTATAAATATTTATTGCTCTTTGTTTTAATAGAGATAGTACCTCTCAATTATTTTTTGGAGGTACTATGTTTTTTTATTATTTATCTTTTTTCTTTCCAAAAGATACCTCTTGGAATAAAAAGTCTTTAACCTTTGCCCAAGTAATTTCTTGATATAAGAAATCATTGATTTCATCTTCAATTTTTTGTTGATATGGTGTTAGCTCAATTTTTAAATCGTAAAACATAACAGCTTTTACTTTATTCCAGAAACCTGTTTTTGCAGGTAAATTTGTACCTGTTATAGAATTTTCAATTACTCCAGCTTCAACATTATCATTTATGTCTGTTTTTACTCCACCATAAACTCCTGAAACTTCTTCTATATTTGCCATCTTTATTCCTCCTTTGTAGTTTGTACAATCTTTTCATTAATAGTTATATACTATTTTTCCAAGTTTATCAAGTGTTTTATCTCAATTTTATATTAAGTTTATATTACAAATTTATTACATAATGTAATATATCTCTATGCTTCTATATAATCAATACTCGATTTTTTTATTTCAACTGCTTTTATTATATTTTCTAAATGCTCATCTGTTTTATACTTTACTACAATATAATTTTGAGTGTGACCTTTGTAAAATTCTCCTTCTTTTTCTTCAAAAAGTACTTCCACTTTTTTACCAATATATTCTTTGTTATATTCTTCTTGATTTCTATTTGATAATTCTATTAGCTTTTTACTTCTTTCTTCTTTAATATTTCCGTCTATTTGATTTGGCATTTTCTCTGCAACGGTCCCTCTTCGTGGTGAATATGGAAATACATGCATTTTATAAAATTTTATCTCCTTTAGAAATTCATATGTTTGGTTAAATTCTTCTTCTGTCTCACCTGGGAAACCAACTATTATGTCTGTTGTTAGTATTACATCCTTATATGCTTTTCTAAGTCTTTCTACTATTTCTCTGAATATTTCAGTATTATACTTCCTGTTCATTCTTTTAAGTGTTTCATCACATCCACTCTGTAAAGATAAATGAAAATGATGACATATTTTTTCAAGCTTTGTAAGTCTATTTATAAAACTATCTGTTATTATTTGCGGTTCTAGCGAGCCTAATCTTATTCTTTTTATTCTTTCTATTTTGTTTATTTCTTCTAATAATTCTATTAAGCCATCATTTTTATCAAAGTCTTTACCATATGATGCAACATGTATTCCTGTTATTACAACTTCTTGTATTCCTTCTGATGCAATTCCTCTTATTTCTTCTACAACATTATCTATTTTTCTACTTCTTACTCTACCTCTTGCATATGGAATTATACAATATGTACAAAATTGATTGCACCCATCTTGAACTTTTATTACTGCCCTTGTTTTTTCTGTATATGTAATTTGCCCCATATCTACAAATTCTTTTTGTTTGCTTATGTCTTGTATGTCTACAACTCTATTTTTATCTTTAATATATTTCTCAACAAATTTTACGACATCTCTCTTTTCATCATTTCCTATTACTATGTCTATTTCTTCCATTTGTTCTAATTCTTCTTTTGCAACCTGTGCATAACACCCTGTTGCAACTATTATTGCATTTGGATTTTTTTCTTTTATTTTTCTTAGTGCATGTCTTGATTTTCTGTCAGACATATTTGTTACTGTGCAAGTGTTTATGATACATATATCTGATTTTCCTTCATCTATATCTGCTATTTTATATCCTGCTTCTCTGAACTTTTGCATCATACCATTTGTTTCATATTGATTCACTTTGCAACCGTAATGTAAAGAAAGACACTATTTTTTTATTGTTATTTTCTTTGTATTCCATATAATTACTACCTTTCAATGATTTTACATGAATTTTTTCACGTTTTTCTCATATTCTTATTACATCTAAAAGTATTTTAACACTATTTTTATATAAGTGTTGCTCCTATTATTCCCGCATCATTTTTTAATTGTGCATGTTTTATAATTATATCATCTCTTTTATTAAATAGCAAGTTTCCATCTAATAGCTTTCTTTTTAATGGCTCATATAGTATTTCTTCATATTCTGAAAAGCTTCCACCTATACATATTATTTCTGGTTCAAATATATTTACTAAGTTTGATATTCCTATACTTAAATCATCTATGTAGCTATTTATCATATATTTTAGTCTTGAATCTTCTGGATTTTCTCTTATAAATTTTCTTATTACTTCTCCACTTATCGTGTTTAGGTTATATTCATTTGATATTTTTTCTTTAAATCTCTTTATACTTGCATATATCTCAAAACATCCCCTTTTACCACAGTTACATAGTTGCCCATCTTTCTTTATTATTGTATGACTAAATTCATATCCTGGTACATTTTTGGCTTCTAATAATTTTCCATCATAAATTACTGCCCCACCTATTCCCGTTCCAATACATAAAAATATGCTATTATCATATCCATTTAATGTTCCATATTTTTGTTCAGCTATTGCAGAACATTTAGCATCATTTCTTATTTTTACAGGTATTCTAAATTCTTTCTCTATTTTATTTGCTAAATTATAATTTTCCATTCTTAGGTTTACTGCTTTTACAATTATATTGTTTGATACTGTGCCTGGTACGGCAATTCCTATTCCTTCTATATCTTCTTCTTGTTTCATTTCATTTATTTTCTCAATAATAAATTCTTCTATTATATTTTTTATGTTTGTTATGTCTTTTATAAATATTTCTTCTTTGCTTTTTATATATCCTTGGTCATCCACTAAGCCTATTCCTATATGACTTCCACCTATATCAATTCCTATTTTCATATTTCCCTCATTTCCTATTTTATTGTTTATTCTCAAGATTATATTTATCAAGTCAAATTGGCATTTTTTTCTTATTTTTCCACTATAGTGGAAAAATAAGAAAAAATTTCAAAAGACATACTCTTGTCAATCCAGACAAAAAGTATGTCTCTACATTCCTAATTTATTAAAACTAGGGCAAAAAATCATTTCTTAGAGTCTAAATTATACTCCATATGCTGAGAATAAGAAGCCACCCATATATACTTGTATTACCGGTACTAGTACTACACATACAAAGAATATTAATACTACACCTACAATTGAATATGCTACCTCTGGTAGTACTTTCATTATTCTCTCAATTGAATTATTTATTTCCATGTCCATATATTCTAATAATTTTCCCAACATTTCTGTTAAATCTGTCTGCATTCCTATTTTTAACATTTCTGTTGTCATTGCAGAACATAGCCCTGATTTTTCAAATGGGTCTATCCATGAATATCCTGTTAGCATATTATTTATTGATGTTTCTATTATTGATAACATTACATAGTTATTTACAATGTTTTTACTTACATCAAGTGCATCTTGAATTCTCATCCCATTTTCCATATTTAGGTGCATCGCTTTCATGAATCTTGAAAAATCTAATGAAAATATTAGCTTTCCAAATATAGGCATTGTATATTTGAAATAATGGAAATTGTATTTTCCTCTCGGTGTATTTATATAAAAATATATCACTCCTACTATAACCGCTATGATTGCTATTGGTACATACCAATATTTACCCACTACCTCCAGTACTCCTTGGAACCACAATGTTACTTTAGGTAATTCCGCCGCTGTTCCAACTTCATCAAATAGATTTTGGATTTGTGGAATAGCTATTAGTGTTCCTGCAATCAATAATACAAATATTATAACAAATTGCAATACATTTGGTATTACAATCTTTTTAATTCTTCTGTTAATTGCATCAGTGTCTTCTAGATACTGAACTGCCTGCCCTAGTGAGTTTGTAAGCGAACCAGATAGTTCTCCAACTTTTATCATATTTATATATATATATGGGAATATATCTCCATAATATTCCATTGTTGAATACATATATTCTCCAGCTTCAACACCTGCTAGTATATCTTCTATTATACCTTTCAGGGTAATATTTTCTGTACTTTGAATTATAGTGCTTAATGCATGTACATTGTTAAAATTAGCCTTTTTTAACAAATAAAAGTTTTCTGTAAATATTATGATGTCTTTTGATGTGACTTTTTCTGTTGCTGCTAAATATAAATTGAACTTTTCTATTGCCGACATTGAAGCGCTCTCTCTTCTATTTACCTGTGTTGTATTTACATTTTTTACTATTTCACTAATATTTGTTACATTCTTTTTTGTCTTTGTTTGCTGTTTTTTGTATGCAACTTGTATTACATCTATTGGTGTTATTCCATTTGCCTTTAGTCTTTTTATTAGAGTCTGTTTACTTGCTTCTTCTACTTTATTCTTAATTATTAATCCTTTGTCTGTCACAGCTTTATAAACATATACTGGCATCTTGTTCTCCTTTCATATTGTTATTTTAGTGGTTATTTCCCATCTTTATTTTTAATTGCATTATTGTTCTATTTAATGTTTCTAAGTTCTTTTCTTCTACTTGCATTTTTGCTTGTTCAAGTGTAATTTTATTTTCAACAAATAATTTTGCAATTGAGTTTATTAAACTTATGCTTCCTTTTTCTTGTCCACTTTGTATTGCATCTTCTATTTCTGATACACTTATTTTTTCTTTTCTTATTACTCCTGATACTATATTGTCAACAACCATTACTTCTGGAACAAGTTCTAGCTTTCCACTTGTTCCTACTAATAGTCTTTGTGATATTACAAGTTTTAATAATGCTGATAATAAATACTTTATTTGTACTTGGTCTCTTACATCATAGAAGTTTACCATTCTGTCTATTGTTTCTGCACATGATTTTGTGTGTAATGTTCCAATTACAAGATGTCCTGATTCTGCCATTTCTATTGCTGCCTCCATTGTAACTTTATCTCTAATCTCTCCTATAACAAGTATGTCACAGTCCTCTCTAAGTGCATTTTTAACTCCATCATGATATGTTAAACAGTCCCTTCCCGGTCCAACTTCTTTTTGTACAATTATTGAATTTTTTGATGTGTGTTTATATTCTATTGGGCTTTCTAGTGATAATATTTTTTTATTTTGTGTTTCATTTATGTGATTTACTAATGCATTTAGTGTCGTTGATTTTCCTGAGTTTGTTTTTCCGGTTACCAACATAAGACCTTGTGGTTGATATGTCATTCTTCTTACAATGTCTGGCACTCCTAAATCCTCATATTTAGGTAGTTCATTTTTTATAAGTCTCATCGTACATATTGGAACTTCATTTGCATATGACATATTAACCCTTAGACGAATCCCATTATGTTCATATGATGTATCCAATTTTTTTGTTTCATTAAATACTTTATCTTTTTCAACATTTCCTTTTATTATATAGTCATATATTTCATACATGTCATCATCTTTTAGTACATTTGCACCTTCCATTTCTACTAATGATCTTGCTATTCTATACATTGGCTTTAGTCCTGACATTAGATGTATATCTGATGCATCTTTGTCAATTGCTTGCTCAATAACTTTGCTCATATTTACCATTATAATTTTTCCCCTTTCATTTAGAATAATAGTATTTTTCTATTTAATTCTTCCAAATTTGTATATCCATCTAATATTTTGTTTATTCCATCTATGCAAAGTGGAGTATAGTTTTCTTCAAGTGCATGTCTTTTTATTTCTATACTTGATGCACCATTCATTATCAATTCTTTAATATCATCCGTAATGTCAAGTATTTCAAAAATACCTATTCTATCGTAATAACCCGTATTGTTGCAATATTTACAACCTATTGCATCATATGTTTTTTTGCCTTTTAAGTCAAATTGTACATTATATCTTTTTCCTATTGCATTTATTTTTTCTATTTCATCTGTTGTGAAATCTCTTTCTTTTCTACATTTTGGACATAATTTTCTAACAAGCCTTTGTGATATACTTGTTGCAAGCGTACTTGCTATATCATAGTCTAGTAATCCCATTTTTCTTAGTCTTGTTATTACTTCTACTGCATCTATTGTATGGATTGTTGATAATACATAATGTCCTGTTTGCCCTGCCTGTATAGCTATTTCTCCTGTTTCTTTGTCTCTTATTTCTCCTACTAATATTATATCAGGGTCTTGTCTTAATACGGTTCTTAATGAATCTGAGAAACTTGTTCTTGCATCTATTTCTATTTGATTTAATCCATCTATACGTATTTCTACAGGATCTTCTATTGTTGTTATATTTATTTCTGGTCTGTTTAGATAATCTATAAAACTATATAGTGTTGTTGTTTTACCTTCTCCAGTTGGAGCAGCAATTACTGTTATACTATTTCTTTTATTTATACTTTTTTCAAGTTGTGTTTCTGATCCTGGATATCCTAATTCAAATATATTTTTTATATTTGAATTTTTCTTTAGTAGTCTTAGAACAAATTTTTCTCCATAAACATTTTTTTGTGAAGATACACGAATATTATAATCTTCATATATTAATATTCTACCATCTTGTGATTCTTGTTTCTCTTGGTGCATGTTTGATATTGCTTTCAGTCTTCCTATTATTTGAGCTTGTTTGTCTTTTGGTAATGATGTTGCTGTAAATAATTCACCATCTATTCTGTACCTTACTCTTACTTCATTTCTTAATGGTTCTATATGAATATCGCTTGCTCTTTTTTCCATTGCAGTTTTTATTATTGAATCTACAATTTCTGTAATATTATTGTCTTGTCCAATATTTGCCATGTCTTTTTCTGCTGTTCCTCCAAGTCTTGTGACTATATTTGTTATTATACCTTCAAATGTTATATATGGTTCTATTACAAGTCCCTTGTTTAACATTAATAATCTTACTGATTCAATATTTCTTGCATTTGTTGTATCTGCAAAGCATACTTTTATTTTACCATTTTCTATTGCAAATGGTATAGCTTTATTTCTTCTTGCAATTTCAAGTGAAATATATTCTAATACATCTATTCTTATTAGCTCTTCTGATAATATAATTCCTGGTACCCCTATTATATCTCCTATCGCACTAATAAGTGTTGGTGCATCACATACTTTTAATTCATATAATAATTCTCCAAGTTTTTTATTTGGATTTTTGCGTTGTTCCTTTAATGCCTCTTCTATATCGTTTTTATCTACTATTCCTCTTTTTACAAGCTCAATTCCTATCGGTTGACGTTTTCTCATATCCATATGCTTTTCCTCCTTAACATTATTTTGCTACTGTATAGTAATTGCTGTATGTTTTTCCTTTTATTTTCATATTTACTTGAATTACTTTTGTTGTTTCATTATAGGAAATTTCACACTCATTAATATTTTTGGCTATTTTTACTTTTTCTTTATATATGTTTTTATCTTTATATGTGTATTGATTTCCTGTTTTACTAAATATAATATAGCTTTCTCCTGTTGTTGAATCTGTAGCACATTCTTCAACATCATTTCCTTCAATATTTATTTCTTCTGTAAAATAGCTATTGAAACTTATATACGCACCACTTGAGTTTGTATCTTCTGTTACATTGTTTACGTTTTTATAAAAATATGTCATAATCCTTCCCACTGTTATAACTACAACTGTTAGTGCTATTATATATACCATTACTGATGTTAATGTTACACCTTTCTCTGATTTCATTGTTAGCCCCCTTGTTTGCTTCAAATCATATAATTCGTTAATATCGTCATACCAAATAGTACTACAATGTTGCTAACTCCTATATAGAAACCTATTGGTACTTCTTTTAGTTTTGGTTTTATATTTCCTTTTTTCTTAAGTTCAATTCTTCTTATTAACATATATATTGCTATTGCCATTATTGTCATAATTACAGTCATAATAAATATTTTGAAGTCTGTTACTATAAGTATTATTGTTAGAAAAAACAATATATCTATTGTGTAGCTATCTTCTGCTTTTTTCCTTAGTAAAAATGCATCTATACATAATAAAATTATATATATTGCTAGATATATAGCATATCTATATATACTAGTTTCTCCTACTGTATATAGATATATCATATATATTAGTGATATGATTATTCCATATGCAAGTACTCTTTTATCTATTTTTCTATATTCTTTATCTATTCCGGCTATAAGTATTATTGCAGTAATATATAATATTGTTATCCCATATATTATTGCTATTGGAATGTTTATTGTATATATATTTATTTTTAGTGCTATTGCTAATACTACAAATGATATTCCCCCAAGTATTTCTAGTAATAAGTATCTTATTCTTATTTTTTGTTTACATTCTTTGCATTTTCCTCCTAGAAATATATAACTTAGTACCGGTATCAGTTCAAAGAAGCCTAATTTGTGATTACAATTAGGACAATAAGAATGTTTTTTTATTATATCTATATTTCTTGGTATTCTGTACATTGCTAATGTGTAAAAACTTCCAAATAGTGTTCCCATTATAAATAATATTATATAAAAATATGTGTTCATTTCCTTGCCTTTCTTTTGTGTTTTTATATTAGTACAGGCATATACTTTTGTATATGCCTGTTGTGTAGTTTTTATTAATATCTGTATCTTATCTATTATTTATGAAATATGGACCCCCTGTCCAACTTAATGAAGCATTAGCTTTTTCAATTGTTATTGTTGCTTGTATTGTACCCATTTGTTTTCCAGCAAATGTTACACCATTTTTAAAAGTTGAATCTCCATATTCAATAACTATTGTTCCTGCTGTTGAACCTGCTGTTGAACCTGCTGTTGCATTATATGTTATTTTATATCCATCTTTGTCTTTTGCTGTTCCTGCTGTTAGCGTTGTTTCTTCACCTAATATTTCTGTAGCAATTGTATTTGCAATTTCTTGTTCTGTTGCAGCAGCTTGTGCATCATAATTAGGATTTGTTGATGCTCCAACTATAACTTTTGTTTTTACTGTGTTATATGCATTTTTTATATTTTCTACAACTTGTCCTTCTTTATTTGATACTGTTGCTTTTTGAGCATTTGTTACTATACCATTATCTCCTTTTAACATTGCAATTGATGTTCCTGCTAAAATTAATAAAACTACTATTGTAACTACTAAAGCTACTAATGTGATACCTTTTTGGTTTCTCATAATAAAATCTCTCCTTTTCTCTTTTCTTTTTCTGCTTTTGCAGATTTTGTATTTTAAAATTTTAATAACTAATCTTATAAAGTATTTCTACTTTTTTCTCTTTTAGAAGTATTCCCCCCTTTTTTCTTAAGTATTTGTATATATTTATTTTATTATAAATATACCCCTATTTATTTGGAAGATCCTCCTTCAAATAGTTTGCCCTCTGAACTACCATTTGCTGGTGTTACAGGTGTTCCTCTAGTACTTCCACTGCTGTTATTTCCTGTACTTCCAGAATTATTTGAATTTCCAGAATTGCTATTTCCATTACTACTGTTTCCATTGTTGTTATTTTCTTCTTGTTTTTCTGGTGCAAATGGATTTGCTTTTCCTGGATTGTATTGATTTGTCCTTTCAAAATTATCAAGGTCTTGTGCTGTTATTTCATATGTCATTAATATCTCACTTGAGTTATCGTCAACTGCTGAATTTAATTGTGATTGTATCTCTTTTGTTGGTGAATATTCAACAGTTTCAGGTACGACCTTGTTTGTAGGAATGTAGTTATATAACGCTACACTTAATATTAATAGTACTGCTAAACATACTAAAAGTGCTATAATTGCTTCTCTAATAATTGTTTTTGTCATAATTACACTCCTTTCTAATTTCTGTTTGTATTAGTACTTGTACTTGTGTTACTGCTTGATGTGTTTGTACTAGTATTTGTGCTTGTATTTACACTTTTGTTAGTACTTGAACTTGATGATGTTGTGTTTGTTCCTGTACTTGTACTTGAATTTGCATTTGAACTTTTTGCTGAGCTTGAACTTGTATTAGCATTTGTATTTGTATCATTTGTTGTTTGTGATTTGTTATCTGTTGTGCTATCTTCTTTTTTATCTTCTGAATCACTGTTGTTTCTACTACTTCCAAGCGCATCAGCGATATTTAATTTAATATCCTTACATGTAAATGTTGCTGATAGATTGTCAGTGTTTTCCCCTGGAACCATTTTGAAGTTTTCGATTTTAAATACAAGTGTTGTGTCTCTTTCTACATCATATAAAAAGTCTGTAATTTGAATATATCCTCCTGTTGCTGTAAACTTCAAATCATATGTTTTACTTACTGAGTTATTTGATGTAATATCCATTTTTAGGTCTACACCTTCTTTTTGTGCATAATTACCCATTGCAACCCATATTTTTTCCATTTCATATTCTTGAATTTTATTTAATGGTAACCCATTTTCATCAACACCTAATTTTAATAGTTGTTCATAGCTTTCTTTTTCTGACATTAGTTTTTTATATGCACTCTCAAGTAATGTTACATTTTGTGGATAATCTTTTGTTCTTAAATTTGATGCTGTTTGTATTTTGTTATCCAATCTCATGTTTTCTTCTTTTATTGCTGGTATACTTTTCACTTCCAGTGACCCAATTGAGAATCCATATATTGCTGTATATACTGAAAGTGCAAATAGCATAACTGATACTAATCCTAATAATATTTTTCTCATGGCAAATCACCTTCAATCGTAACAGTTATTACTCCATTTTGTTTTACACTACTTCCTGAAACAACATTTTGAAGTATGTTTTTAGTTTTTAATCTTGTCTTGAAATATCCTAGTCCTGGATATTTTGATGACTGAGCAACTATTACAATATGCCTTCCTGTTGTATTTTCTATAGATGTGATTTGTACTGTCTCATCTATAGCACTCATTATTTGGTTTAATAAGTTTGGTATTAAGTTTTTACTAGCATTCATATCACTTATTTTTTCATTTACGGCTTGTAAATCTGATATTAGTGTAGTATATTGTGTCGTTTTTGAGTTTAATGCTGTTGTGTCTGTTTTTACTCTTGATATTTGAGCATTTATTTTGGTTGTTATACTGTCAACCTCTATTTCTTTTTTATCAATTTGCTTTGTTAGCAAAACTGAAAATGCACTATATATTATTATAAATATTAATAATGATACTAGGCTTCTTATAATTCCAACTTCAGTTTTTGATAATTTTTCTGTAAAATCATTTAGATTAAAGTCCCCAAAAATCTTACTATTTTTTGAACTATCTTTATCCTTTCCACCTATTGTGATATTCCAAAAACTATCATTAAATGTTTTCTTTTTGAAGTTTATTCCACTTATTCCTTCTCCTAGCCCTTGTAATGCTAATGATATAGCAGAGTTTACTTCAACATATTCTTTTATATTAACATCTTTTATAATATTTTGTACAAAATATGGTTTAAGTATTTCACATTTTACTTTTCCCAAATATTCTTGAAAATATAAGTCAATATTATTAACACATGACAAAGTTCCTGTAATATATACTTTTCCAATTTTTTCTACACTCTCATTTATTATTTTTTGTACTCTTCCTACTATATTATATAGTGTTGGCATTATGTCTTCTAAATACCTGCTTTGTTCTTCCACAAAGTCTTGTACATCTGCTGTATATATTGTTGTGTTTTGACATATTTCATATGCTTTCGAATATGAATTTTCCTTTAAATTTATTTTTTCAAGTATTTGTTTACTTCCTTCATCTAGTGTTTCAACTTCATATACATTTCCGTTTATTACAGTTGTAATTGTCGTTTTTTCTTCAATATTAACTATTAGTGAATTTTCCTTTTTTTCAGGACTTGTTAAGTTTGGAATTGTCATTGCAACTGGTGCAATTGTTCCAATTCTATATCCATCTAATTTTTGTTGCACTTTGTTTAATTCTATTTTGTTATCACTTATATTAATTACTTTTAATTTTTCTTTATCTTCTGCATTATTTACTATAGCATATCTAGTTTCTAAAGAGTTTGAATTATAGCCCTTATCTGTACAATAAGATTCAAACTCAAGTTTTATTGCTTTTTCTAAGTCTTTTTTATTTAATAAAGAAAACATATTAAAATATTGGTATGTTTCCTCAGTCAAATTCACACTTATCGGGGTTTTGAAACTGTATGTTTCTTCTATTATTTGTTTTACCGCTTGTGATATATTTGAATAGAATTTAATACCAAAAGAATCTATTTTTACTTTTTCTTTTTCTTTTGATACTTTGGCATATTTTATTAAATTGTCTTCAATATACATT
Organism: uncultured Clostridia bacterium; assembly: GCA_934162535.1. Classification (GTDB taxonomy): domain Bacteria; phylum Bacillota; class Clostridia; order TANB77; family CAG-508; genus CAG-269. The sequence continues at coordinate 73,154 of CAKPJC010000001.1, read as the reverse complement.
CCTAAATAACTTGGCATTTTTTCCCCCTCATTAAAATTAATTACACTTACTTTTATTTTATCTTTTTTGTTAAAAAAGTCAATAGATTTTGTAAAAATGTAATCTAATTATTTTATTTGTAATATTTCTGTAATATTTTTGTAATATTTTTGTAATATTTTTGTAATGTCTTGTTGTATATTTATTTCTTTTTTTGGATATACTTCCTTTAGTTTATAATAAAGGAGGTTTATATGAATCCATTAGATTCTAAAAAAGATTATCAAAATTATGTTGATAAAAAGTCACCTAATTCTCCTATTCTTAAAAATTGTTTTAATGCTTTTTGGGTTGGTGGTTTAATTTGTTCTGTTGGGCAGATTATTCTTGATATTTGTAAGTCAAAAAGCTTTTCAACTGAATTATCTGGTACTATTGTTTCTATTATTTTAATTGGCATTAGTGCATTTTTAACAGGGTTAAATATTTTTAATAAAATAGGAAAATTTGCTGGTGCAGGTTCATTAATTCCTATTACTGGTTTTGCAAATTCTATTGTTTCTCCAGCAATGGAATATAAGTCTGAAGGATATGTTATGGGTGTAGGTGCAAAAATGTTTACAGTTGCAGGTCCTGTTCTTGTTTTCGGTATTTCTGCTTCAATAATTGTAGGACTTGTTTATCTTATTTTTAACACTCAATGCATAACTTTAGTTTAATTTAATTTTTACAGAAAGGATGATTTTTATGCAAAAGTTAGGAAAACAATCTATAAAATTTGATATTCCACCTTGTATAACAGATGTTGCTTCTATTGTCGGTCCCAAAGAATCTGAAGGTCCATTAGCAAAATATTTTGACAAATGTTTAGATGATGAATTTTGGGGAGAAAAAACTTGGGAAAAATCCGAAAGTAAAATTATAAAAGAAACAGTTAATACTGCTATATCTAAATCGGGGATTCCTTCTTCTAGTATAGAATATTGTTTTGCAGGTGATTTATTAAATCAGTGTATTTCATCAAGTTTTGGATTAAGAGAACTAAATATCCCTCTTTTTGGTATATTTGGTGCATGTTCAACATTTGTTGAAGGATTAAGCCTTGGAGCTATTCTCACAGAAGCATGTGCCGAACATGTATTATGTGCTTCTTCTAGTCATTTTTGTAGTGCTGAAAAACAGTTTAGGTTCCCTTTAGAATTAGGAAATCAACGTCCTCCCACTTCTCAATGGACAGTTACTGGTGCAGGTGCTGCAATTTTATCTAAGTCTGGTTCTGGTCCTTTTATTACACATGCTACAACAGGAAAAATTGTTGATATGGGAATAAAAGATGCAAATAATATGGGTGCTGCAATGGCTGTTTCTGCATTAGATACTCTTATTTGTCATTTTAAAGATACTGGTCGTTCTCCTTCTTATTATGATGCAATTATCACAGGAGACCTCGGTCATGTTGGTAAAGATATTCTGACAGAACTTGCTCTTACCAAAGGTTACAATATTAAATCAAATTATAATGATTGTGGTGTTTTGATTTTTGATAAAGAAAAACAAGATACTCATTCTGGTGGAAGTGGATGTGCTTGTTGTGCAACTGTTTTCTCCGGGTATTTTTTCAAACAATTAAAACAAAAGAAGATTAATAGATTATTATTAATTGCAACAGGTGCATTGACTAATTCAACTTCCTCACAACAAGGAGAGTCTATTCCTGGAATTGCACATGCAGTTAGTATAGAGATGTAGGAGGTTTATATGGATTTTTTAAATTGTATTAATTGGTTTTCTCTATTAAAGTGTTTTATTGTTGGTGGTTTATTGTGTGTTATTGGTCAAATATTGATTGATAAAACTAAATTAACTCCTGCTAGAATTTTAGTCATTTATGTTACAACTGGTGCAATATTAGGTGGACTAGGTCTTTATCAATGTTTAGTTGATTTTGCTGGTGCTGGTGCAACTGTTCCCCTTACAGGTTTTGGTTATAATCTAGCTAAAGGTGCAATCAAGGGTGTTCATGAGAGTGGCATAATTGGTGCATTTACAGGTGGTATTACTGCTTCTGCTGGTGGTATTGCTTCTGCAATCTTCTTTGGATATATTGCTTCATTGATTTCTAAGCCTAAAATGAAAAAAGAGTAAAAAAAAGGCATTATATTGAATTTAATTCAAAATAATGTCTCCCTATTTCCTATGCTTTTTTTGCTATTTCTACTATTTCTGTAAATGCTTTTGGATCTGTCACAGCTATTTCAGCTAACATTTTTCTGTTTATTGTTACATTAGCTTTTTTTAGTCCTGCGATTAATTTGCTGTATGTTGTTCCATTCATTCTTGCTCCAGCATTTATTCTTGCTATCCATAGTTTTCTGAAATTACTTTTTCTATCTTTTCTTCCAACATATGAATAAGCTAATGATTTTAATACTGCTTGGTTTGCATTTCTAAATCTATAATGTTTTGCTCCATAATATCCTTTTGCTTGTTTTAATACTTTTTTATGTCTTGCTCTTGTTGTCATTGCTGATTTTACTCTTGCCATTTCTTTTCCCTCCTCAATCTATTTTCTAGTTACCATATGGTAATAATTTCTTTATTGTATTTTCACAAGATTTATCTGCATATGCTCCTGGGCGTCTTGCTGATAATTTTTGTCTTTTTGTTTTATTTGCTAATAAGTGTCTTCTGTTAGCTGTTGTTCTTTTTACTTTTCCTTTAGCTGTTAAAGAATATCTCTTTTTTGCAGCTTTGTTTGTTTTTAGTTTTGGCATGCTTATCGCTCCTTTCAATTGTTTTATTTATATATTATTAAGCTTTTTTAGCTAGTATAATAAACATATTTTTACCTTCTAGTTTTGGCTTTTTTTCTACATTTGAAACATCTTCCAATGTGCTAATAAATTTATTTAGTACTGCTTCACCCATTTTTGTGTTATTTAACTCTCTTCCTCTAAATCTTACTGTTATTTTTACTTTATTGCCATCTTCTAGAAATTTTCTTGCATTTCTTGATTTGAATCCAAAGTCATGTTCTTCAATGTTTGGAGTTATTCGTATTTCCTTTGTTTCTTGAACTTTTTGTTTCTTTTTGGCTTCTTTTTCTTTTTTTGATTGCTCAAATTTGTATTTGCCATAGTTCATTATCTTACATACAGGTACTTGTGCATTTGGAGCAACTAATACTAAGTCTAGTTTTTTTTCCATAGCTAGGTCTAGTGCTTTGCTTATTGGAACTATTCCTAATTTTTCTCCCTCATCACTGATTAATTGAACTTCCTTTGCTCTTATTTGACCATTTATTGGTAATTCTTGTTTTATATAAAACACCTCCCAAAAATTTTCGTTTTTTTACTTTATTTCGTAAAAAAAAATTGACTCTGTTACAAGTCAATTCCACACAAATATAGCTATATGTAATATATCTAATATTTTTCTAACCTTTTTCCACATAGATAAGGTGAGAAGTGGATAACTTCTTCTTGTAACATATTTTATTATACTATCGTGACTTTTGTTTGTCAATACTTTTTCGTTAATTTTTTTTGTTTTTTTTTAGATTATCTATTGAAATTATTATTTTTTTAGTATATGATATAGAAAAATATTGTCTTTTACATAGGAGGGTAATTATGCCATCAAAAACTAAAGAAACATCAAAAAGAAAAAAGAATGATGAAAACAAAATCGAACAATTAAAAAGAGCTGTAGAAAAAGCTACTAAAAAGTTAGCAGTAAAAGCTAAATCTGATGTAAGTAAAGTATCATCAAAAGAAGAAGATACCAAAAAAGAAAAAAATGAGAAAAAAGCTAAAAAAGCAACAACAAAATCTACAAAAACAACAAAAAAAGTTGCTTCATCAAAATCAAAAAAGACTTCAACACCTAAAGTCAAAAAGGCATCTACTTCATCAGTAAAAAAAGCCGAAGAGGAAAATAAATTTGTAGATATTGTAGAATATTACGATTTACCTTACAGATATAATGAAACAATTGTAAAAATACTTTATCAAACACCAGACACTTTATTTGTGTATTGGGATATTTCTGATAAAGATAGAGAAGAATATATAAATAAATATGGTGAAAATTTCTTCAATATTACAAGGCCTGTTTTAATTGTACATAATGATACTATGAATTATAGTTTTGAGATTCCAATTAATGATTTTGCAAACAGCTGGTATTTACACATTAATGATAGTAAATGTGATTATAGAGTAGAGCTTGGAAGAAGGCCAAATCATTATAGTGAAGAAGCAACTAAAGAAATTCAAGAAACAATTCATACAGATTATATATATGTATCTTCATCAAATGAAATAGAATCACCAAATGACCATGTATTATTTAACACAAATGCAAATAATACTATAAATTTCAGAAATGTAAAAACTAATGTAGAAAAATCAATTTCATTATTTGATATTATCAAAAACTTACCTACAACAAGAAAATATATGAATGTTCCTTATATTAGTGAAGAGTTGTTAAAAGCTCTATATTCTGGAATATATGAAAATGAAGATATATCACTATTTGAAAAAATCTCTAATCCTTCTTCTGGTGGAAATCCATCATCTGGAAATATGTCATCATCAAGATTTATGTAGAGAATAAAGTAAGGAGAAAATTATGCAAAAAAAAGGATATGTAAGTTTCGTATTACATGCACATCTTCCATTTATACATCACCCAGAAAGTGATGATTATCTTGAAGAATCGTGGCTATATGAAGCTATATCAGAAACATATATACCATTATTACAAAGTTATCAAAAATTAGTAGATGAAGGGGTAAATTTTAGAATAACAATGTCAATTACCCCTACTCTACTTTCTATGTTTGATAATAAATTATTACAACAAAAATATATAAACTACCTAGAAAAACTAATTGAACTTTCTGAAAAAGAAATAGAAAGAACAAAAGGTAATGAAAGAGTTAATAGACTATCTCATTACTATTATGATAGATACAAAAATGATTTGCATTTATTTAGAGACGTATGGAAATGCAATATAATAGAGCAATTTAAACATTTCCAAGATATAGGAGTACTAGAAATAATTACATGTGGTGCTACACATGGATATTTCCCTATTTTATATGTTACTGAAGAAACTGTTAGAGCACAAATTGCAGTTGGTGTTCAAACATATGAAAGATTTTTTGGAAGGAAACCTCGTGGAATATGGTTGCCCGAATGTGGATATGTTCCAGAAGCAGATAAATATCTAAAAGAATTCGGCATTGAGTATGCAATTATAGAGTCTCATGGAATTTTATATGCTGACCCTACACCAATTTATGGTACCTGTGCACCTATCGTTTCTCCTGAAGGACTTGTTTGTTTTGGTCGTGATATGAAATCATCTCAACAAGTTTGGAGTTCTATTGATGGATATCCAGGAGATTTCAATTATCGTGAATTTTATAGAGATATTGGATATGAAGCTGATTATGATTATATAAAACCTTATATCGCACATAATGGTGTTAGAGTTCACACAGGTATAAAATATTACAGAATTACAGGAAAAACAGATCAAAAAGATTACTATGATGTTCAATGGGCTCATGATTCTGCTGAAAGACAAGCTGGTCATTTCCTTGATTCAAGAAACGCACAAATTGAAAATGTATCAAAATATATGAATACCCCACCTATTATTTTATGTCCTTATGATGCTGAATTGTATGGTCATTGGTGGTATGAAGGTCCATATTGGATATATATTTTATTTAAGAAAATACATTTTGACGAATGTAATTTTGAATTAATTACACCATCTGAATATATTGATAAATATCCAGAAATTCAAGTAAGTACTCCATGTCGTTCAAGTTGGGGTGCAAATGGCTATAGTGGTGTTTGGCTAAACCCTACAAACGATTATGTTCATCGTCACCTACATAAAGCTGGTGAAAGAATGGTTGAACTTGCAACAACTTACCCAAATGCTGATGGTATAATAAAAGATGCTCTTAATCAGGCCAGCCGTGAACTACTTTTGGCCCAAACCAGTTGCTGGCTATTTATTATTACAAATGGTACTATGGTTGATTATGCAAAAAAAAGAATCAAAGATCATATAGGTAGATTTACAAAATTATATTATGAAATAAAAAAAGGAGAAATTGATAAAGAATTTCTTGAAAATATACAAGCCAAAGATTGTATATTTCCTGATATAGATTATAATATTTATCACAAATTATAAATATATGAAAGCTACATTAAAGTGGCTTTTTTTCTTATTTGTTTATACAAGTTTCATTACCAGTTTTCTTGAATATTATATTGTATAAATTTCATTATATAGCAAATACTATATATACAATATTTAAAGGAGTTGTTATGAATTCATTATGTATAAAAACGAATAATGAAGATTTATTGAATTATTTACAGGAAGAGTTTAAAAATTTTAATATGTTAAATGTATCTTTTTCATGCAATGAGTTCAATTTATACAAAAATATAATTATTCATTATAAAGGAATCGATACTGAACTTTTCTACACAAAATTGGCCACAATATTTTCTTATTTAGTTATTGACTTTTTTGAATTAGATATTATAAAAAATATTCTTTCTTCTGATTATTTTTATTTTGATAATAATGAATTTTCAAAAATACTTGATATGTGTGAAGATAATCTTTGTGATGATGTTTTTTCTTTTGAAAGTAGACAGTTAGCTATTTTTGACGCATTTTATGATTATATTTCTTCACATCATTCTATTATTATTACTGGATTTATAAATTTCAGATTATATAATTATAGAAATATATTAGAAGATTTAGTTAATTTATCAGTTAATGAATTTATTATTGAAAGAGAATATCTTGAGTTTATTTCGCTTGTCAATCTATATGTTCATTCTCAAGTTCCTCGTTCTTCAACAGTTCATATTGTATGCATTAATGATGATTTAACTTTACTTGATGAACATTTACAATTAATAAAAATAGATAAAAGTGAATTGAATGCTAAATATCTCTCAGATGTAAGTTTTTCTGATAATGACTATATTTTAAATACTTTATTAAAATTGCTACCTTCTAAAATTTATTTACATTCATCCAATAGTTTTATTAATCTTGAATTTATTAACACGTTAAAATTAATTTTTGATAATAAGTTTGAAATATGCAATGATTGTAATATATGTAGTTTATATAAAAATCTGAATTTACATCAAAAGAAGTAACCCCCCTTTTTTGCTATTCTAGCATAAACTTGGTTACTTCTTTATTATATCTTTTATTACCTCACTTGCAATAATAAGTCCTACTACTGATGGAACAAATGATATACTTCCTATTGTTTTTTCTTTTATATTTTCATCTAAATATAACTTGTGTGGCTCTTCTTTTGAATATACAACTTTAAGTTTTTTTATTCCTCTATTTTTTAATTCCTTTCTCAGTTTTTTACATACTGGACATACTGATGTTTTATATATATCTGCAACTTCAAATTTAGTTGGTTCAAGTTTATTTCCTGCACTTGTAGCAGATATTATTGGAGCTCCCTCTTTATTTGCCTTTTCTATTATTTCAAGCTTTACTTTCATTGTGTCTATTGCATCAACTACATAATCTGTTTTCGAATTTATTATAGATGTTTCTCCATCTTTTATTTCACTTGGTAAATATGCTTCTACTATTGTATCTGGATTGATGTCTAGTATTCTTTCTTTCATGACATCTATTTTGTTTTTTCCAATCGTTGAATGTGTTGCTTCTATTTGCCTATTTATATTTGTAATATCAATCTTATCAAAGTCAATTATCACAATATGTCCTATTCCTGCTCTTGCAAGTCCCTCTACAACAAATGAGCCTACTCCACCAATTCCGTATACTATTACTTTTGAATTTTTTAATTTCTCTACATTTTGTTTTCCAATTAGTAATTCTGTTCTAGTAAACTGATTTTTCATTTTTCCCTTCCTTCCCAATTTATTTGATACACAAAAGAAGCATTACTGCTTCTTTTAGTTCTCATTATTTTGTTCTGATTCTGTTTCTTCTGATTTCTCATCAACTAAGTCTTTCATTGTAAGATTTATCTTTCCTTGATCATCTATTCCAATTACTTTTACTGGAACTTTATCTCCTACTTTCACATAATCTTCTACTTTATTTACTCTTTCTTTAGCTATTTTTGATATATGAACTAGTCCCTCTTTTCCACCACCAATGTCAACAAATGCTCCAAAGCTTGTTGTTCTTGATACTGTTCCATAATAGATTTGACCTACTTCTATTTCTCTAACTATGTTTTCTATCATGTCTAAAGCTTGATATGCTTTTTCTTGGTCTGCTGAATATATAAATACTTGTCCATCATCTTCTATGTCAATTTTTACTCCTGTTTCATCTATTATTTTATTTATTGTTTCTCCACCTTTTCCAATAACATCTTTAATTTTTTCAACTTTTATTTGTGTTGTTACTATATGTGGTGCATATTTAGAAATTTCTTCTCTTGGTTCTGCTATTTGTGGCTTCATTATATCATTTAATATATATTGCCTTGCTACTTTTGTTCTCGCAAATGCTTCTTCAATTACTTTATATGTCAAACCGTCTATTTTTATGTCTACCTGTATTGCTGTTATACCTTTTTCTGTTCCTCCAACTTTGAAGTCCATATCTCCGAAAAAGTCCTCTAACCCTTGAATATCTGTTAGCATTACATAATCATCAGGATTTTCTGGATTTGTTACAAGTCCTGTTGATATTCCTGCAACTGGTCTTTTTATTGGAACACCTGCATCCATTAAACTTAATGTACTTCCACATATACTTGCTTGTGATGTTGAACCATTTGATGATAATACTTCTGATACAACTCTTATTGCATATGGGAATTCTTCTTTTGATGGTAGTACTGGTACTAGTGCTTTCTCTGCTAATGCCCCATGTCCTATTTCTCTTCTTCCTGGTCCTCTTGATGCTCTTGCTTCTCCAACACTATATGCAGGGAAATTGTATTGATGCATATATCTTTTTGATTTTTCTGTATCTATTCCATCTAGTTCTTGTTCTTCACTCATCATTCCAAGTGTTACTACTGATAATACTTGTGTTTGACCTCTCGTAAATACAGCACTTCCGTGTGTACGAGGTAAAATACCAACTTCACATGATAGTGGTCTTATTTCGTCTATTGCTCTGCCATCTACTCTTTTATGTTCATAGAATATCATGTCTCTTACACATTTCTTTTCTAGTTTGTATATTGCTTCTCCTATCTCTTGTGCTCTTTCTGCAACAACTTCTTCTCCCATTTTTTCTGCTATGGCTTTTTCTATCTCTTCTGAAAGTGCTGAAACTTTTTCATCTCTTTCTTCTTTCTCAACTGCTTGTACAGCTTGTTTCATTTTTTCTGTGAAGTTTACTTCTATATATTCATATAAATCATGTTCAACTGAAAATGATTTGTATGTAAATTTTGGTTTTCCTATTTCTTCTTTTATTTTTTGTATAAATTCACATATTTTTTTGATTTCTTCATGACCTTTTTTTATTGCTTCTAACATTACATCTTCAGGAACTTCATTTGCTCCTGCTTCTATCATTGCTATTTTTTCTGCTGTTCCTGCTACTGTAAGTGTTAAATCGCTTTTTTCTCTCTGTGCTTCTGTTGGGTTTATTACTATTTCTCCATCTACTAGTCCAACATTTACTGCTGCTGTTGGTCCTCCAAATGGAATATCTGATATTGATAATGCTGCTGAAGCACCTATCATTGCAGCAACCTCTGGTGAATTGTCCTGTTCTACACTTAATACTGTTGCAACTACCACTACATCATTTCTAAAGTCTTTTGGAAATAGCGGTCTTAATGGTCTATCTATTGCTCTTGATACAAGTATTGCTTTGTCACTTGGTTTTCCTTCTCTTTTTGTGTATGAACCTGGAATTTTTCCTACTGAGTATAATTTTTCTTCATAATCTACTGATAGTGGAAAAAAGTCTATTCCATCTTTTGGTTCTTTTGATGCTGTAACATTTACCATTACAACTGTGTCTCCATATTTTACTACTACATTTCCATTTGCTAATCCTGCAAGTTTACCTGTTTCTATTGTAAGTTTTCTTCCTGCTAATTCTGTTTCATAATTTTTAAACATAATTTTTCTCCTTTTTCATTTTATTTACACCTATTTTTTCAAGTAAACTTTATTAGATTGTAACCTCTATAATATTTTAATTTTCGTTAAAACATTATACAAGCTACTTTTCTAATCTAAGTTTACCTATTTTATAATAATTTTTTACTTATTATATCAAAAGAGGCGTTAGCTCTGTTGCACACGCCTCTTACAACTTTTTAATTATTTTCTTAGTCCTAATTTTCTAACTAGTGCTTTGTATGCTTCTTCGTCTTTTTTAGCTAAGTAATTTAATAAGTTTCTTCTTTTTCCAACCATTTTTAGAAGTCCTCTTCTTGAATGATTGTCTTTTTTATGAACTTTTAAGTGCTCTGTTAATTCATTTATTCTTTCTGTTAATAGAGCTATTTGCACTTCTGATGAACCAGTATCTTTTTCATCTCTTCTAAAGTTTTTGATGATTTCTTGTTTCTTTTCTACTGTCATAATTACACCTCCTAATTTTTCCTCCTTATACCGAGCTTCAATACTAGGTGTCTTTTATTGAGCTAAGTTTAAGGTATTTTTTACACAACCATTGTACTATATTTTTCCATAAAAATCAAGTGTTTCTGCTATTTTTTTATTTTCTACTGTTTTTATATTATATCTCTTTTGTTAAAACTATCATACATTGTAACTAACATTAATATTGCACATACTCCTAGTACTGTAAATGAAAATCCTAGAGATGTTGATTTTGCAAATGTGTTAAATCCCATATCTAATAATTTTGCTGAATTTGGAAATATTTTATCTGCTATGTCAAGATTGTTAAATGGTATATATTTTACCCAATCTTTGTGTACAAAATTATTTATTATTGCCATGAAAATTCCATTTCCCATATATAGTGCTATTCCTATACTTACTGAAACTGCCGTGTTTCTTGTCACAACTGATAACATCATTGCAAATAGTGCAAATATGATTATTGGTATTGATTTTACTAAGTATTGCTCTATTGTATATAATGTATTTCCAATTTCTTTTACCTGACCATTGTGCATATATAGATAGGTTTCTCCTCTATCATCAAAAAATACATTTGCAATTATTATGCTAAATATTGAACATATTAGTGTTATTACTATTATATAAAATAATAATGATAATAATTTTGCGGTTAGTATTTTCCACCTTTTGTTTGGCGTTAGTGCCCAGAATTTTATGGTTCCTTCTGATGTTTCTGTTGATATTGCACCACCAGCTATGATTATTGCTACTATTGATATTATTGCTATTCCAAATGTTGATGCCATCATTTCATATCTCATTCTATAATTATTATTTGAGTCTTGCTGTGCTGGTGGTATTGTGTTTTCTAATCTATATATATCAATTTTTATAATATTTTCTAATTCTTGTTTTTCTTCAACTTTTAGTACTTTTCTTGTTGTTTGATTTATTCCTGTTCTTATACTTTTTTGACAATTTTCAATTTCTTTTATTACATCATTTTTCCAGCTATCTTCTCTTGCATTTTTTCCAATATCATATTTTGCTTTTAATTCTAGTATTTGTTTACTGTCATTGTATTCTTGTTCTGTGATAATTTTATTTTTTAAATCTTGTTGCAATATTTCTTTTTGGTTTTCTACATATTTTTCAAAACTGTTTTCTTTTAATATTCCTATTAATTGATTTACTTTTTCTGTTTCCCCACTTAATTTTGCATTTGTTATTTGATTGACTATGTCATTTTTCCATGTATTTCCATATTGTTCTATTCCATAGTCCAAATAAATTTGATATTCATCTATTTGTGATTGTATTTGTGCTTTACTTTCTTCGTCAAGATTTGCATTTTTTAATTCTTCTTTTAAATATTCAATTTGCATTTTTATGCTTTCTTCATTATTATTATCAATAACATATGGGATATTACCTTCAAGACTTCCCATTAGCTTTGCCATTCCAAGTACTGCAACAATTGAAAGTAAAACAATAACTATTAACATTTTGGTTGAAAACTTTTTCCAGGTTTTTATATTTTCATTAATAAATAATCTAAATATTTTCATCATCTTCCCCCTTATTTGTTGCATCAAAGAATATTTCTTCAAGTGTATGCTCTTTTGGTATTATCGCTCTTATTCCTACATCATTTACTGCTAATTCTTTTATTATTTCTGCTAGTTCTTTTTCTTTTACTGTAAATTCTATTTCATTATCAATTTTGCTAGGTGTTATATTGTATTTTTCTTTTAGTATTTGATTTGCTTTTTCTTTTTCTATTACTCTTAATTCTACTTTTTCTAATTCTTCTTCATTTATTTGTTGTTTTACTTTTTGAATTTTTACGATTTTTCCGTTATCTATAACTGCCACTCTATCACACATTAATTGCATTTCTGATAATATGTGTGATGATACAAATACAGCAACCCCCTTTTTATGAGATATTTCTTTTAATATGTCTCTCAATTGCTTTATTCCTGCTGGATCCAATCCATTTGTAGGCTCATCTAATATTAGTATTTTAGGATTATGTAATAGTGTTAACGCTAACCCAAGTCTTTGTTTCATACCTAATGAGTATTTTGAAACTTTATCATTTTCTCTTCCTTTTAGTCCAACTAGTTTTATAACTTCATCTATTCTTTCTGGTTTTATATTTCTTATTCTTGCATGTAATTTCAAATTATCTTTTGCAGACATGTATTTATACATATCTGGATTTTCTACTATTGCGCCAATACATTCCATTGCTTTTTCAAATTGCTTTTTGTTGTCATATCCATTTACTTTTATTTCTCCAGAGTCCATTTCTATAAGTCTTAAAATCATTTTTATTGTTGTTGTTTTACCTGAACCATTTGGTCCTAAAAATCCGAATATTTCTCCTTCTTTGACTTCTAAACTTATATTATCAATTATTTTTCTTTTGCCATATGATTTATTTAAGTTCTTTATTTCAAGCACTGTTTTATTCAATTCTTTCACCTCTTTTTTTATCTCATTATTGTATCAACAAATTGTAAACTATCACTCTCAATTAATGTTGAATATACTATTTTCCACTGTTTATCTACTTTTTGTAATATAATTTCGTTTCCAATATAATTATTTTTTTCTTGATTTTCCATCTCTTTTCCTGTTTCTTGATCTATGTATTTATATGTTAATTCTTCTGTTGAATTAAATCTTACAGTTACTTGATTTCCGTCAAATTCATATTCTGTTATTTTGTCTATTGTTCTTTTACATTTTGATTTTATATTTTCATTTTCATATCCCTTTTGTAGTGTTGATAATAAATAATCGTATTGTATTTCTATTGCCTCATTATTATTTATCATTTGTTTTTCAAGTTCTTGTTTTAATTCTTTTTCAGCTTGTTCTTTTACCTGTTCTGATATAGGTGTTGTTACTGTTTGTTCTTGTTCTGGTAACACAGTGTATTTGTCTCTAAATTTTAAAAATTCCTCACATGCATTTTTTATTTCTTGTTTGTCTGCTTCTCTTTGCTTTTCAACCCCTACTAAATATATCACTAATGCTAATATTACTATTATTGTTAGTATAAGTCCCTTATTTATTTTCCTCAATTTTATCATTTTTACCGAGCTTTACTCGACTTCCCCCTTTCTTTTATGAATTTAATACATTTAGTATTTCTTCATCTTTTTTTAGTTCCGGTCCTAAAAATTCATAGCATTTTTTGTTTTTTTGCATTGCTATATTTCCTATCTCTTTGTCTTCTTTTAGCCTATCACTTGCATATTTTATTATTATTGGTTTATTTGCAACTGCCTCTTTTACCACTTCTTTATCGTCTCTCATTTCTTTTGTAGCAAAATATAGTATTTGACCGTTTTTCTTTAGTCCTGATATTAGCAATTCTTTGTCATCTAGTAGGTTTTCTTTTGCATAGCAATATGTCCACCCCACATTACTTACTGACTCATATACTATTTCTCTGTCTCCTTTTAGTCTGTCACTTGCAAATTCTAGTGCCTCTGGATTGTTTTTTACTGCTTCCATTACCACTTCTTTATCATCTTTTAGTTGGTCACATGCAAATTCTAGTAACGCTCCTGTTTTTTTTACGTTTTCAATAACATATTCTTTGTTTTCTGAGTTTTGTTTCATTTTTGTAACTTCAATAGGTTCTGGCATTTTATTCCCTTCTTTCGGATTTATTATACCATTTTGTTTCTTTTTTTTCTATATTTTTTTATTAATATTATCTTAATTCTATGATGCTTTTTTATTTCTTAATTCACTTGCATATTTAAGTGTTATTTCATTTATTTCTCCTGATGATATTCTGGCTATTTCACATATTGTCTCTTTTTCATTTAATAATTTGATTTCTGTTCTTGTTCTGTCATTTTCTACTTTTTTGCTTATATAGTAATTATAATCTGCATTTGCTGCTATTGCTGGTAAGTGTGATACACATAGCACTTGATGTGTTTTTGATATGTGTTTTATTTTTTCTGCTACTGTTACTCCTGCCTTTCCACTTATTCCTGTGTCTATTTCGTCAAATATTAGTGTTGGCATTTGGTCTGTTTCTGCTAGTACTTTTTTTATTGCTAACATTATTCTTGACATTTCTCCTCCTGATGCTATTTTTGTAAGTTCGTTTTCTTTTTCTCCTATATTTGTTTTTATGTATATTTTTACTTCATCTTTTCCATTTTCATAGTATTCGTTTATGTTGTAGTCTACTCTTACATTGATTTGAGCATTTTTCATTTCAAGTTCTATTAGCTCTTGGTTTATTTTGTAACTTAGTTCTTGTGCATATTTTTTTCTTGTTTCACTTATTTTTCCTGCTATTATGTTCATTTCTTTTTCTATTTCTTTTTGTTCTTGTTTTAGTTTACTGTTGTGTTCTTCTAGGTTTTCTATTTTTTCTATTTCTTCTTCTACTTCTTTTTGATATTTTAATATTTCTTTTATGTTGTTTCCATATTTTCTTTTTAGGTTGTATATTGTATCTAGCCTGTTTTCTGTTTCATTTATTTCTTGCTCATTATATTCTATGTCTTCACTGTATTCATATATGTTTCTTGATACTTCCTGTAGCCCATAATATATATTTTTTAATTCTTCTGCTGTTTGTTGATATTTGATGTCTATGTTTTCTATTTTTTCTAACGCTTTTATTGCATTTCCTATTATATCTATTGTGTTTTCCCCTATTGCTTCTTCTGCCTCTTTTAGATTTTTGGCTACTTTTTCAGAGTTGGCTATTATTTTTCTTTTTTCTTCTAGTTTTTCTTCTTCTCCATCCTTTAATTTTGCTTCTGATATTTCATTTGCTTGATATTTTAATAAGTCAATTTTTCTTTGTTTTTCTTTTTCGTCTCCATAGTTTTCTCTTAATTCTTTTTTTATTTGGTTGTATCTTATATATTTTTCTTGATATTTTTCTTTTTCTCTTTCTATTTCTTTACCTATAAAGCTATCTAAATATTTTATGTGTGTTCTGTTGTCTAGTAATTGCTGGTTGTCATTTTGTCCATGTATTTCTATGTAGTTTGACATGAATTTTTTTAGTTCTGCTACTGTTGTTAATCTGCCATTTATTTTACACATGTTTCTCCCATTACTATATATTTCTCTTGTTATTATGATGTTTCCTTCTTTTGAGTTTGGATCTTCTGGAGCATACATACATAATTCTACATATGAATAATTTTCTCCTCTTCTTATCATTTCTTTTGAAAATCTGCCTCCACATATTATGTTTAATGAATCTATTATTAAACTTTTTCCTGCTCCTGTTTCTCCTGTTAGTACATTCATTCCTTTATTTAGTTCTATTTCAATTTCTTCTATTATTCCTATATTTTTTATGTGTAAGTTTGTTATCATATACTCCTCCTTTTATCTACCCAAATTTATGTTCGTCGTTATTTTATTATTTCTTTTTTGTTTTGTCAAGTATTTTGCAAACATTTTTTTGTTTTTTTGTTGAACTCCATATTCTTTATATCAGAAAAAGACCACCTTATTTTTGGTGGCCTTTTAGGAGGATTTTATTTTTTTCTAGGTTCTCTCACTACCCATATGGTCTTATGGCTGTTAATAAGTTCTCTTGCTTTCTTAAGGGTGTTCCGGATGTTCTCCGGAATAAGTGCATTGGGTTTGAATTCAAAGATTACCTCTGAATATCTGTACCCTTCATACCTCTCGAGTACGACGTCATCTGAACGTTCCCTCAGGAGAAACTCGGCACTTTCTGGTGGCTCCAGTATGCTTTCTACATACCGTACTGTTCCGTAAGAACTCATTTTGCTTCCTCCTTTTATTAGTCCTATTGGACTTTATGCATATATTATACCATTTTTATTCTGTTTTTTCAATTTTTTACTTTTCCTTGTCAAAATTTATTTTGATTTCTCCTATTCCTCCATCAATGCTTAAATAATTATTTCCACTTCCGTATTTACCTTCTTGACTAATTTTTTCTCCATCAATATATATATTTCCTACCCCTTTGTTAAATTCAAATGTATAGTCTTCTTTTGTCCCTGTTATTCCCAAATTTACAGCCCCTACTCCTGAATTTATATCACTTTTCCCAGTAAGTTTTCCATAAAAATTAAATTCTCCAACTCCTAGGTCTGCAATTAGGTTATTTATTTCACTTGACCTTATAGTATTTTTGCCAACGCCTCCATCAATTTCTAGATTTTGAGTTACTTTTGTATTCTCAATAATTACTTCTCCTGCACCTAATTTTAGATTTAATTCTTGTGTATTAAGTTTATTTATTGTTACATTTCCCGCTCCTGTTTCAATTTTTGTGTTAGTTATTTCTTTCATACTTCCTGGAATATATACTACTAATGAATTATTCTTATTGTTATTTTTCCAACTTTGATGTTGTTCTTTTATTTCTATAATTCCATTATCTTCTTTATATTCAATTTTTGGATTATCTGTTTCTACTTTGAAGTTCTCTCCTTCTTTAATTTCAAGACTTGCTGTTTCTAATTCAATTTTTAATCTTGATATATCTGTTGTTTCTCCTGATATTATTATTGTTTCTCCATTATAATTGTTTTTCTCTTTATTAATTAATCCTGTTGCTTTTAAGATTGCATATCCACAATTTAATATGGCTGATATTATTCCAATAATTAAGAATATGGCAAGTGCAGTTGCTAAATATTTTATTATTTTTTGGGCTGTTGTCATTTTACTTCAACACCTCCAAATATTGCAGTTCCATTTATGTATATTGTGTGACTATTTTCATCTGCATTTGTGTTTGTCTTATTTTCTACACCTCCAAATATCGAAATAGATTTTATTTTTACTTTTACATTTGTAGGCACATATATTTCTATTCCACCAAATGTACTACTTGCATTTATTACTACATCTGAATTTATTATTGCTCTTCTTAAATCACATTTAACACCTCCAAATACAGCTGTTAAGTCTGCACCTGTAAATTCTTCTTCATCGAATTTTACATTTTGCCCTGCAAATGTTGCACAATATTTGTTTTCATCATTTCTTTTTTCATTTAGATTTTTTATTTCCTGATTTATTTTTCCACCAATTGTATCTTTGAATATTATTGACACTCCTAGTATTACTAATATTGCTGGAAATGCTAGCTTCCATACTAAATCAAAGTCTAATATATTTTGGCATCCTAATAATAATGCAATTCCAACTATTAATCCTATTATGCTTCCTGTTTTATCATTATCTTTTATTAGTCCAATAAAACATGGTATTATTATGAATAGTGTCCACCATCCATCAAAAAATATGTCTATATTTGTAATTCCTAGTGCGTTTCCTCCTATTATAATTCCAATTATAATTAATACTATTCCCCAAAGGATATTTCCAATTTTCTTCATTTTTATTTTCCCCCTATTTTAATAATATGGCATAAATACTTTATCTAATGTTTTGTTTTTTACACCATTTTCAATTTGTTTTACAATCATTTTAAAATTGCTTTCACAATATTCTTGCAATTTCTTTTCACCTTTTAGTAATTTTTCATATAACTAGTTTTTAATAGTTTTCTGAATATCCTAATAATAAGTCCTCAATTTTTTCAATTCTGAACTTTTAGCAAAATTGATTTTCTAAGTATATTGAATTTACATATCGCCTTATAAATTCTATTCCATCATATTTATATGCTTTTTCATTGTATATTGGATAGTCTGCTGTTATTATTTTGTCATACGCTTTAAACTCTGGATTTTGAATCAAGATTTTCTTTTTCTATCTTAGATATTTTATAAAGTTCTTTCACTTGAACTCTCCTTTTATTATATTTTCTACTGGTTTTCCATTTAGTATATCCTCTTTTAGTTTACTCATTATTGTACCTTCCAGATATTTAGTGTCTCCACTAGCTTTTCCATCAAATCCTTTTTTCATGATTTCTATTAATTCTTCATCAGTTATTAAATCTTTTGTTTCATTTTTGTATTCATAAAATATCTCTATTAAGTCCTGTATTGTTTCTTCATAATTTTCTTGATTTAAGTATGGTGAATCACAAAATTTCTGTATTATTTGGTCTATTATACTTTTTCCAAATTCTACTCTTCCTGTTTGTTTCAATACTTCTTTCTTTTTTTCTATTATGTTTGCTATTTGCTTGTCAGTTAGTTTTAGTCCATATTTTTCTGTATATTTATTACAGTCTTGTATGATTTCGATTTCAACTTTTTTTCTTCTGTCTATTAATTCTAAAAATATATCATCCATAAAATCCTCCTTCACTTATTTTTTACAATTATTCTATGTTTTTTTATTGTTTTTGTCAATTTGGTTTTTATATTTAATATAATTCTTTTTTAAAGTATTCACTTGTTTCTTGTAACCCTTCAAATTTTACTTGTCTTAATATTTCATATACTATTATTGCTACTGAATTTGATAAGTTTAATGAACGTAATGTTTCTCTCATTGGTATTCTTATGTCTTTATTCATATATTTTTGTAGTACATCTTCTGGAAGTCCCTTTGTCTCTTTCCCAAATAGTATAAATACTTCTTCCATTTGACTATAATCTACATCTGAGTAACATCTTTTTGATTTCGTTGAAGCAAAAAACATATTATGTTCTTCTGGTTTGTATTTTTCTAAAAAACTTTTTAATGATGCATGTTCTTCTATTTCTAGTTTGTCCCAATAATCTAACCCTGCTCTTTTTAAATATTTGTCACTTATTTGAAATCCTAAAGGATGCACTAGATGAAGCTTCGCCCCTATTGCTGAACATGTCCTTGCTATGTTTCCTGTGTTTTGTGGTATTTCTGGTTCTACCATTACTACATTTATTTTCATTTTTATTTCCTCTCTTTTTACTTTATAGCATTCTTCTTTGCTTTTACTATTAAGAAAAACGGTCTGTCTAGTTGATTTATATATTTCGGATTTTTTGCTACCGCTTCTTGGCTCGCAATAGGTTCTTCAATTTTTTCTATTGTAAAACCATTATTAATAAGTATATTAATAATTTCAGTGAATGTTCTATGATATTTTATTACTTCCTCTTCAAACCATTCTTTCGTTCTTAAACCTGGTCTGTTGTAATCTGAAAATAAACCAAAATATTTATTGTCTATTATTGTATGCCCCTTTTTTACATTTTCCGTATATTTTATACATGTTGTAAATGGATGTTCTTGTGAAAATATTAAATATCCTCCATTATTCATTAATTTATAAATATCTGATATTAATTTGTTATAGTCTTTTATATAATGAAATGCTAATGATGATATTACTACATCAAATTTTTCATTAATCTGATATATATCTTCCATCGCCATTACTTTATATTCAACATCCTTCATTTTATTATTTTTATTAGCCATTTCTATCATATGTGTAGAAATATCTACCCCTAACACACTTTTTGCACCTAGTTCTTTGTAATATTTATCATTTTCTCCATAGCCACATCCTAAATCTAGTAATCTCTTATTTTTTACATCTGGCATTATTGCTCTAAATGCTGGTATTTCAATTAGGTCATTCGCATTTAAACCTTTTTGATTTATTCTGAGTTCGTCATATTTTTCAAAGAATTTTTCGTCATCATAAATATTTTGTTTCATATTTACCTCCTAATATTATAATAATTCTTTTATTCGCTTTCTAGGTTTTTTAAAAGTTTTTTCGCTATGTCCTCTATTACTATCTCTTTTTGTTTTTCTCTTTTCGCATCTGGTACATGTACTTCTTGAACCATATATTCATTTTTGTTATTAAGAATTGCATACCATACCGTATTTAGTTTATCAACTGGATTGTTTGGATCTATTCTTCCTAGTTGACCTGTTACTCCAATTGATATAGCTGACTTTGTATTTTGTTTTACTGCTCTTGCCATTTCTTTTGCAACTTCAGGACTATATACAGTGTATTTTTCTATTTTTTCTTTTGCTACTCCTTGCTTTATTTTCGCCTCATTGCTATATGTAACATATGCCTCTTTGAATATCATTGATGCTCCAGAAATATTTGTTATTTCATTTGCTATTCCACCTCCAGTACAACTTTCCATTGTTGATATTGTTAGTTTTTTTTCACTTAATTTTTCTATTATTTCATTCCATAGGTTTATTTTTTCTTCTTTCATTTTTTCTCATTCCTTCCTAAAGATGAAAAGTGTCAACAAATTATTTCTTGTTGACACCTTTATTTTGCTACAAATTCTTAATATTTTGTGGATAAGTTATGAAATCTGAACCCTCTTGATAATTTTTGAACTTTAGAAATGTTCTTATTTTTTCTTACTTCCCACAGCAATTCTTATACTTCTTACCACTTCCACATGGACATGGGTCGTTTCTTCCAATTTTTGGCTCTTGATTTACAACTGTTCTGTTTACATCTGATTTTATTTGTTCTCCAGAATCTACGCTATTTATTGCTTGTAAAGCTGCACCTGTTATTTTAGCTGTTTCCTCTCTCTTAACATCTTCTTGTTTACGAAGATTCATAAGAATTTGAACAATATCATGTTTAATATCAAGTACCATTTCTTCAAACATTTCCATTCCTTCTGTTCTGTACTTAACAACTGGATCTTGTTGTCCATATGCACGAAGTCCTATACCATTTTTTAGTTCGTCCATGCTGTCTATATGATCCATCCATTTTTGGTCAACAACTTTTAGCATAACAACTCTTTCAAGTTCTCTTAGATATTCACTACCTATTTCAGTTTCTTTTTCTGCATATTTGTTTAATGCTAGTTCTTGTAATTTTGAAATTATAGCATTTGAATCTTTTGAATTTTCTTTTATAAATTCTGCCATTTCAATTCCGAATATGTTTCTTATGTCTGTATCTAATGATTCAACATTAATTTCTTCTCCATCATTGCTAGCATATGTTAATACAACTTCTTCTGATAATGATTCTATCATTTTCTTAATGCTTTCGCTTAGGTTCTCTCCATCAAGAACTTGTCTTCTTTGTTTGTATATTACTTCTCTTTGGACATTCATTACATCATCATATTTTAATACATTTTTTCTAATGCTGAAGTTTCTTCCTTCAACTTTCTTTTGTGCAGATTCTACTGCATTACTTATCATTCTATTTTGTATTGGTACATTTTCATCCATTCCTATTGAATTATATACCTTTGTAATCATGTCTCCACCAAATATTTTCATTAAGTCATCATCTAGCCCTATATAGAATTTAGATTCTCCTGGATCTCCTTGACGTCCACTACGTCCACGAAGCTGATTATCAATTCTTCTTGATTCATGTCTTTCTGTACCAATTATTTTTAGTCCTCCAGCTTCAATTACTTTTTCTTTTTCTTCTTTTATTTCTTTAGAATATTTTTCTTCTAATTTTTTGAATTCTTCTCTTGCTCTTAATATTTGTTGGTCATCTGTTTCATAATAAGTATTTGATTCTTCTATTAGGTTTTCTGGAACTTTGTTTCTTCTCATTTCTTGTTTTGCAAGATATTCACTGTTTCCTCCAAGCATAATATCTGTACCACGACCTGCCATGTTTGTTGCTATTGTTACTGCTCCAAATTTTCCGGCTTGTGCTATTATTTCAGCTTCTTTTTCATGGAATTTGGCATTTAATACTTCATGTTTAATTCCTTCTTTTTTTAGTATAGCACTTAATTTTTCAGATTTTTCTATTGATACTGTACCAACTAGTACTGGTTGTCCCTTTTTATGACTTTCTTTTATGCTTTCAACAATAGCTCTAAATTTTGCATTTTCATTTTTGTATATTACATCATGTTCATCTTTTCTTATCATTGGTCTGTTTGTTGGTATTGATATAACGTCTAAATTGTATATCTCTTCAAATTCAGCTTCTTCTGTCATAGCAGTACCTGTCATACCTGATAATTTATCATACATTCTGAAATAGTTCTGGAATGTTATTGTTGCCAATGTTTTTGATTCATCTGCAATTTTAACTCCTTCTTTTGCTTCTATTGCTTGATGCAATCCATTGTTGTATCTTCTTCCATACATTATACGTCCTGTAAATTCATCAACTATTAGTACTTCTCCATCTTTTACTATGTAGTCTATGTCTTTCTTCATAACTCCATGTGCTCTCAATGCTTGATTTACATGGTGTACTAATGTTGAGTTTTCTATATCATTGAAGTTTTCTAGTCTGAAGAATTCTTCTGCTTTTTTTATTCCTTTTAGTGTTAATGATGCTGATTTTGCTTTTAAGTCAACTATATAATCATATTTTTCGTTGTCTTCTGCTTGTACTTCATCTTTTACATCTTCTTCTACTATTACTCTTGGTGTTAGTCTTTTTACAAAGTCATTTGCTTTTTTGTAAAGGTCTGATGATTGGTTTGCTCTACCTGATATTATAAGTGGTGTTCTTGCTTCATCTATTAATATACTGTCTATCTCATCGACAATTGCATAATTTAGTCCTCTTTGTACTAATTGGTTCTCGTATATTACCATGTTATCTCTTAGGTAATCAAATCCAAATTCATTGTTTGTTCCATATGTTATATCACATGCATATGCTTCTTGTTTTTCTTTTGGGTTCATTCCTGCTATTGCAAGTCCTACTGATAGCCCTAAGAATTTGTAAAGTTTTCCCATCCATTCACTATCTCTTTTGGCTAGGTAATCATTTACTGTTATTACATGCACTCCTTTTCCTGTAAGTGCATTTAGATATACTGGTAGTGTTGCTACTAATGTTTTTCCTTCACCTGTTTTCATTTCGGCAATTCTACCTTGGTGTAATATTATTCCACCTATTAATTGTACATCAAAGTGTCTCATTCCTAATACTCTTTTTGAAGCTTCTCTTACAACTGCAAATGCTTCTGGTAATATGTCATCAAGAGTTTTCCCTTCTTTTAATTCATTTTTTAATTTATCTGTTTTATTTTTTAGTTCTTCATCACTAAGTTTTGTCATCTCATCTTCTAATGCATTTATTTTTTCTACTATTGGCATTACTCTCTTTACTTCTTTTTCGCTGTAGCTCTTAAATATTTTGTTAATTACTCCCATCTTTCTATCCTTCCTTTCATAGATACCATTCTAATATAACATGATTAACTAGTTTTTTCAAGTTTTTTTGAAAATTTTTACATAAAATTCAATTTTTTATTCTTATATTATTTTTTTATTCTTTTTGTTAAGTAAAAACCGGAAATTTTTTTAAATATTCTATTAAAAATCCTTATGAAAAGGAGACCCAACTAGGGTCTCCTTTTATGATTTTATGTTTTATTTCCTCCTAAATGCTCCTCTGAATCTCTTTTTGAGATTCTCCTTCTTTCCTTTTACTTTCTTCATGTTAGTTGCTTTATTCTTCTTAATTTTAGGCTTTGCTTCATTGTTGAGTTTGGAACCAAGAACCTTTGCTTCAGTTCCGTTGGTAATTCTCACTGTGTGAGACCCAAGTATTTCAACTCTTCTTGCAACATCCTTGAGTTCAAGGCGCATCGCGAATTGTTTGGTCACTCCTGTATCTCCGTGATTAAGAAGTACCAGCCAAGGATTCTCGAACTCTTTAATGAATTGTTCGATCTCGTCAGCCTTGGCGTGTGCAGAATATTCTGCCGTACTTAGCACCTGAGCTCTTACTTGAACCTCTTTTCCTTGGATTTTTACCTTACCGTTCTTGGCATTTTGTAACCTATACCCGAATGTTGTCTCAGGACAATAGCATGTTACATACACTGCCCAGTCCGTTCTTTCGAGTACTCTCGGAAGATATAGCTGTGCTGGACCATGATCCAACATTCCCGAAGTGCAAACAATAATCTTCTGTTTATTGTTTGCGTAGAACTCTTCTCGGTTGTCCTTATTCAACCAGAAGAAGTTCCTTGGTAAGAAGTCTATCTTGTCTTTGCTAACTTCCAACCTACCACTTCTATACATCCGAGTATACTGATGTGCCAGCTTTCCGTCCAAGCCGATTGGAATTTCCGTATTCAGCTTCTCTCTGTCTTGAAGCCTCTTCAGGGCATACAGAAGCTCTTGTGCTCGCCCCTGAGCCGTCGCAGATATGAGCATGTTTTTATGCTCTTTGGTTAATCTTTCGACGTCCTCTTCAAAGTGTTTTTCAACTTCGTAGGAGTCTGTCGTTCCATATGTTGCCTCAGATACGATAATCATCGGCTTTTTTCTTATCCACTTGGGCAGTCGAGCTACTTGTTTGAATACGTTTTTTTTCTTGTAATCTCCCGTAAATAGGAGATTAATTTCCTTCTCTCCTTGTTCGCAAATTCGAACATATATCATCCCTGCACCAATTAAGTGTGCATTATCGAATATCGTTATGCTGATATTAGAATCAACATAGAATGTCTTTTCATACTTGCACGGTACCAGCTGATTGTAAACAGCTTCAACATCATCCTCCGTGTACAGCAACTTTTTTCCCTGCTTTTTATAGTCCTCCTTCATGATTTCGAATGTGTTTTGGATTGCCAACGGCAATAATTCTGCCGTAGATTCTGGAGCGTAGATTTTTCCAGTGAACCCACTTTTAACGAGTTGTGGGAGTTTCCCAATGTGATCTGTGTGATTGTGTGTAACAACACAAAAATCAACATTTTCGCTATTGAACGGGAATGGCTCCGCATTCAAATAGTCGTACTGGGACTCCTGGAATAATCCACAGTCTACCAAGAAGTTTACTTGCCGGTTATCTCCTTCTCTCACAGTGACGTACAGACACGAGCCTGTTACTTCCTTGTGTAGAGCTGTTATGTCCAGAGATAAACCTCTTCTGGCTTTCATAAAATCACTCCCTTGAATTTTATTGTTTTCAAGATTCGTAATTGCCTACATTACTATTATACATGGATTTTGCCTGTAAATCAATAGAATTTCGACTTTTTTCACATTTTATGTTAATTTTTTGGATTTTTCTATTAAAATATCCCATTTGTTTGTATATATGTATTGTCTGGTGGATTTACTACTGTCACATCTGGCCTTTCTGATTTTTCCATATTTGTAACTTTTAGTACTGGTATTTCCTGATTATGATATTTTCCTTTTTCTATTACACCTATTAAATTTACCCATGTTCCATCTTCAAAATTATCTGCATCTTTATATTGGCATAAAAATCCAACAACAACCGTTTGTGTTTTCTCATTATTTATGCTCATATCTCTTGCAATAACAAATTCATCTTTTTCAAAATCAAATAGTCTATACATATATCCTGTAAATTCAACTTTCATTCCAATATATGAATCTGGATTATCATGTACTGCTTGTAATATGTTTGTATAATTCTGTGGTTCGATTTTCGTAATTTCTTTTTCTCCTATATTATCTTTTACTTTGAATTTTCCACTTGTTATAAAAATTCTATAAATTGATATTGAAAACACTACTAGCATAAAAATAGATAATAATATCAATATTATTCTTAGTGCAATTCCTCCTCTAATTTTGAAATTATATATAAACATAAAAAGCCCTCCATTTCATCTTTCTATTAAAATGTATGAGCTTTTTTTATAATTATTCTACATTTTTTCAACAATACTTTTTGCTAATCCCTGTTCTAATACTGTTGCAAATATATTTTTCAAGATTATTAATACTATTGGGCCTATAAGCATCCCCATTACTCCCATAATTTTAAATCCTGTATACATTGCAACTAAAGTAAATATTGGGTGTATTCCTATTTTTCCACTAACTATTTTAGGTTCTAAAAATTGTCTTACTATTGACATTATAATCCATAATATTATTACTGCCATTCCTAATTGTATATCTCCATTTAGTGCTGAAATTATTCCCCAAGGTACCATAACAGATCCTGAACCAAGAATTGGTAATGCATCAACAAATGCTATTCCAAGTGCTATTAATAATGGATATTTCATATTCATCCCAGTGAATTTAAAAATATATAAACCAATAACAGATATTACAAATGATACAAGTATAAGTATTGCTTCTGCTTTTAAATATCCACCTAAACTTTTTGTTATTTCTCTTATGTGTGTTCCTATTTTTCTTACCCATTTTTTAGGCATATGATGTTCCATTAAATCTAATATATATATTTTATCTGTACATATAAAATATAATGATAGTATTGTTATTACTGTATATATTCCTATTGCTGGCAACGATGTTATCATCTCTATTAACTTTGTTAAAAAATTTGTAAGCCATGATGAAAGTCTTATTAGTATTTCCTTTGAACTATCTTGTACAAGATTTACAATATTACTTGATACATTAATTTTTGTTACTGATACCCTTTTTATAACATCTTGTATTTGTGTATATGTTTTGTCTATGTATAAGTTTAATGTTTGTAATAAATTTGTAGATTCTGATATTAATGAAACTATCCCCCATATAATTAATCCTATTATTATTGAAAACACTATTATAAATATAATTATTGATGACATTTTTCTTGTCATATTCGTTTTTTTCATTAAATATTTTATCGCTGGTTCAACCATCAACGAAATTATGAATGCTATTAAAAATGGCATATAAAAAATAGCCATTTTTATTCCTAAGTATGTACCTATTAGTATTAATATTATATTTAAAATCTTTCTTAAAACTTTGTATATATAATTCAAATCTTTTGACATTTGTCCTCTTTTCTATGTAAAGCAGTCAGATGACTGCTTTTGGCATAATATGAATTTTAATAATCGTTTTTTGCTTGTCCTCCACAATTACATATATTTTCAATTGTGTTGCAAACATGCTTTTCTCCAACTTCTTGTGTGTTTTGTGCTAAGTCTCCTAATGTTAAAATTCCTACAACCTTATTGTTTTCTACTACTGGTATTCTTCTTATTTGATTTTTTGACATTTTATGCTCTACATCACATATTTCATCATTTTCATTACAAGTACAAACATTACATGTCATTATTTCACTTGCTTTTGTTGTTTTTAAGTCTTTGTCACATGCCACACTACGCAAAATTATATCTCTATCTGTTATAACACCTACAATACAGTCTTTGTTGTCACAAACAGGCACACAGCCTATATGATTTTTTTCCATAAGTTTTGCTATTTCAGATATATTTGTCTCTGGTTTTACGCAACATACTTCTCCACACATACAGTCTTTTACTTTCATATTACTAGACTCCTTTTTTGTTTTTTGAGAATTTTACTTCTCTTTTATTATTTTAGTCAATTAATAAAAGATTATTCTTATTTTTGATTTTATTTTTATAGTATTTGTTTGATATATATCCAATTTTTGCTAATTTAATTGATTTTGATTTTTTTTAATGTTATAATTTGGGTGAATTTTATAGAAAGCGAGATTAATTATGAAAGGAAATGTAGTATTACCAAATTATGAACATTCAATACTAAATACAATAACATCTATTTTGAAGTATTATGGAGTAGAATCAAATCATAGTTCTTTAGAGAGTTTAGATTTAATTCTAAAAAATAAATATAGAAATATTGTTCTTTTTATTATGGATGGTATGGGAGAACATATCTTAAATAAAATTTCTCCAAATGGTTTTCTTTATAACCATAAAGTTGATTTGCTTACATCTGTTTATCCTTCGACAACAACTGCCGCACTTACAACATACTATTCTGGCAAACCACCATATGAAACGGGATGGATTGGATGGTCACAATATTTCAAAGAATATGGAAGAGCAATTGATATGTTTTCACATAATGAATCCTATAAATGTGACTCATTGTCTACTGCAAGATTTGATGTTTTTGATGAACTTGTTAATTATGAGAGTATATTTACAAAAATAGAAAATGCTTCAAATATTCCTGCATATGAAATTACACCATCATATTCTGATAGAAGAAGTAACAGAACAGTTAAGGCAGATTCTATTAATGAATTGCTAGAATGCATAAAAATGTTATCAGAGGTTCCAAATGAAAAGTTTGTTTTCGCATATTGTGATAATCCTGACAGTATATTGCACAAATATGGTACATCTTCTGAAGAAGCAAAAAACTTTTTACTTGATGCTGAAAATAAAATATGTAATTTATGTTCAAGTTTAGATAATGATACTTTATTGATTATTTCTGCTGACCATGGACATAAAGATATAAAAAATGTCTACTCTTTACTTGATTATCCTCAAATTCAAGAATGTTTAATTATGCCTCCTTCAATAGAATCCAGATCGGTTACTTTTTGGGTTAAGGAAGATATGAAAAATATTTTTGAAGATGAATTTAATAAATTTTTTGGAAATGATTTTTGGCTTATGACTAAGAAAGAATTTTTGGATAAACATTTTCTTGGTTTTGGTGTAAAACATCCTAAAATAGACGATTTTATTGGCAATTATATGGCATTATCAACAGGAAGTAGTATTATACCTCTTGAGACTTATCTAGCTGAGCCTAAAAAAATCAAAAAATCTACTCATTGTGGACTTTCTAAAGAAGAAATGGAAGTTCCATTAATTGTAATTAAAAAGTAATACTTCAATTTTATAAATTCAATAAAAATCTTTAACTTGACATAATTTGACTTTTTTTAAAAAATTTGGTACAATAGTTGCGATATAAGCAAAGTCTTATGTCGCTTTTCCTTATTCACTGATTAGTGTGAGGAACTCCTCTATCTTTTCGGTTTAACATAAATTAAAATCACATCTGTAAAAGGAGGAACAATTATATGTTCAAGTCAAAGCGAAAGGGTAACCCCTACATTCAATGGCTAACTACCATTATGCAGGACGCAATCAAGGCACACTGTGCAACTGTGCTTATCCCTCTTGTTGAAGCTTTCTTCTGTAAGTTACAGCTGAGTCCAATCAAGCTGTTATCTACAAACCAGCTTCACTGGGAACGTGTTGTTAAGCTTGGCATAACTGCTAAGCTGTTGGTACAAAACACCATCTTGTACGCCGTAAAAGATGGAGATGTTGAAGCTTTCAAAATGCTCTTTGGTGAGCTTGAAGCACTTCATTCTGAAGTGTTAGAAAACTACACTAACGGAAACACTGACGGAAAAATTAGTTACAAAATAACTGTTATTTCTGCAGTAATCTATTCCAACACTTCTCGTGCTACAAGTAGCAGTCTTTTGGAAAGTTTTGGAAGAGACGGTATGCTTTTCCACAATTATGAGTACCTGTGGAAAGCCATTCACAAGATTAACACTGAATGGGAAGATCTTCGTAGGAGAGGATTTTCTCAGGAAACTTTCCAGCACTTCTGTGAGTCCGTCATATATCATAGATATATGAATGCTTATCATGAGGATCCCGACCACATCACATTCGGATATTTTGAAAATATCCTTGACGGAAATAGCAAGCTCGTTCCTGTTTATGAATGTAAACCTGTGTCTTATGAGATTGTAGACATGAACTCGAACCAAAAGAGGGTTGTGAAGGAAATCCGCACTCCCAACAGCCAAGTTATACAACTAAAAAATAAGACTAACTGAATATGTAAAAGAAAAGCTGACTCAATTGAGTCGGCTTTTCTTCTTATTCAAATATATTATATTCATTTTCATACATATTTTGATTATATGTTCTCATTCCTGGTCTAGGTGGTCTTGGACCTGGACCCATTGGTGGTCTCATTGGTGGACGTGGTGGTCGTACAGGTGGTCTTGGTCTTATAGGAAAACCTGGTCTACCTAATAGTTCTCTTAATAATAATATACGTATTAAATCATTTAAGTTATTGTTTCTTATTTGTCTTTTATCTTCTGTTCTATTTTCTTTCGCTTTTCCTATATCTTCTTTTTCTCTAACATTAGCCATTTCATTGTCTTCTAGTGCATAATATATTTCATTTGTCATATTATCTACTAATTCTCTTGTCATAGGTCTTGTGTTTTGTCTACATGCTTTTTGAACCATTGGATAAACTATTCTATATATGTCTGGATAACATTCTTCAAGTTCATCATTTCGCATTTCATTATAATTAATTGTGCTATCATACATATTATCAGAATTCATATCATATGTATTTGGATACCCCATTGGTTCATACCCTAAAACACTTCTCATATATTCTTCATATAGTGAGTTATTCATATCATATACCCCCTTGTTTTAATAGTATATTATATGAATTTACTGTATTTTTGACACTACAAATTATTTACTTGTTCTCTGAATTTATCTCCTCTGTCATACATATCTTTGAACATATCAAAACTTGTACTTGCTGGTGAGAATAATACAACCTGACCTGGCTCAGCAAGCCTTTTAGCAAGTTCCAAACTTTGTTGTAAACTTTCACACATATATATGTCTAGTTTTTTGTTTTGTATTTCTAATTCTTTTTTTACTGCATCATATATTTTTGTTGCTGTTTGACCTATTAATATTAATTTTTTTACTTTTTGGATAATTGGCTTTGCAATAGGTGTATAGTCTAAGTTTTTATCTGCTCCTCCTGCTATTAAAACTATTTCTTTATCAAAAGAATTTAATGCTGATATTCCCCTTGTTGGACTTGTACTTGCTGAATCATTATACCATTCAACTCCATCTAATGTCCTTACTAATTCAAGTCTATGATGTACTCCTCCAAATTCTTTTATTGTTTCAACAGCTTTATCACTATCTACTAATGTTTTGGTTAATGCTAGTACTGTTGCAACATTCTGTAAATTATGTATTCCTTTTAGTTTTAAGTCTTTTGCATCAATAATATGTCTTCTTATTCCATCACAACATTCTTTTATTGTTCCATTTTCAATAATATATCCATTTTCTAGCTTTTTTTCACAACTAAATAAAATAACTTTTCCTTTTGCTTCTTTTTGGAATTTATTTGTTATTTCATTGTCAGCATTTAATACAAGTATTCCATTTTCATCTTGATTTAAAAATATACTTTTTTTCGCATCAATATATTCTTGATAATCTTTATGAACATTTAAGTGGTTTGGTGTTATATTTGTTATCGCTGATATTTCTGGACTTATGTCCATTTCCATTAATTGAAAACTACTTAACTCCAATACAATTATATCTTCTGGTTTTATTTCATCTAGTTTTGTGAATAATGGTATTCCTATGTTTCCTCCAAGATGACAAGTATATCCTGCATTTTTTAATACTTCATATGTTAATGTTGTTGTAGTGGTTTTACCATCGCTTCCTGTAATTCCTATTATTTTACATGGTGCTAATTTCATTAGTTGTTCTATTTCCGTTGTTATTATTGCTCCTCTTTCTTTTTCTTTTACTAATTCTGGTTTTGTTGGTAAACAACTTGGTGACCTAAATATTAGTTCAAAGTTTTCTAGCTTTGATAAACTGT
The DNA here is from genome assembly GCA_934162535.1 of uncultured Clostridia bacterium. Taxonomy (GTDB): domain Bacteria; phylum Bacillota; class Clostridia; order TANB77; family CAG-508; genus CAG-269. Next base: position 41,256 of record CAKPJC010000001.1, on the reverse strand, counting down.
TTGTTCCTAATGAGTATTCAAAATTATATTTTTTTATTTTTTCCATTATCTTTTCATCAAGTTTTTCTTTGTTATCAAATACTGTTACTTTTGCGTGTTTTTCATACAAGTAGTCTATTAGTGGTATATTACTTACCCCTATTCCTATAACAGCTACTCTTTTGTTTTCTAATTCTTTTTCAAATTTTTCTAGTTTTTTATTTTTGTATTCCATTTTTCTATGTCCTCCATATTTTCTAATATTTTTGTTGTAGCTTCTTCTACATTGTTGCAGCTGGTTACATCTATTATTTGAGTCTGTGGATATATTTTATAATATCCAGATTCTTCTTGAAGTTTGTCTCTTTGTTCTATCATTTCTTTTATTTCTTCTTTTGGTATTTCTTTATTATATTGTTGATATTTTCTATTTGTTCTTTCTTCTAGTGATGCTGTTATAAAAAAGTGATATGTTACATCTGGATACATTTTTATTATGTCTCTTGATGAGAGTATTATGTTGTATTTTTTTCTGTATTCATTTATTAATTCTTTTCCGAATTCATACAATTTTTTATTATTTGCAATGTTACTTACTTTTGATACATCCATTGAAGCTTGTTTTGATTGTAAGTCCACTTCTTCTATTTTTTTTCCGTCAATATATATTACTGTCTCTGAATTTTCTAGTTTCACTTCTATTTTTAACTCTTTCATTAACTCAAATGCATCTATTTCTTTTTTTGTTGATATTTTTGTTTTTGCCATTCCATATACTATCGCTCTATATATGTTCCCACCATGCAGTATTATTGAGTTGTCTATTTTTTTTATTAGGTTTTTGCATATTGATGTTTTCCCTGCCCCAACCATTCCTTCTATTCCTATTACTATGTTTTCCATTGTTTCTTCCTTTATTTTTTTGATTTTTTTTTATTATATAACTTTTTTATTTAATTGACAATATTTTTGTATATTTCTTTGATTTTGGGTTAAAATATTTCTAGTAGATGTAATGGAGGTGTTATATTATGTCAAATAAAGATAAGAAACAAAATAAAAATTCTGAAAATAAAAATAATAATAACAATAATAATAATTCAAAAAATAATAATAAATAGAAATGTTAAAAACACGAAGCTTTTTACTTCGTGTTTTTATTATTATGCTGTTTCTTTGTTTACTTCAACATGTACTTTGGACTCTTTTACATCATCCTGTACTTTATTTTCATTCTCAATTATTATTGGTTCGTGGTTATTTTCTATTGTATCTTTTGTAACAATACATTTTTCAATTTTTTTATTTGATGGAATATCAAACATAATGTCTCTCATTATCTCTTCAATTATTGAACGTAGCCCTCTCGCACCTGTTTTTCTTTCTATTGCTTTGTCAACTATCGCTTCTAATGCTTCTGGCTCAAATTCTAGTTCAACATCATCCATTTCCAATAATTTTTTATATTGTTTTACTAATGCATTTTTTGGCTCTGTTGTAATTTTTATTAATGCTTTTTTGTCAAGTTCTTTTAATGTTGCTATAATTGGTAATCTACCTATAAATTCTGGTATCATTCCAAATTTTAATAAATCTTGTGGTAATAATTCTTCAAATACTTTATATCTATCAATGTCTTTACTGCTTTGTATTTCAGCACCAAATCCAATAGATTTTTTTCCAATTCTATCTTTTATTATATTTTCAAGACCTTCAAATGCTCCTCCACATATGAACAGTATATTTGATGTATTTATTTGTAGTAGTTCTTGTTGAGGGTGTTTTCTTCCTCCTTGTGGTGGTACTGATGCAATTGTACCTTCTACTATTTTTAGTAATGCTTGTTGTACTCCTTCTCCACTTACATCTCTTGTTATTGATGGATTTTCAGATTTCCTTGTTATTTTGTCTATTTCGTCTATATATATAATTCCTTTTTCGGCTTTTTCTATATCACCATCTGCTGCTTGGATAAGTTTTAATAAAATATTTTCCACATCTTCTCCAACATATCCAGCTTCTGTTAATGTTGTTGCATCTGCTATGGCAAATGGAACATTTAATATTTTAGCTAATGTACTTGCAAGCAATGTTTTTCCACATCCTGTAGGGCCTAATAGTAGTATATTACTTTTTTGAATTTCAACATCATCATTTTCGCCTTTTTCACTTTTTTTGCTCTTTTCTTCTTCATGTGTTATCCTTTTATAATGATTATATACTGCTACTGCTAATGTTTTTTTAGCTTCATCTTGCCCTATAACATATTCGTCAAGTGTATCTTTTATTTCTTTAGGACTTGGTATTTGGTCAAGTCCTGCTAGTGTATAAGATTCTTCATCACCTTCATAATATTCGTTTTCTATTATATCATTACATAGTCCTATACATTCATTACATATATATACACCTGGTCCTGCTATAATTCTTTTTACACTTTCTTGTGTTTTACCACAAAATGAACATTTTACACTTTTGGGTGTGTCATTTTTTGCCATTTATTTTCTCCTTTTTTATATATTTTATAATCTTTTGTCCATGATTCCATCTATTAGCCCATATTCTAATGCTTCTTGTGCTGTCATGTAATGGTCTCTTTCTGTATCTCTTTCAATTGTTTCTATTGATTGACCTGTTCTGTCACTTAAGAATTTATTTAGCTTTTCTCTTGTGCGAACTAAGTGGTCTGCATGTATTTTTATTTCTGTTGCTTGACCTTGTAGTCCTCCACCACCAATTAATGGTTGATGTATTAATATTTCTGCATTTGGTGTTGCATATCTTTTTCCTTTTTCTCCTGCACATAGTAGTGCTGCTCCCATACTTGCTGCCATTCCAACACATATTGTTGACACTGGACATTTTATATAATTCATTGTGTCTATTATTCCCATTCCATCTGTAATTGATCCTCCTGGCGAATTAATATATAAATATATTTCTTTGTCTGGATCTTCTGATTCTAAGAATAATAATTGTGCAATTATTAGACTTGATGTTGTTGGATTTACATCTTCTCCTAAAAATATTATTCTATCTTTTAATAGTCTTGAGAATATATCGTATGATCTCTCTCCTTTACTTGTTTGTTCAACTACATATGGTACTAAACTTGATTTTTCTAACATGTTTTTTCCTCCTTTTATAGACTTTTATTATATTAGTCTATTATTAATTTTTGTCTTTTTTGTGTATATTAGTCAAAAAGTTAGGAAAAGATTTGTATTTTTTTTATTATAATCCCCCTAACTTTTTTAACATATCTATTATTACTTTTTAAATTTTGCGTTTTTTACTATAAATTCTATGGCTTTTTCTGTTTCAATTCCTTCTTTTATGTAATTTTTTAGGTTTTCATTTTCTTTTAGCTCATCTGCACTTTTTCCATAGTTTTTAGCCATTTCTTCTATTTTTTCTTCTATTTCTTTTTCTGTTGCTTCTATTTTTTCAGCTTTTTTTATTGCTTCAAGTACTAGTCTTGATTTTATAGCTTCTATTGCTTGTGGTTCATATTCTTTTTTTATTTCTTCTTCTGTTCTTCCTGACATTTTTAAGTATTGTTCCATATTTAGTCCTTGATATGCTAATCTTTGTTCAAAGTCTTTCATCATGTTTTCTATTTCAAAATCTATCATTCCAGATGGAATTTCAATTTTCGCATCTTCTGAAACTGCTTTTATTGCTAGGTTTTCTGTTTCATATTTTTCTTTTTGCTTGTTGTTTTTTTCTATTTTTTCTCTGATACTTGCTTTTAGTTCTTCTAGTGTATCAAATTCACTTACGTCTTTAGCAAATTCATCGTCTAATTCTGGTAGCTCTTTTTTCTTTATTTCATGTAGTTTTACTTTGAACATTGCTTCTTTTCCAGCTAAGTCTTTTGAAAAATATTCTTCTGGGAATGTTACTTTTATTTCTCTTTCTTCATCTATGTTCATTCCTTCTATTTGATCTTCAAATCCTGGTATGAATGCTCCACTTCCTATTTCTAGTTCATGTCCTTCTGCTTTTCCACCTTCAAATGCTTTTCCATCAACAAATCCTTCAAAGTCTATTGTTGCTATATCTCCTTTTTCTACTGCTCTGTCATCTATTGTTATTAGTCTTGAATTGTGTTCTTGCATATGTCCTAGTTCATGCTCTATGTCATGATCATCTACTTTGTATTCTATTTTTTCAAGTTCTATTCCTTTATATTTTCCTAACTCAACTTCTGGTTTTGTTTGTACTACTGCTGTGAATATTACATCTTTTCCTTTTTCCATTTGTTTGATGTCTACTTCTGGTCTGCTTACTACTTCTATTTTATTTTCTTTTAATGCTTCTTCATATGCTTCTGTAGCAATTTCATTGAATGCATCTTCATAAAATATTTGATCTCCATAGTATTTTTCTACTATATTCATTGGAGCTTTTCCTTTTCTAAATCCTGGTATATTAAAATATTTCGCATTTTTGAAATATACTTTTTTCATTGCATTTTCAAATTTTTCTGCTTCTACTGTAATTTCTAATTTAACTTCATTTGCATTTTTGGTTTTTTCAACTTTACAATTCATTATAATCTTCCTTTCTTGCCTTACTTTTAGCTTTTATATTATATCACATATTTTATATTTTGCAACCCCCCTGTTAAGCATATCACAAAATTTGTTAGTTTTTTAGGGTATTTTATCCATTGACTTTTACACATTTTATTTATATAATTACATTGAAAATACTATAAATCTTGTTTACACTGGAGGTTTTACAATGGATAAAAGACGATTAAGAAGTCGCAATAATAGAAAAAAGATAAAAATAAAAAAATTTAATTGGAATATAATTTTAAAATTTGCAATCATATTATGCGTTATATTTATATCAACATTCTTTTCAATTTTAAATATGGGAAGTTCAAAAATAATAAATAATGTATATATAAATGGAATCTCTGTTTCTTCACTATCAACGGAAGAAGCAAGAACTAAACTTGAAAAAGCATTTAATGAAAAACTTGAAAAAGAAATAAAAATAAAAAATGATGGATATGAAACAAGCATACAACCTGCTGAAATAGACTTTTCATATGATATTGCAACAGCATTAGAAAATGCCTATGGAGTTGGTCGTACAGGAAACATACTTACAAATAACTTTAGAATTTTATGCTCATTATTTACAAAAAATAATATAGAAGCACCAATACAATACAATTCTGATAAATTAGACAATGTTATTGATAATATAAGTGTTGAAATACCAAATCTGGTTGTTAATCCTACATATTATATAGATGGGTCTAATTTGATATTAAGTAAAGGCACTGCTGGTAATAAACTAGATAAAGATATGGCAAAAAATCTTATAATATCGTCAATAAATGAAAGCAAATCTGAAATATCTTTACCTATTAGTTATGTACAGCCTGATGTTGTTTCAGTTGAGAAAATTCATGATGATATATATTCTGAGCCTGTGAATGCATCAATTGCTAAAGACACTTATTCTATTGTAGTAGAAAAAAAAGGTATTGATTTCGCTAACTCAATTGATGAAGTAAAAAATCTTGTTAATAATTCACAAGAAAATGAAATATCTATTCCTCTTGTTTATAAAGATGCTGATATTACAGTTGCAGATTTAGGAGAAGATATTTTTGTAAATACAATATCCTCTTTTTCTACAAAATATGACATAACAAATACTAACAGAGCTACTAATTTGGAAATTGCAGTTAATAAAATTAATGGTATCGTTGTAGCTCCTGGAGAAACATTTTCATTTAATAAAATAGTTGGTGAACGTTCAACAAAAGCTGGTTTTAAAGAAGCCATTATATATTCTGATGGAGAATTAGATTATGGAGTTGGTGGTGGAATTTGTCAAATTTCCTCTAATTTATATTATAGTGTTCTACTTGCTAACTTGGATATTGTAGAAAGAAAAAATCACAGTATGACAGTAAACTATTTACCTATGGGTTGTGATGCAACAGTTTCTTATGGTAGTGTTGATTTTAAATTTAAAAACTCTAGAAATTATCCTATAAGAATAGATGCCTCAATTAATACAGGTGTTATAACAATTGCAATTAAAGGTGTTGAAGAAACTCCTAAATATAATGTAGATATTGTTGTAGAAACAACACAAAAAAATGATTTTGATACAACATATGAATATGTCTCTTCAATTCCAGAAGGCACAGAGGTTATAAAACAAACTGGTAAATATGGATATAAATGTTCTACATATAGAGTTCTTTATCAAAGTGGTAAAGTAGTTTCAAAGACTCTATTGTCAACGGATACCTATAAACCACAAAAGCAAATAATTCAAAAACATAAATAATTATAAACCCTTTTATTTATAGCATATTTAATAATATTGAAAATATTATTAAATAGCTATTTTGAAAGGGTTTTATTTATTATGAAAACACTAAAACTTTTTATATTTAATACATTAATATTATTGTTTAGTTCAATAATTTTACAAATAATTGGAATGTTTTTTAATATTTATATATCTAATACTATTGGCGAAGAAGCTGTTGGAGTATTTACTCTTGTAATGACTGTTTACTTGTTTGGCATTACACTTGCATCTGCTGGAATAAATATTTCTGCTACAAGAATTGTTGCAGAAGAACTTGCAAGTAACAATGAGGTTGGTGCAAAAAAAGCAGCTCAAAGATGTATCTTTTTTAGTTTAGTTTTTGGAATAAGTGCAAGTATTATATTTTTTTTAGGAAGTGATTTTATTGTTAAAACATGTTTAAATAATCACATTAGTAAAAATGTAATTTACCTAATATGTATTGCATTACCATTTATTTCTATGTCTTCTGCTGTTAATGGTTATTTTACAGCTGTTCGACGTGTTTATAAAAATGCAATAGCAAAGTTCTTTGAAGAATTCGTAAAAATAGTTTGTACTGCTTTTTTGCTTAGTACTCTTATGCCTAGTGGGATTAATTATGCATGTTATTCTCTAATTCTTGCTGATGTAATTTCTGAAGTACTTTCCTTTATATACTTATATATTTTGTATAAATTAGATAAGAGGAAGGAATTAGTTGAATCAAGGTTTAAGGATTTAGATTCTTATAATAAACGTATCTTAAGAATTACAATACCTGTTGCACTCACATCATACTTGCGTTCTGGTTTGTCAACCATAAAACAGTTAATTATTCCATCTAGTCTGCAGAAAAGTGGTATGAATTCTTCTAATTCGTTAATTGCATATGGTATTGTAAATGGTATGGCAATGCCTATTATAATGTTCCCTGTAATACTTGTAACAAGTTTTAGTAGTTTACTTGTTCCTGAATTTTCTAGATTTCATATAGAAAAAAACTATAAAAAAATACGCAATATATCTTTTATAGTTTTAATAGGTACTTTTATATTTTCAGTTATAATCGCCATATTAATTTTTGCATTTGCAAATACTCTAAGTCAAATACTTTACAATAAATTAGAAATTGCAAAATATTTAAAAATACTTTCTCCTCTTATTGTAGTAATGTACTTGGACATTGTAATTGATAGTATATTGAAAGGACTAGATGCACAAGTTAGTGTTATGGCTATTAATGTGTTTGACTGTGTTGTAAGTATTGCATTTATTTACTTTTTAGTTCCTATTTTAGGTTTTAGTGGTTATATTATTTCTATATTTATTAGTGAAATTATTGACTTTACTCTTAGTGGAACAAAATTACTAAAAATACTTAAATATTCTGAGGATACATAAAGTCAAGTGAAAGCTTGGTTTTATGTTAATTCTATTATAGCATGTAATGTTTTGTCATCTTCACTTTTTATTGTGATTATATTTGAATTTTTTTCTTCATTATGAGCAAACTTACATATTACTGTTTCTCCTAATTTTATTTCTTTCTTATATGTTATTCTAATATAATCTAATTCGCCTTTTTTACAAATATATTCTGGTAATATTTCATTTGCTAAATCTATATAATTGATATTGTGCATATGATTATTTATGTCTATATCATTTTTCTTAACCTTATACAGTGTTTGCATTTCACATTTTTCTGGCTCTCTATTCTTCTTAAATTCTTCATCTTCAAATGATTTTAAATCAAGTTCTGGTTCATATTTACCCATTATTTCATCTTGTATTGTCACAATTTTACATTTTTCTACATCCATTAGTACCCATTTTGAACTTGCCCTTATTATTATTTCTCCCTTTTCGTTGCATACTTCAAAATCACGAAAAGCATAACATTTTTTTGATTCTTTTGACCAGGTCTTTGCAATAACTTTATCTCCATATTTAGGTCTTTTTATTATTTGTACTTTCCACTCTAATAATAACCAAGTTACATGTGTTTCATCAATATTTTCTACTCCATATCCTGCAATATCTGAATGTATACATGCTACATCTTCTAATATTGCTAATATTGCTTTATTTGTCGCTTTATTTTCTTTACCTACATCTGATACTTTTATTCTATATTCATGTTGTACTATCATCTTTTACCTCACTTAATATGAAACCAAGGTTTAATACCCTGGTTTCTCTAATAATTTAAACATATTTTTCTTATATTCTTCTACTCCTGGTTGATTAAATGGATCTACTCCTAATATCATTCCAGACATTGCACATGCTTTTTCAAAGAAATATATTAAATGTCCAATTGTTTCTTCTGATAATTTTGGTAATTCAATTACAATATTTGGTACATCTCCTGATACATGTGCTGCTATTGTTCCTTCCATAGCTTTTTTATTTACATAGTCTAATGTTTTTCCAGCTAGATAGTTTAGCCCATCTAAATTATCTTCTTCTTCTTTTATTTCTAAATTTGAATGTGGTTTTTCTATACTTAATACTGTCTCAAATAAGTTTCTTCTTCCATCTTGAATATATTGTCCCATTGAGTGTAAATCTGTTGTAAAATCAACACCTGCTGGGAATATACCTAATTGGTTTTTACCTTCACTCTCACCAAATAATTGCTTCCACCATTCAGTAAATGAGTGTAGTTTTGGCTCATAGTTTACTAATATTTCAGTATTTTTATATAGTTTATATAAAATGTTTCTTGTAATTGCATATTGATAACATGTATTGTATTTTAAGTCTGAATCTTCATATTTTAGTTGTGCTGTTCTTGCACCTTCCATTAGTTTATCTATATTTATTCCTGCAACAGCTATTGGTAATAGTCCAACTGCTGTTAATACAGAATAACGGCCACCTACATTATCTGGAATAACAAATGTTTCATATCCTTCTTTTTCTGATAGTGTTTTTAGTGCTCCTCTTGATTTGTCTGTTGTTACATATATTCTACTTCTTGCTTCATCTATTCCATATCTATTTTCTAGCATTTCTCTAAATATTCTAAATGCAATTGCTGGTTCTGTTGTTGTTCCAGATTTTGATATTACATTTACTGAAAAGTCTTTTGTTCCTAATACTTCTATTAGTTCATTTAGATAATTTGGACTTAAATTGTTTCCAGCAAATAGTATTTGTGGATATTTTCTTTTTCCTTCTGGGAGCATGTTATAAAATGTACTTGTTAAACTCTCAATTACAGCTCTTGCTCCTAAATACGAACCACCTATTCCTATTACTACTAAAACTTCAGATTCTTCTTGTATTTTTTTTGCAGATTCTTTTATTCTTTTGAATTCTTCTTTGTCATATTCTGTTGGTAAATTAAGCCATCCAACAAAATCCTTTTCGTCTGATGCTCTCTTGTGTAAATCCTCATGGATTTTTTCTACCTTGTCTTTGTATTTCATTATAGCTTTTTCATCTATCCCTGTGTTTTCTAAATTAAGTTTTAAATTTAACATAATTTTTTCCTCCTTATTTAACTTTTTAGTTCATCTATAATAGCTTTATAGTCAGATGCTATTAAAATTGCAGTTCCTGCAACTAAAATATCTGCTCCTGCTTCTTTTACCCTTGGTGCTGTTTTTATGTTTATTCCACCATCAACTTCAATATCTATTTCTATATTGTTCTTTTCTATGTAAGTTTTTAGTGTTGATATTTTTGCTAACATATCTGTTATTAATGTTTGTCCTCCTTTTCCTGGTTCTACAGTCATTATTAAACACACATGTATGTATGGCAAATATTCATATACTTCTTCTATTTTTGTTTCTGGCTTTATTGCTATTCCTACTCTTGAACCATTTTCTTTTATTTGTTGTATTCTATCCATTACTTCTTCTTTTGTTTTACATGCCTCTAAATGAAATGTTATTATGTTTGGTTCTACTGTTGAGAAGTCTTCTATCGCTTGCTTTACATCTTCTACCATAAGATGTACATCCATTGGTAAGTTTGATATTCTCCTAATATAACTACTATATTCTAACATTTTTTGATATGTGTCTTTTTCTACGAATTTTCCGTCCATTACGTCAATGTGAAAGTAGTCTATTTTGGATTTTTCTAGTGCGAAAAATACTTCTGATTCTTTTCCTTTTTCTACTGTTAGGATTGATGTTGATATTTCTACCATTTCTTTCCTCCTTTTCCTCTATTATTGTACTATTACTAAAAAAAAATAGCAAGTGTTTCTTGCTATTTTTAATCACATATCCATAAATTTTATAATATTTATACTCTCTTATTCGTTACCTTTACTATTCATTTCATATGGTTTCACTGAATTCTCATAAATTGACTGTACTGATTTTATTGTTTCAACATAATAATAAGTAATAAAATTTGTATATAATAATGGATTTTCATCTTCTTCTAATCCTAATTGTTGCATTTGTTCTTTATTTACTGTTTGAATTCTTTCGCTCGCTTTTGTTAAAAAGCTGGTAAGTACATTATCTTCAACATCATTTAAAATAAAAGTATTTCTATTATCAAGTTTTACAACATCTATAGAATCATTAAATTGTACCTCATTTGTTATATTATACTGATATTGTAAATCTGTATTATCATTTGTTATAGCTTTTATTTTTATCATATATTCTCCCGAAACATCTTTTAACTCATCTAATCCATTATAATTTGCTTCAAAATCAATTCTTACAGTACTAATGTCTTTTACATCTTCCTGTTCCTCATTATTATTTATCTGTAAATTTACTGAATATTTTTCACTATTACTATTTTTTTCTTTTTTCATATTTATTACTATTTGGTCATATTGTATCATAATTTCATTTACAGATTTTTTTGAATAGCCAATCATAATTTTCAATTCTTTAAATTCTGATGAATCTTTTTCTTGTAATTCTTTTAATATCTCGCTTATTTGTTGTTGCGTTATTTGTTTTGATGTATTTATTTCAGTTAAATTAATATTTTCATTTAATCTTTTTATTAAATCTTTATCTTGTTTAAATGCCTCTAATAAGTTTATCATTATATTTTTTAATTGGTCTCCAGAAACTGCTAATATATAATTGCTTTCTCCTTTATTATTTGCTTCCTTTGAAAAATTATCATCTGTTAGCCCCTGCTCAATAATTGGACCATATGTGCTTTTTATTTTTGCTAATTCCTCTTCAGTAAATTTTATTTTTTCCTTTTTTTCTGAAATCTCTATTTTATTAGGAATAAATGTTGTATCCATTCCAAGTTTAGAAGCCAATTGTTGCAAATTACTGTTCCTAATAGAAACATATTTACTTCCTATATATTTAGATTGTACACCATGTAGTTCTTGATCTTTTATATATTTAATTGGAAATGTTACATCATTTCCATAATTAATTGTAATATTTCTATTTGTAATATTTTTTTCTTTGTTTGATATTCCATCAAATTCAATTGATAATTCATTTAATTTGTCAGATATTTTTGAATCCATCATATTTGTACCTGTATTATCTGAATAGTTAAATTTTATATTTCCTCTATTTTGATATGATTCACTACTTTTTTTAGTAAAATAATCATTTAGATTTTTGTTAATTATTCCTGTATCTTTATCTGTAACTTGTGAAAAATATTTAAAAAACATTTCTTTATTACTTTTAAATAAGTCTGTTGCTATATATGCATATGCAACCCCCCCAACAATTAACATTATTACTAAAACAATTGAAATTACTATTATTATTGTTTTGTTTGATTTTTTCATAAATACCCCTTTCAACTAATCATTTTATCCAATAGGATTTTTTCTCGAACTTTCTATTGGTATAATGTTTCTACATAGAAACTGCGTTTTATCTTATTTAATGATAATCATTTTGTCTATATTTCCTATGTAATTTTCTCCATCATATAGTGAGAATACAATTTTATATGTTCCCGTTGTAAGATTATCTTTTAGTCTTAATACAAAATTTTGTGTAGCTTGTGGATTATCTGTTACCAAATATTCTTTTTCAACAGCCGTTGGTGTTAGAGTATTTGAAACATAATTTGCTAAGTCTATTAAATTATATTTTGAACTATATATGCTTGAATAATCTCTTCTATATAATGATACACATATTTTAGGATTTGTAAATTCTGCTGAATATCCTATTGTAAAATCTAAAGCATTATCATTATTTTTTGTTATTCCTGTTGCTTTGTCTATTAGTACCGATTTATCATCTAATATAGCTGATAAACCATAATCTGCATTTATTATTTGCATATTTATACTATCTGTTGCAATTGCGCTAGAGAAATATACTCCATCTATTGAGCCAAATGTCTCAAATTTGAATGTATATGTTGCCGTATCTAGTTTACCATTTTCTGTATAGAATACCATGTCAGTTAATACATTTGAAACAGCATCTGCTATTTTTATTCTGTATGAACCATCAGTTCTTGCATAATATCTTTTTCCATTATACTCTACATATATACCTGTTAAGTCTGTTGATGATAATTGTGTACTACCTTCTAATACAGTTATTTTTACACCAAGCTGATCTTCAAAGTGTGTTGTATCATATACAGTATCTGCATTTTCTGTTTGGAATTCATATACTGTTTTTAAATCCACTTTAAATTCATTTCCCATATAAATATATGTTTTATTTGAATTTACATCTACACTCTTTATAGCTTCTTTGTCACTATATAAGTTAAATAGCATTGGATATTGGTCTGTATTAACTTTTAATTTAACGCTATCATCCCACATATCTCTTAATTGAACCGTTAGTGACTGATTTGCAAATGTATTTGCTAATGTAATATCTGCAAAGTCCACTTGGAATATAAATTCCTCTAATACTATATCTAATGTTGTATTCAAATAACTTGAGTCATTATTGTATTTTTCAGCCGTCCTTCCTGTTCCTTCATCAGTACTTCCCATTGCAGTAAAGTCTTGGAATTTGTATTCTTTTCTAGCGTTTTGTTCATCCTGGTCTGTTACTATATAATAATAGTATTTTATTTCATCTTTTGACCTATCAACAAATGTTATTTTGGTTTTTGCAGGTAATACACAGCTTGATACAAGATAATGATTATATCCTACAAAATTATCATAATATTCTTGGTCTTGTGAGTATCCACCTAAGTATAATGAGTAATATGCTGAGAATGAGCTGTTACTTGTTATACTTGTATTTGTTGTTGGGAACATGCTATATTTTTTACCTGGTGTTATAGCTCCTTCATAGAAGTCTGTTGCTAATTTGAATGTATTGTTTGTTGATAATCTTAATGGTATATATACATTTCTTAATATAAGTTCATCTCCTGATACATATGATACTTGTAAATGTATTGTTACTGAACCAAGTACCTCATTTGTACTTACATTCTTTGAGTGACCCATGTAGAAACTGAATGATGGTGTTGTTGTTGAGTTATCACTTAAGTATTGTTCTGTTCCACTAAATGTACCATTATTTTGATTATCTGATGATGTGTAATATGCTGTTGTTCCTTTTGTTTGCCATCCTGTATTTCCTGCTGTCATTGTTAATCCAAATGTTGTATTTGCTTTTGTTGCATCCATTTCAATATTAGGTATTTCACTATTGTCTTTTAATATTACATCATTTCTTAATTCTGATGTATCAAATCCTATAACATTTACTGTCATATTTGGGAAATCAAGTCCTGTTAAGTCCAATACATATGTTGATGTCGTTGCATATTTTGTTGCAATTAATTCTATTTCATCATAATATATATCATCTGAAACTTTACCTAATATCCATTGATAATATGGTGCTGATTCTGGTGTTGGTTCTATATATTTTGTTGCAATGACTCCATCTTCCTCATAGTTTGTATAGAAACCATCTATTTTTATATCATGCCCATCATAGTGTTTACCTTGAACATATGAATTTCTTGCAAATTCTTCATAATCTGCTGGAACTGTGTCTCCATGATTATAGTTTGTTCCATATATTCCTGTATCTCTATTAAGTATTCCTTTGAATAAACCTACATATGTCATTCCATATACTTCACCATGTGCACCAGCTTCTGTTTTTAAAATTAAGTTCTTTCCTTGTAATAAGTAAATTCTATTATCTACATTTCTTGATAATACTCCATTTGGACCAATTGTTACTGTTGCTTTTGATTCTGATGAGTCTATACTTGTAAGTTTTTCAAGTATATTAGCACCACTTGCTAAATATAATGTTGTATTATTTTTTACTTTTAAATCTTTTATTCTGTTTAATGTATATACAGCTGTCGATATTTCGTTTGTCCTATCTGTTGTTCCTTCAAGATACATTACACTATTGTCTATTGTAACTGTCGTTGCTCTTTGTATTGATATGTTTTGTTTTATATCACTAGCTTTTCCGTAATTAGTTATATTTATGTATCCATCTCCTGACATTGTTGCAGCATTTCCTGCTCCAAATATACTTTTTCTTATATTATATGTATATGTTCCATTGTCATAATTTTCTGCATTTATGTCTATATATGTATTTCCTATAACACTCTCAAATGAGAAGTCGTAGTCTTCTGAACCAGCTGTATTTGATTTTCCTCCACCAAATACTGTTCCTGCAATATCTATTGTTCCTTGTGTTAGTCCTGTTGTTGAAACAACTGTTGTTCCTATATTAACATGTGTTTCACCTGTAACAACTGATGTGTTTGCTGCTCCATAAACATCTCCTCTTATTGTTCCTCCTGATATGTCAACTGTAACTTTTGATGTTTTTGATGATGAACCTGTTGCTGCTGCATTTCCTCCACCAAATAGGTCATGTGCTATGTTTGTTGTTCCATCGGCTGTAATTACACTATTTCCTAAAACTATAGCTGCAGCACCATTTCCTCCTCCAAATGCACTTCCTGTAATTGTTGCATTATGTAATGTTACAAGTGTGTCTCCAGATGTTATAGCCTCATTTCCTCCTCCATATACATTTTCTGTAGAAGAATTAACTATTACTTCTGTATTTACTGATTTTCCACCTGCGTTGTTTCCTCCATATACGTTTGTTACTGTTCCAGAATTTATGGTTACATATGTACTTGAAACTGTGCCTTTTTCATTTGAGCCACCATATATATTTGTTGCAGTACTTCCAGCAAGTGATATTGATGTATTGGTTACATCTGCTGCATTTCCTCCACCAAATCCGTTTGTTACTGTTCCTCCTGTTAGGCTAACATTTGTTGCTGGTGTTGACGCTTGGTAACCTCCTCCATATGTATTTGTTACTGTTCCTCCTGTAACATATACATATGTTGTATTTGTTGTTCCTCCAATATTGTTTCCACCATATACATTTTCTGCTGTACCTGATTCTATATATACATGACTTGCTGTAACTGTTCCTGATGAGTCTGATCCACCAAATATATTTTTAGCCTTTCCTCCTTGTAAGTAAATTGCTCTTGTTGCATCAGATGTTCCTGATGATGTTAGGTTTGCAGCTCTACCACCATTAAATGCATTTGTTACATTTGAATTTGCTAGTAAATACACTCTTACACTTGGAGTTGTTGTTGTTATTCCTGCTTTATTTCCTCCACCATATGCATTTTTTAGTTTTGATTCATATGTTCTACCAACATTAACTGTTATTGCACCTGATGTTGTACCATTTATATCATTTCCACCAAATACACTACAATCTGGTAAATTGCTTCCATCTATATTTAATGTTGCACTTCCTGCAATTGTAGCAGATGTTGTTGTTGTTCCTTTTCCTCCTGCAAATACAGAACCTACAATTGATATTATATTTGAGTTTCCTGGTATATCTTGAATGTTTACTTCAACATTTGAGTTCATTCTACCAAGTGAGCTTCCTCCATATGCACTACCATATATATATACATTTGAAGACGTGTCTAATATATTCACTGTTGCTTTTCCTGAAACTGTTGTACTTTGACCATATCCTCCACCAAATAATGCCTCATTATCTTCTGCATTTGTGTCATTTCCTAATATTCCACCAGTTACATTTACTGTAGCTGTTGAACTTACAGTACCTGATGTGTTTGTTCCACCATATACAGCCCCTTTAACATGTCCTCCCTTTACATTTACTGTTGTTGAACCAAATATGCTACTATTATTTGAGCCCCCATATACATTTCTATCAACCGTTCCACCTAAAATGTCTATTGTTGCTTTTGCTGTTGTTCCATTTCTATTACCTACTATTCCGTAGTTTCCACCACCATATACACTGTTTAGTATATGTGCTTCATCTGCAATTATAATATGTGAATTGTCTACTTGACCAGCTGTATAATTAGGGTTACTTCCGTTTCCTGCTCCTAAAACGCATCCTGCTTCTACTAGATATAATTTTCCTTGGTCATCATTTGATGTGTTATTGTCTGTTACATATCCTACAAGTGTTTCATCCCCTATTTGTGCATTTCCACCTATATATACCAATGTATTGCAATTTGATATTTGTCCATCACCATCTGACCCACTATATCCATTTGAACCACCACTTACACTATATCTTATTTTTCCTCCTGTTATTTGTTGTATTCTTGAACCGTATGTAGTTGATAATCCTGCTCCACCGACAATGTTATATATTTCTCCACCTTTTACATAAAGTTTTGTTAATATATCTGTCTTTCCACTATCTACCTTTAGTCCACAGTTTATGTTATATATTAATCCACCTTCTACTATCATATATCTATCACTTATGTCTCTTGTGCCACTACTTGAACCTGTTCCATATCCTCCCATATAAATTCCAGATGTGTATGCATCACCATATCCATCTGTTACTGCATCCACTCCAAAAGTCCCACTTTTTACATTTATCAGATATGCTTTATCTCTTACATTTGCTCTGCCGTTTACTCCTCCTCCTGCATTTACAGTATTTCTAAAATAAGATTTTAATTGACTATTCTCTTTTAAAACTCTGTCTATATCATTTCCTAAAGTCCAATTTACTGTTCCATAATAGCTCGCTGTTTCATCACGCATATTCCATGCAAGTATTGATGAATATTTTCCTGATTCTATTACTAATTTATATGCATTATTTGAATTATATGTACTTCCTACTGTTGTTCCTGATTCAAATCCTCCTATTACTGCACCTGCTGTTGATGCATCATTGCTTGTTCCTGCTTGTTTTATTCCTCTGCCTATTCTAAAATTGTGTGCTCTTCCGTAAAACACTGGATATCTTGTGCTTATTGATATTCCGTCTGTTCCGCATGCTCTTGTGTAGCCTGTCGCATTTATATTCAAATATTCTATTTGTAAATCCGCATATGCATATATATGTCTATAATTATTTTGGGTTAAGTCCATTATCGCATTATCTCTATAATCCACATGTCCATATAAACTTGTTATTGTTGAGGCAACATTTCTTGATGATGTATAGTTGTTGTTACTTCCTATATTATCCGATTTTGTATTTACAATTGGACCTGGTCTTTCATTTTCTACTTTACATTTTAGAAAATAAAAACTTTGTGCTGAATTCGCATTTGTTGTTGTTGTCCATGTTCCATTATTATATCTTAAATAATATGTCGTTCTTCTCCATCCAGTAGTCTGATAATAAAATCTTCTATTGTTAATATCATATGTCCAAGTAAATGACGAATCACTAAAATATAATCCACTATATCTTGAATGGTGTAAATACTGCCAATTATCATTATTCTTTATTGTATATCCATTTCCAGATTGTTGGATTATCCATTCAGCTCCTGCTGGTGGCTTTTCTGTTGTTGATAATGTTGCATTTTCTATGCTTCCATTTATCCCAGCAAGTGCATTGCTTCCTTCTCCTGTCCCTGTTGCTAATATATATTTTTCTCCTGATGTGAATGTTGTTGATGATTCATATGTAACATCTGCAAGCATTGTTTGTGAACCTGTTACTGTCCTTGAGCCATGCATAGTTGAGTCTATGTTTCCTGTCAATACTATTATGTTGTTTTCTCTGTCAGTTCTATCTTGTGAGTTGTTATATAAATATTCATATGCTCTACTCCATGAACCAAATGGTGTTTCAGGAGATAATCCATCATTTAAGTTGTCATTTCCTCCATCTGAGTTCAAGTACACTACTGTTGCTGTTTTCCAGTTTGCATATATGTTTAGTGTCACATTTTTTGAACCTGTTGCAGTAATTGTTTGTGTTTTTGTCTTTGTATCTGTTGATATTATCCCATCTGGTGATGTCCATCCACCAAATCCGTATCCAGTTGGTCTATCTATAAATGGATTATCTACTAATTCAATAGATATGTTTCCACTAACTATTGGTGCAGTTTTTTTGTATGTAACTATATTATATTTTTCTGTTAATGATACATATCCTATTTTTTCTGGTTCTACTTCATTTAATCCATATCCATGATAATTTACTGTAACGTTCGCATATTCCGTGTATATGTTTTTGTTTTCTCCTGTTGTGTCTTCTGTGTAATTTTGACCTTGCCAGTAGTATTTATCTGATTCTGCATCATCTATTGTTAAAATACTATCTGCCATTCCATCAAGTGCCAATTCTGTTGCTTCTACATCTTCTAGTCCAAATATTGAAAATCCATTTGTTACAAATTCTATATCATTTGTTTCTGGCTTTTGTTCTAACTTTTCTACTTTGTTTTTGTCATCTATATGCCATACATTTGTCTCTTTTTCTTTTAAATCTTCTTTTTCTATTTTTACATTTATGTTTTGGTCAAATTCGTATGGCTCATATATGTCTTCTCCACATTGAATTTTTATGTCATATGCTACTGCCAATATTATGGGTCTTTGGCTTTGTTGTCTTATTGTTGTTTGAGCTTCTTTTTTGTCAACTTCTTGTATTATTAGTTTCGCATTTTCCGGCATATAGCCTGATACAGTTATTTTGTTATTATCTTTTGTATCTTCAATATATTGATTATATAAATTTTTGCCATTTTGTTCTCTTATATCATAATGTGCTAATATTGTTAATTCTTGTTTCTTTACTTCTGTTGATGTTAAATATATTTTGCTTTCTGGTAATATGTCATTTGGTCCTATTTGGTTTAATGGCACATTTTGTTCTGCTTTTACAGCTTTTTCTACCTCGTTTTCCGCAGTTTGTTCTGTATCTGTTGATACTCCTGCATTTTCTGTGCTATATGAATATTTTATTACCTTTTTGTTATTAATATATTTTGGTAATTTCACATAAAATGATTCTCCATCAATTCCTTCTGTCGCATTTACTTTGCATTTTTCTATGCTTTCACTTATTATTGTATCTTTTATATTAACATTTACTTCTATTATATCTTTTGCCTTTGAAAAATTAGCTGTATAATATGATGTTATTGCTATAATTGAGAATATTAATAAAAAAGCTGTGTTCACTATTTTTTTATGAAATTTTCTTTTTTGATATTTCTCAAAGTATTTCATTCTTTCCTCCTATTGTTCATCTGTGAGTTCTGTGCTTTCTACATCTTTTATTTTTTCATCTATTACTATGTTTGTTTTTGTCTGTTGCCCAGCTTTTATTACTGGTACATCTATGTATGTTTTTAAAATTACATTTCCATCTACACCTTTTAATAAAATAGGAAATGATGAACCTCCATCACTCTTCCCTTTATTTTCTATCAAAAAACTTAATATTGTTTTTCCATCTTCTATTTCTGACATTGTTATTTTATTTATTATCATTGAACCACTTTGTTTTTCTGGCACAGGTATTTCTATTGTGTCTTTATTTTGTGCTTCTTGTGTTATGTTTTGTTTCTCTAATTCTTCATTTATTATTTGTTTTTGATGTTCTTCACTATATTTTTCTACTACTGGTATTTCATCTTCTTTTTTTACAAATAAATTAAAAATTATAATAAGTGTTAAAATTAGTATTATGTCAAAAAATAGTATTTTTTTTCTTCTTTTGTAGTTTCTACGTCGCTGTCCTGTTGAATGTAAAATGCCGTTTTTTCTTTTTTTTGAACGTCTCATTTTGCCCTCCATTCACTTTTTTGACAAGTTTACACTTCTGATTGAGAGTATATCATATTTTACTTTTTTTTTCTACATTTTTTTCTGTATTTAATATTACATTTATATTACTTTTTCTTTACATTTTTATTACATTTTTTTAATAAAAAAAATATATTTTTTTTGGAAATTTTGTTGGAAATTTATATTTTATATGTTATAATTTGTTTTGTATTATGAATTTTAATGAGGAGTAAAATTATGATAAATTATGATGAAGAACTACAAAACCCAAGTCAATTCGATGCTATAATAACAAAAGAAATGGCTCTAATTGACGGCCTTCAACTTTCCCAAAACAGTTTAAAAAGCTATATAAATACATATGTAGAAGAAATCTCAACAACATTTGCAAATGATGAGGTTTTTAAAAATATGTTATTAGCAAGTCTTGAAACAGCACTACTTCAAATTGGAATAAACACACAAGATTTAACAAACTTATATAATATTCTAGATATAATTTTGGGACAAAAAACTTCTCTTAAACAAAATGTAGAACAATATAATAAATTATTTACAAAAGTTGAAAAGAACATTACAATTGTTAGAGAAATATTGCAAAAAACAATAAACTCATTTGAGCAATTATCAGCGATCTCTAACAAAGCAATAAGTTCTAATGGAGAGAATAAGGCAAAATTAACTGAAGCTAAACAAGCTATTATGGGAGACACTATAACCAGGGAAAAAGGAAAGAAAAATGTTACAAGAAATATCAAAGAAATAACTGATAAGGCATCATCAGATCTTTTGTGTTTCTTCCCAAAATCTGATAATGATATACTTGCAATATCAACAGTACAAGATACATACAAAGTATTATTCAATGAAAAAGATGCAACCGTTTGCATAGAAGATGATAACTTTAATTTTACAATAAAAACAATCGGAGTACAAATATCTAACTCAGAAAATGTATTATTAATATCTCGTGAAAACAAAGGGTATTTTATAATAACGAACATGCCAATTGAAGTACCATCATATATAAATGTATCAAGAATTGATCGCAACAAAAGTTTTATAGAAATTGGTGTTAATAACCCTACATTAAGTATATCTGTTGAAAAAAATGAAATAACATTTTCAGATGAATTTGAAAAAATTGATACAAATGCAAAATCTAAAGCAAAACATGCAAAAACATATTCTGTAAGTCCATCTATTGATGAACCACTACCAGAAAAACTAGTTGCACAAATTCCACAGCCTGTTGTTCAACCACAACATATTATGCAACAACAAATAGTTTCACAACCTGTACAGCAACCAGTGGTAGTACAACCTCAACCAGTAGCTCCTGTTGTAACACCACAACCTGCACCAGCACCAGTTGCAGTACCAGAGCCTGTACAAGCTCCTGCTCCAGTAGCACCTACTCCAGCTCCTGCTGAAGAAGTGGTTGAAGAAAAGCCTGTTACAAAAAAGAAAAAACCTGTAAAACAAATTGAAATAGATGACGAAGATGAGGATGAAGATGAAGATGAAATAGATTTAATGAAAGATAATGATACATTAATAATCTCTGAAGAAGATAATCAAGTTATCTTACCATACAAGTTAGCAGAAGTTCAAAGACAATATAAGAAAAATAAAAAGAAATATTCTTCTGTTAAGGATTTAATACAAAATGAATATATTATTCCTACAGAAAACTTTAAAAATCCTATAAAGTCAAGATTTAGAGAAGCATATCAATTAATCAAGAAAAAAGAACATGGACATTTAAAAGAAGCAATTGAATTAGGTTTTGAGTTAATGTTTCAATCTAACTTAAATCCTGCTGTTATTGCAGCATGTAAAAATTTGAAAGAATTAGATATTTATCTTGATTGTCTTGATGACAATGAATTGGATAAATTCTCATGTTTTAATATAGTTTATAATGTACCACCTTCAAGAGGTAAGGGCAAGAAAAAATAGCAACTTAATTGCTATTTTTTTCTTTTTCATATTTTTCTCTTTTGTTTTTTCTTATGTCTTTTTTGCGTTCAATTCTTTGTTCTACAATATAAATTGTTATTAAAATTACTAATGTGATTATTAATGTTGTTTCGCTTTTTAGTGCCATGATTATCTTTCCTATTTTAGGTATTTTCCCTATCATTTTGCCTTCTATATCTTTGTATTCAACATATCCTTCGTCTTCAATATTATTTGCGTCACCTTTTGTAATATATGTTGTTTCCCCATTTTTGTTTGTTGTAAGATATATTATTCTATGTGTTATTATGTCTCCATTTTTATCAAATGATATTATGTCTCCTTTTTTTATTTCCTCCTTTGGAGTTTCTTTTATTATTACTACATCATTTACAGATATTTCTGGTTCCATACTTCCTGATATTATGCAAAATGTTTTTATTCCAAATACATTTGGTGTTTCATAAGGATTTTTCATTGTTTGAAATAATATTATTATGTCCCAAATTATTATTGGGACTAATAATATATATATTAATTTTACTATTATGCTTTTAAGGATTGTTTTCTTTTGTTTATTTTTTATTTTTCCATCATAGTAATCTTTCATATTTTACCTTTCAGTTATTTGTCTTGTTCTGCATTTATGTCTTCTAATATTTTATTTGCTTTTAAAATGAATTTTACATCATCTATTTCTAGACCACTGTTTTCTATATTGTATGCATTTATTATTGAATCAACAGTGTTTACTAATGAGCCTATTGTTGTTTCTTCTAAATCTTCTTTTTTTACGTTTATTTTGAATAAATTATATTTGTCTTTTATCATAAGTGCCATGTCTTTGTCTTCTTTTATTGTTACATTGTTTATTATTGTTATATATGGGCTTGTAATAAAGTTCCTTATTGCTTTTACATTTTCGTTTATTTCTTTTTCAGGTATGTCTTGTATTTCTTCAATTATTGTTTCTACTAAAAATGTGTAAAATGAGCCTGCTAGAAATAGTGCTTCATGTATTGTTGAGTTGTCTGTTAGCATACTTGCAAATTTGTCGTACACCTTTATACTGTCTATTTTTCTATATAGTTCTTTTATTGAAGATATTTGGTTGTTTATATCTATTGTTAGTGTTTTTAATTTTTCTGCACTGTTTTTCTTGAATATAAACATTTCTTTGAATTTATCAGTGTTTTCATATTTTTTATTTGTTTTTTCAAGTTTGCTTTCAAGTTTTTGTATTTCTTTTTTTTGTTTTTCATATCCATTTTTGTATTTGTCTTTTTCTTTATATATTTTTAATACTGCTTCATATACATATTTGTATTTTAAATAGTTTTGGAATTCTTCTAGTGTTTTTGACAACTTTACTATGTTTTCTGTTATTTCATTTAAGTCAGCTTTTGTGTATGTTTCATATGGCTCTGCTAACATTTTTGATATTTGCTTTTCTGTTGCACTTTCTTCATAGTCTTTTGGATCTAATTCTTTGTTTAAGAATTTGTCTAACATTACTTTTTTGTCTACACTATTTAAGTCATCTAGTTTTGCTCTTAGCGTTTTGTATTTTTCAAGATAGTCTCTATCAGATGTTTCTAAATCTCTTAATATTTCTTTGTTTTCATTTGCAAAGTGTCTATCTATTTCTTTTTCGTGTTTTAAATATAAGTATCTTATATTTAATTCTATATGTACTATTATGTCTGGACATTCCCAATATAGTTTTTCAAATGTGTCTTTCATGTTTTGTGAGTTTACATCGCCTTTTTTGTATTCTTTGAAAAATCTTTTCATATATCTTTTTGCAAATGGGCTGTAGTTGAAGTCATCAACTTTTAATTCAACTCCTACCTCTCCAAATCTTCTTATACATGCTAATATGTTTTCATTTACTTGCTCTAAATTATTTTTGTAAAATCTGCGTAGTATGAATAACAATTCGTCAAGTTTCATTTTTTCATATGATGTATTTCCAGCTCCAAGCAAGTCTAGTCCTTCAAATTTTTTTAGTTCTTTTTCTACTTGTTTTATTTCTGGACTTTCTTTTATTGAGTTTATTTTGTGTGCTCTTCTTTTTATTTCTGTAATGACTTCTTCTAAATATTTTTGATACCCTTCTTTTATTTCTGTTACTTTTTTTACATATAGTTCAGCGTTTTTCTTTGTGTTTTTTGGCATTACAGATAGTATCTCTTTGTCTGTATCGATTTTTTCATTTAATATTTCTATAGGACTACTCATTATTTTTTCTCCACCTCATTTGATTTTATTTCATTATCTAAAAATTCTATGAATTCTTTTGTTCTTGTATATAAATCAAGTACTTCCTCATTTTCTATTTTGTTAAGGTCTATTTCGTTCATGTCCATTTTTATCTACCTCTTTTCTCGTGTACATTATATTAAATATTTGCTTTTCTGTCTATATATTTTTTGAATTTTTTTGACAATTTTGTTAGTTTTTTAACAATTTGCGTAAAGCAAAAAAAAGAGTAACATATTATATTACTCTTTTTTCTAATAATCTCACTATGGACCAGCATCATGTTGTACTTCTGGTTTTGTGAATTTCAATGTTATGTCTATTTGTTTACCTGTTGATGCTGTATCTATACAGTCAACATCTTGTCCTTCAATCCATACATATACTCTTGATTTCATTATTGCATTTGGTTTTAACATAATTGGATCAGTACCAAGGTTTTTCATTTCTAGCGCATCAGTAAGTGATGCTTCTGTTTGTAATGTTTTTTGCTCTCCTATTTCTGGTGCTGTTGGTGTTGCTTCATTTATTCCCTCAATTGTTCCATTTCCTGCAGATTTTAATCCATATGTTGGAAGTACTGCATCTGCTGATGTTACTCTAGCATCATTTTTTACAACCTCTGCAATATGTTTGTTATAGTTTGGTTCCCAAATACATACACCTGGTGTTCCAGGAGCAATACTTCTTACAGTTGTTCCATCAGCAGTCATGACCTCTGAATTACTATACAATACAAGTCCTGATCTAATACAATTTTCCAATCCTGTTCCTGCTTTACCATTTTCAGCATTAATTGCAACTGATGTTCCTGCATTTAATTGTAGTTTATCACCATCTGCTTGTGAAGATGAATTTTTAAAATATAAATCAAATGCAATATATTTTCCTCCAACTCCACCAGTTGTCAAATCTGTTTCAGCTGCTGCATTTGTTAGTTTTGCTCCTGTAGCATCAACATCTCCTGCAAACATTTCTAATTTACCACTACTTGTAGTACCTGTAGTAGATACTGGATTTAAAGCTGTTGGCCATTGGTATATATTTGCAGTTGCTGCAGCTAATGCTGCTTGATTTATTGTTATCTTAGAACCCCAAGATTCTCCATCAAGCGAAATTTGTAAACCTTCTGCAGCTACAACTGTTGCACTGATTCCATTAAGTTCTACTTCTTTATTTGCAGAGAACCATGCATATGTTGATGACAATAGTAACATTCCTGTTAGCAATAATGCCATAAACAAAGAATTCAATTTTCTTTTACTTCTTCTACTCCTTCTACTCATTTCCTTCATTCTCCTTCTTTTCAATGTTATCTTGTTGTGGAATATGGTCTTCAATAATGCTCATATGCATTTTGATTTCCCCACCAATTAGGTCATCTAAGCATTCTGGGTCATTACCTTCTATCCATATTACTACAGTACATCTATCTATTTCTCCTGACTTGAAGTCTTTTCTGCATTCTGATGCTACTTTATCTTTTGAATAAAATGCTTTTGTATCTTTTTCAGGTTCATTTGTAGTACTGTTTAATTTTGCATATACAGTTTTTTCGCCATTTAAAATTATCATAACTCTTAGAGCTTCATCTACATTTTTTATTACATCATCAAGTATTACTTCATACCAGTAGTCCATTGTGTTATCACTTCTATTTTCCACGTAAAATGTGTATGCTATATAGTTTGTTCCATTATGACTACCTTCTGCCTCTTCGTCGATGTTTGCTGGCAACCAACTTTGTGAAATGTTTGTAAAGAAATCTACTTTTTCTGCTTCAAGTTTTTGTTGGGACTTTTTTTCTTGTAAGCTGTTGTAGATTATTAATCCACTCATTGGGTCTCCTGCCTTGTCAAGTAC
This sequence comes from uncultured Clostridia bacterium, assembly GCA_934162535.1. Taxonomy (GTDB): domain Bacteria; phylum Bacillota; class Clostridia; order TANB77; family CAG-508; genus CAG-269. The sequence goes on along the minus strand of CAKPJC010000001.1, from coordinate 14,831 downwards.
AATAGTAAATCTTCCTGTGTCATATACTATTCTTAAAATAAAGTATATGATTAGTAGGAACATTACCATTATAACTAGGATTCGCCTTATCCATCGTATTCTAGTATTCCTATCGTTTATTCGATTGGCATTCTTTCGTATTCTTCTTTTTGACATTTACATCCTACCTACTCCATTCGTTATTTTATTTTAAATGAACAAAAACAATATATCTTTGTTATTTGTTTAGATAAATTTTAGCATATTTGTATATTAATTACAATTACATTTCTGTTACATTTATATTACATTTTTTTTACATTTTCGTAATAATTCTTTTTAATATTGTTTTTTTCTACTTTTTATGCTAATCTAATTTTAGAGAATTAGGAGGATTTATGAATAATAATATTACAACTAAAAAAGCGTTTCTATTATTGGCTTGTATTTGGTTTATAATTACATTTTCAATAATACAAACTACATATGCAAAATATGTTACAAATTTGAATGCAAATACTAATATCTCAATATCATATTGGAACATTTTAGTTAATGAACAAGATATTGTCGAAAATTCTGATATTAGTGGTTCTATGAGTTGCGTTTTTCCTGGTAGCACATATGCAAAATCTGATGTTATTGTACCTGGTGCAACAGGATATTTTGATTTGAATATTGATTCTTCAAAAGTCTCAGTACCATTCAAATTAACTGTTACAAGTGCAATTAACGGAACAAGTACTCTAACTACAGATTTAAAAGTTTCAGGTTATTCAATTAATGGTGGTGACCTTGTGGAACTTACAGATGACGTTTTAAATTTTTCATGTGATATTGCACAAGATACTAATTCAACTCTTGTTCGTGTTTATACCACATGGGTTGATGATGGACAAGATTCAAAAGAAGATACAGAATTAGGTATTACTGGTGGAACTGCAATTTTGGATGTAACACTTGATTTTGAACAAATTACAACATAAAAGAAGGAATTATATTTTTTAAATTCCTTCTTTTATGTTTTTTGTTGTGCTTTTATTTTTATTACTGCTTCAATTGCAGGTTTTCCCTCATTGTTTTTATAATAATTATAACTGTCTACACCATACTGCGTATCAAGTTCATCATTGTTATTATCATATTGCCAACTAAATTTCATAGATACATTTGCTTCTCCATTTACTGCTAATTCTGTTGCTGTACAATTCGCTGTTACCTTAAATGGAAAATCCTCATTTAACATTCTTTCCATTTCTTCACTTGTTATTTTTGTTTCTGCCCCTGTTAATTGTGCTTTTTGCTCAGGCGTAAGTTCATCTTCTACTATATAGACATTATTAAGAATTCTAAGCTTTACCATCTTACTTGTCAGTTCTGCATCTTTCTCTCCCGTATTTTTTACTGTAACTGTTTTTTCTACATCTTTCATACCAGGATACGCATGATCTATTATAAGTGGAAATTCCTTTTCCTCTATTGCTGTACCATCAACCTCAAAGTTTACACTCCAAGCATCTACATGGACTTGCATATTTGTTGATACTGTTGTTACATATAGAAACCAGGCGTATGTATTGAAAATCAAAGTTAGAGAGAGCATAAATAAAGTTCGCAATTTTAATCTTCTTTTTCTTCTTCTTTCTCTTCTTTTCATTACACCCTCCTTTCGTCTATTCGTATCTTCTTCTACGCTTAGCCCTTTTTTCTTTTCGTTTCTTTATTTTTTTATCTTCTTTACTATTTCTTTTTTTTCTACTTCTATTTTCATTGTCATCATCTTCTTCGTCGTCTTCTTCATCATCTATATCATCATTTTTAAAAGATCTAAATTCCGAAAATATTATTATTGCTAATGGTATTATTATAAGAAAGTACATTCCATACATGTTATTTATAACACCATTTAATTTTGTTACAATATTTAGTTTTGTTTGTACCACACCATATATTTGGTCTTCATATACAATTGGGTCTTCTGCATCATTCGCTATACCTTTTGTATGAAATGCAAGTCCTCCGTCCCTCTGTTTTTTCTATTTTTATTACTTGGTGAGTTACTATTTTGTCTGCAAAGTTTCCAACTTTCCCCATGTATGTTACATCATCACCGTCTTTTATTTCTGTAATTCCAATTTGCCTTACTAGTAGTACATCTCCTACTCGATATTTAGGCACCATACTTTCTGTAACTACTGTAAATATTCTGTATCCTACAATTGATAGGTTGTTATTTGAAAATCTTTGTACAAGTATTATTGCTATAAATCCTACTATAATAACTGTTAGTATAAATTTTATTATTGATATTATGCCTTTAAAAAATTTTGTATTCATATATTAAAAACTAACCTCACTAATTTTTTCAAAATATTTGTCTATATATTTTCTGAATATTTTTTCTATATCTTTCTTAGATGCCATTCTAGTTTCTTTTACTGTGTCAAATTTATCTCCTAATTTTTCTTGTAATTGTTTTTTTGTTAATTCAGGATTCATATCTATTATTTTATCTAACATTTTTGATAGTGTTCTTTCTTTTGCCTCTTCTATGTCTTTATCACTTGCTTTATTGTTTATTGAATTTACTGTTAAGTACTCAAGTAAGAATGTTTGGTCAATTAATTCCGTTAGTTGTCCTTTGTCTTGGTAGTCTTTCTTTTCCTGTTCTGTTTCAGCTTTGTCTCCTAAATGTTGATGTATATAATCCCATAATTTCATTGCATATTGGAAGTTTACGTTTTTTAAGATAACATTTGTCTTTTTTATCGGGTTTGCAACTAGTGGCACTCCCTCATTATCTAATGCTTGATATACTTCTGAGTATTTTAGTGCTTTTATGTCACTTTCTATCTTTTTTACTCTTTCATTATAGTTAGGGTCTTTATTTAGTGATGTATTTAATGCTGTATTTAATGATATGTTTACACTAACTTTTTCCTCCCCAACCATTGTTGTACTTGTATAATCTATCTTTTTGTTATCTTTTAGTCTAGGGTCTGGTTTTTCTCCATCTTTTTTTATTCTGATGAATTGTTCCATATATTGTATAAGTGTATATATAAATCTGTTTTCATATGTGTTAAATGTTTCTTCTTTGAATACATTTAATAACTTTGATGGTATAACATCCCCTGTATCTTCTTCGACATCTTGTATAAAGTTTGTATGTTTCGCTAAATGCTTTATTGTTTCTACACCAATTTTTTTTGCAGATTCAACTTTTATTATTTCTTCTTCTGTTGTAATGAATCTTTTGGGATTCCTTACAATTTTATCAAGATATGGAAGGGTAAATTCAAATAAATCTACCCATTGGTCATCAAAACTGTCTTTTGAATAGTCTGTTTGTACCCTCATGTTTGAGGCAATATTGTTACCAAAGTCATCCAGTTTTTCATCTGCCATTTGGTCAACTAAATCACTAACATTAAGATTTCTCATCTTTTTTCTCCTTTATTTACACATTATGCTGATTTCTTCAATCTCACTAAGTATTCAATGCATTCTGCCATTGCACCTTTTCCAAATGTGTCATCTAGAAATTGTATATATGGCTCTATTTCATCTTTTATTAATGCCATATTTAACTGTTCAAATTTTCTTAGTATTTTTTTTGCTATAAAGTAATCTACTCCTTCAACTTCTGTTCCACCACATGCTACATATACTGGTACGAATTTTCTCATATGTGCAACAATACGGTTACCAAATGCTATACGGAAGTGTGCTATTACGTAGTCATCCATTTTGTTTATTTTATCTAATGTGTCTTGTGATATTGCATATGTTTCCATTGCTTCACTAAATATTTTATCTAAATATGTATAGTTTACATCAAGTGCATCTTTTTCTTCTGCTGCAAATACTTTTCCCTTATCGTTTATGTCTATAGGCATAGCTCTATCGTATACCTTATCAGTTACGGCGAATGTAGAGTCGTCGTTGTTAATTGTTCCTATATACCACATATTTGGTGGAACTTGTATTTTACCAAACATTAATTTTTTAGGGTCTGTTGGCCAACTGTTAGGTACAACCTCTATTACCCATTCTTTTTTGTTTGGCATTTCTAGTATTGACAACATTTCTGCAAAGTAATACTCAACACGTGACAAGTTCATCTCGTCCAGTATTATTGTATAAATATCGTCAGTATAGTTTGCTATGTACATTTCTTTTAATATGTCGGTTTCATTAAATCTTTTTGTGAACTCATTGAAGTAACCAAATAAGTCAGTTCTATCTCTCCAAGATGGTTGTACTGATGCAACACATGAGTCATGTTTTAGAAATTTTCCCCATGCATATGCAAGTGATGTTTTACCTGTACCAGAGATACCTTGTAGTATTACTAGTTTTGTTGATGCCATACCTGCTATAAATACTCTCATCATTTTTTCTTTGTAATATAGTTTTAGTTTTGAGGCTGCAAAGTTTCTAAAGTGAGAACAGAATTCCGGTAAATCAAATGAGTTTCCATAATTTTGTACTTTGTAATTTGCATATTCCATATCTATCAAAGAAAGTTTTGCAAATCTTTGTGTTACTGATGGATCAGCTTCTTCCTCTCCGTTTTCTTTTCCTGTCTCTTCAGTTGCAGATTCAAATGGTTTTAATCCTAATTGTGATACCTTCATTGCTAGTATCTCATCTTTTTCTCTTGATAAGTTTGCTACTTTTTTGTTTAATGTTGCTACTTCATCAAGTAGTGCTTCTTGGTCTATTACTGGTTTTCTTAGTTTTGTATATTTTCTTATTAGAAATAATGCTAAAAATACTATCATTCCTAAAAATATCATTACAAATACTATTGATATTATTGCTAGGACCCATTCTGGTGCAGAAAAGTCTGCATAATAATTTCTTATTACTTCTGTATATTGTTTGATATTAAACATTTGCTTTATGCCATCTATCAATCCTTTAAATATCATTAATATTCCTGAAACTGTTTGGTTTACAAATTCATATAAAAATCTTACAAATGTATCCATATTACTCCTATCCTTCATCTATTATTAAATTTTCTAATCCGTCTGCATTTTCCATAAATTCGTCAAAATATTTTAGTTTTTTACTTATTATAACATAATTAAACATTGATAATTTCTTTATGTGTTCTTTACTTATTATAAATGAGTCATCTATTATTACAGCAAATTTATAACCATTTTTCATTAATTTATATATTTCATTTCTGTGTATTATAAAGTCTCTGTATTTTACTTTTATCTTTATTTTGTCTAATATCGACTGGTCATTTATTATCCTTAATGCTTGATCTAGTTTTTTTCTTTTTGCAAATAGTGACATTGGAAATTCAACTAAATATTGTGTATTAAATTTCCCTTCTAATATCATTCTTATATTGAATACTGTCAACATTAAATATTCTATTATAAGTTTATCTTCATTGACTATGTTTTCGCTATATACATCATTTATTGCATTTTGACTAAAAATATATGGCAATTTAAAATTGTATTTTAGTTCAACTTTATATACATCTTTTATTAATGGATATTTCGTTGTTACAAGTTTAAAGTCTTCTGATTCAAATGTTTTTAAATATTTCATTTTTGAATCTCTATATTCTTTTATCATTTTGTATAAATTGTTTTTTAGTTCTCCATCTCTTTTCATCTCAAATTTTGTTATTCTTTTTTCGTATATATCACTTACAAAGTCTTTTAAGTCTTTGTTTATTGTTCTTACAAAGTCTATGTAAAATATGTATTGATAAAGTTCTAACATATCTTTTATCATTTTGTGATTTTCTTCATATTGGTTGTATATTAGTTTTTCTTCTGATTTCTTTAGTGCTGAATATATCCTTCTATAGAATACTCTTTGATTTTCATTTCCTCCATAGTTGTTGTATCTTGCTTCTACATATGTTTCTATATATTCGTTTGTTATGTCTTTGTCATATTGTTCTTTGAAAAATTCTTGCATAAATGTTCTTAAGAATTTTCGTGTATGTTCTGTGTATTCTGCCATTATGTTATATGTCATTTTATCACCTCGTTTTTAATATGTTAGCTTTATTTCTGGTGTTCCATTATCACCTATTTGATATGTATAATTTTTTGTTGGATCCATTTTGTAAAATTTTATTGTTGTTGTTTCTAGTGAGCCCACGCCTGATGTTATTGAGTTTACATAGTCAAATCCATTTAGCTTTTTGGTTGTTAAGCCTGTTGATTTTAGTCTAAATCTACTTGTCATATCTAGTAATACTACTTCTGGATCAAATTTTAGAGTTACATCTTTTGCCTCATTTAACGAATTGATTATACTAACTTCTAGGTATGGGCTGTTTTCTGAATCTATTATTTGATATGAAATATCTGAAGAACCAACCCCTACTATTAGTTTTCCACTAAGTGTTGCTGTGTATGGAGATGTTGAAGTTACTGTTATATCCACCCATGTTGTTTCTCCATTTGCAAGCGTTCTTCCTTGCTTTGGATCTATTGTTATTGTGAAGTAATCTTCGTTTATTCCTCCATTTGCACTTCCAACAATTTTTCCTGCTGTTTTACTTATTTTACAATCTATATTGTCTGAATTTGTAAATGTTATGTTATAATCTATATCTGTTTCTGCAAATACTAAGTCATTTTTTTTGCTATTTAAGTTTACTGTTATTGTGTATGTTTCTGCACCTGACCAGTTATTTGCAATTTCAAATTCAGAATGTGTACTACTTAGTTTGTCACTATTAAAGTAAAAACCTTTTGTTCCTAAGTAATAGTCATTTATTGCATGATAAACATATTTTGATAAACTTGTCATTGCTGGAACAAGAAATGCTAATATTACTATAATTATTAGTAGCTTAATTATTTGATTATCATTTTTTCTTTTTCTTCTCCTTGTCATTTGAACTTCCTTTTTATTATTTTTTTATTTATACTATTTGCTCGCCGTCGACTTTTATTTCTAGTGCTTCTATTATTCCTTGATATTCTACTGAGTTGTATTCCATTGGGAATTTAACTTCTAATCTGTATGTATTTATTTCGTCTGTCTCAAATCCAAATGTTGTTTCTTTTGATGTTATTGTTTTGAAATATGTTCCATCATTGTCTTGTTTTGTTTCTATATTGTCAAAGAGGTTTTCTGTTCCATCATTCATATATAATGCATATGTTAATGGTAGATTTGTTGTCATTCTTATTGCAATTGTGTATTTTAGTGCTGTTTCCGTTCTGTTTATTCCATCATTGTTAGCAACAGAAAATGTATATGTATATATGTCGTCACTTGGTTGCATTTCCTCTAATGCTATTGTTTGTGATAATGTTTGTTCTTTTAATAAGTAAAAGGCTACATCAACATTCGCTTCTGATTTTCCTGATGAACTGTATCTTGCTAATGTTGTTTTTAGTACAAGAATTAAGATTATTAGTAGTACAAATATTATTATTATTTTGTTATAAAATTTGTTTGTTCTTCTTCTTGTTCTCATTTTTATTCCTTTCTATTTTGTATTTTGTCTTTCGATATTGCTAGACCTATTAGTATTAGTGTGATAAATACACAGATTAAAACATTTGGCTCTGAAAATACTTTTGCCCATATTCCCACTCTTGGATAAACTGAAATAACTTTTCCTATTATTGCATCTTTCGTGATTTCTCTATCCTCTGTATTGTTCGCATCTCCTTTGGTAATTATTTTGTCTCCATTTATCTCCATTATTCTGTGTGTTATTAGTTCATCTTCATTTTTATATGTTACTATATCATTCTCATTTACGTCTTTTGTTATTTTTACTAATATTACATCATATACATTTATTGTTTTTGCCATACTCCCTGTAGATACTTCAAATACTGTGTATCCAAAAAAGTTTGCATAGTCTTTGTGCATTATTTGTAATTGCATGTAATTGTATCCTACTACTATTACTAATAAGAATATGAATGCTATTACAATGTTTAATATTACATGTATTATTTTTTCTATAATTTTGTACATTGCTTTCCTCTCTTTTTAAGGTTGTTGGTATTCGACAATTCCTTCTCCAAGATACTGACTTGTTTTTACATTTACAGGTATTGATAGTTTTACGCCTTTCGTTTTACCAAGTATTGAGTCTGCCTCATCATTTACTCCTGTTCCATCATCTTGCCATCCTATGTATACTCTTACTGTGTTTGTTTTTCCTGCTGTGATGTCTTCAAGTGATACTACTCCTGTATATGTACTTTCTGCTGTTTTTGTTATTCCTTCTGTACTTTCAACCCCATCTACCACTCTAACAAGTTTGTCGAAATATATTGAGTCACTTATGTCTAGTTTTTCAAAATTTATTGTTATATCATATATTACAGCAACTTCAGCTTCTGTGGCATCTATTTCTATATCAAAATACCCTAATAGCCCTGGTGCAATTTTTCCTGTTTTCACATAGTCATTTGAGTTGTATTTCATCTCTTCCATTGTGAATTCTTGTTCATCTACTCCTGTTGCTATGTTTGTACCATTTACTTTTACTACCCATTTTCCTATTGTTTCTTCAACTGTTCCTTCTGCTTGTGTAAAGTATTTTGCATATGTTGTGTTTATTTGATATATTGTTATTAATGCCATTATTAGTGCTGATAAAACCCATATTTTTTTCATATTATTATTCCTTTGTTTTTTTAATCTTTATCTCCAAGCTCTATTATTACTTGGAATATTTCATGTAAAAATGCTAATACTGATGGGAATATTATTAAGAATAAGAATCCCCATTTTGATTCTAATATGCTTAGGATTTTTCCAACTTTGCTATATGTTTTTGCGTCTTCTGTACTTCCAATTACTTCTTCTTCTATTACTTGATAGTTTCCATCAAGTATAAAGGTTGAGTCCATTCCTTCATATCTATTTATTTGCTTTACTTCTCCAAGTTTTATGTTTTTATCTTTATAGAAGAAGATTTTGTCTCCTTCTTTTATTTTGTCTGTTTTTCCATTTTTGGCTACTACTAAATCTCCATCTAAATATTGAGGTTCAAGCGAGCTGTCCGTTATTATTATTAGCGTATTTTCCCCGATTTCTGTAACATTGTAGTCATTATAGTTCAATAGGCAAAATGTCACTGATATAGCAATTATTATATATATTATTATTATCAGATTTCCTAGTGTTTTTTTCATTAAAATTCCTCCTACATATTATATCATTTTCTATTATACCAAATAAAAATAAAATTGCAATATTTTTCTCGACTTTTTTTGTGGTTTAATTTTTGTGTTTTTTGCTATGATAGATGTTGGAATTCATGTGTAGCTTTTGTATAACAAGATTTAATAACTTTCATAATTATGAAAAAAAGCACAGTTTTATAGTACTATGCTTTTTCTTTGTTTTATTTTATTTTTTCTTTTATTTTTACTAGTGTGTTTAGTGCATCTATTGGTGTTAGTTCGTTTAGGTTTATTTTGTCTATTTCGTGTGCTATTTCTGCAAGTTTGTAATTGAACATATCAAATTGACCTTCTACTACTTTTTTGTTTTCTTTTTCTGTTTTTTTGCCACTTAACATACTTTTTCTTTCAAGGCTTCTTAATATTTCATTTGCTCTTTTGGTTACATTTTTTGGAACTCCTGCTAATCTTGCAACATGTATTCCATAACTTTCGTCTGTTCCACCTTCAACTATTTTCCTTAAGAAGATTATGTCTTCACCTTTTTCTTTTACTGCTATTGAATAATTCTTTATTCCTTCTTGTTTGTCTGCTAATTCTATTAGTTCATGATAGTGTGTTGCAAATAGTGTTTTTGCACCACATTTTTCTTTGTCAGCTATATATTCTGCTACTGCCCATGCAATAGATAGACCGTCATATGTTGATGTTCCTCTTCCAATTTCATCTAATATTACTAAACTATTTGCTGTTGCCTCTTTTAGTATTGTTGCAACTTCCATCATTTCTACCATAAATGTACTTTGTCCCATACTTAAGTCATCTGATGCTCCAACTCTTGTAAATATCTTGTCAACAACTCCTAGTTTTGCTTGTGTTGCTGGCACAAAACTTCCTACTTGTGCCATTAATGATATTAGTGCTACTTGTCTCATATATGTTGATTTTCCTGCCATGTTTGGTCCTGTTATTATTGCTAGTCTATTTTCGTTTTTATCAAGATATGTGTCATTTGGTACAAATTCTCCTGAGCTTAGCATTTTTTCTATTACTGGATGTCTTCCTTCTTTTATATCAATTGTTCCTTCATCATCTATTTCTGGCATACAATAGTTCATGTCTTCCGCAACTTGTGCAAATGATGTTAATACATCTAGTGTTGATACAACACTTGCAGTTTTTTGTAATCTTTTTATATTTGCTGCTATTTCATCTCTTATTTTCACAAACTCGTTGTATTCTAAGTTTACAACCTTTTCTTCTGCACCAAGTATTTGGTTTTCGAGATTTTTTAATTCTTCTGTTACATATCTTTCCCCGTTTGTTAATGTTTGTTTCCTAATATATCTATCTGGTACTTGTGACATATTTGATTTTGATACTTCTAAGTAATATCCAAATACTTTGTTATATCCAACTTTCAAGCTTTTTATTCCTGTTTTTTCTTTTTCTTCTGCTTCTAATTGGATTATCCAGTTCTTTCCTTGTGTTGTTGCTGTTTTTAATTTGTCTATTTCTTCATCATATCCAACTTTTATTATTCCACCTTCTTTTATTGTCATTGGTGGTTCTTCTACTATTGATTTTTCTATTAATTCATGTATGTCTTTTAGTTCATCTAATTCTTCATATAGTTCTTTTAATTTTGAAGAATTGCATTGTGCTAATACATTTTTTACATCTGGAATCTTTTCTAATGAGTTTCTTAGTGTTATCATATCTCTAGCATTCGCATTACCATATGTCATTTTCCCTGCTAGTCTTTCTATATCATATACTTTTTTTAGTGTTTCTTCTATGTCTCCTCTAATCATTAGGTTGTCTTTTAACTCTTTTACTGCATTAAGTCTTTCTTGTATTTCTTTTACATCTAACAATGGGTCATTTAGCCATCTTCTTAATAGTCTTCCTCCCATTGATGTTGATGTTTTATCAAGTACCCATAGTAGCGTTCCTTTTTTGGATTTGTCTCTCATTTTTTCTGTTATTTCAAGGTTCCTTCTGGCATTTACGTCTAGTGACATATATTTTGATAGGTTGTATATTGTTATTGTGTTTATATGCTCAAGACTTGTCATTTGCGTTTCATTAAGATATCCTATTAATGCATTTATTGATTTTAATGCTAATTTTCTGCTTTTTAAGTCTTGTATTTCTTTTTTGTTTTCAATTATGTTGTAGTCTAGTTGTAGGTTTCCTACTTCTTCTGAGAAGAATTTATCACTGAATTTACTAATATATATTTTGAATCTTTCTGATATTTTGTTCAGTTCTTCTTGACATTCAAGCATCATTGAGTTTGCGATTATTTCTGATGGCATGAATCTTGCAATCTCATCTAATAATGTTTCAAAGTTGTTTTCTTCTTTTATTTCACTACTATAAAATTCTCCTGTTGATATGTCACATACACTTATTCCATAGTAAATTCCACCTTTTGCAATACACATTATATAATTATTTTTCTTTTCTTCTAGTAAATTTGATTCTACTATTGTTCCTGGTGTAAGTACTCTTATTACACCTCTTTTTACTATTCCTTTTGTTGTTTTTGGATCTTCTAATTGTTCACATATTGCAACTTTATAACCTTTTTCTATTAGTTTTGCTGCATATGTTTCTGCTGCATGATGTGGAACACCTGCCATTGGTGCTCTTTCTGCTTGTCCACAGTCTTTTCCTGTTAGTGTTATTTCTAGTTCTCTTGATGCTGTTATTGCGTCATCAAAGAACATTTCATAGAAGTCTCCTAGTCTATAAAATAGTATACAATCTTTGTATTGTTCTTTTGTTTCTAAATATCTTTGCATCATTGGTGAGTATTCTGCTTTTTCTGTCATATTCTTCTTCCTTTCAAATACCACATATGTTCTGAAATAATTTCTAATTCAATTATTTGGTCTTTTAATTTTTCTTTTCCTTCAAATATTACTACTTTGTTGCTGTCTGTTCTTCCTGTTAGTAGTTCAGGATTGTTTTTACTTGGTCCTTCTACAAGTACTTTTTGTATTGTTCCTATATATTTTTGATTGTTTTCTGCGATTTGGCTTTCTACTAGTTCTTTTAGTCTGTCAAATCTTTTATGTTTTATTTCTTCTGGTATTTGGTTTTCCATTTTGTCTCCTGGTGTTCCAACTCTTCGTGAATATATAAACATATATACCTGTTCAAAGTGTACTTTTCTTACTACGTCAAGTGTATCTTCAAAGTCCTGTTCTGTTTCTCCTGCAAATCCTACTATTATATCTGTTGATAATGTTAAGTTTGGTATTTTATTTTTCATTTTTTCTACTAATTCTAAGTATTGTTCTTTTGTGTATTTTCTGTTCATTGATTTTAGCACTTGTGTGCTTCCTGATTGTAATGGTAAGTGTATTAGTTTGCATATTTTATCACATTCTGCTATCGCTTCTATAACGTCATCTGTAAAGTCTTTTGGATGTGGTGATACGAATCTTATTCTTTCTATCCCATCTATTTTGTTTATTGCTCTTAGTAGTGTTGCAAATGAATTTATTCCTTTATAGTCTATTCCTTTTTCTTTCCATTGTTCACTCCTTAGATATGAATTGACATTTTGCCCTAATAACATTATTTCTTTGTATCCTTCTTTTGCTAGTTGTTCTACTTCTTCTAATATATCTTTTGGATTTCTGCTTCTCTCTCTTCCTCTTACATATGGTACTATACAATATGTGCAAAAGTTGTTACAGCCATACATTATTGTTACAGAGGCTTTTATGTTACTTGTTCTTTTTATTGGTAGTCCTTCATATACTTCTCCATCTATGTCTATTACGTCTTGCATTTTCTTTTTGCTTTCTAGAATTTTATATAGGTCTTCTGGGAATTTGTGTAGTGTGTGTGTTCCAAATATTATGTCTGTATATGGATAACTCTCACGTATTTTGTCTGTTATGTGTTTTTCTTGCATCATGCATCCACATATTGCTATTATTGTTCCTCTTTTTTCTTTTATTCTTTTTAGTTCTCCTAGTTTTCCAAATAGCTTGTCTTCTGCATTTTCTCTTACACAACATGTGTTAAATACTACTAGGTCTGCTTCTTCATATTTATCTGTTGATACATATCCCATTTTTTCCATCATTCCACATAGTTTTTCTGAGTCGTTTTCATTTAGTTGACATCCCATTGTTAGTATGTAGTATTTTTTTGGCTCTGTGTTTATTTCTTTTACTTTTTCCATGTATTGTTTTTGTTTTTCTATTTCTTGTTTTGTTTCCATTTATTTTTTCTCGTATGCTATATTGTACTTGTTATACGATTTCTCCCTTCTCTTTATCTATTCTGCTACACTATTTTACCATACTTTTTTTGGAAAATAAATATTTTTTGCTAATTTTTTTGTCCTGAACTTTTAGGAACTCTTTTTTGTATGGACATTTGGATAAATTGAATAAAACACATCTGAATTTTGATGTGTTTTATTTTATATTTTCTATCTCTTCTTTACTAAGTTCTGTTAGTTCCATTATTTCTTCTATTGGCATATTTTTTGCTTTCATTTTCCTAGCTATTTCTAGCCTTTCAACTGTCATTCCCTCTGTTTTGCCCTCTCTTCTGCCTTCTTCTATACCTTCTTTTTTTCCCTCTTCTTTTGCCAATCTTGTTTGTACCTCTTGATCCATTAATGCTAATGCTCTTTTTTCCACTATTTCTTGAAAATCTTTGTCTCCACTCAAATATTCTAATTCTTTTCTAGCTTGTTTAAAATATTTGTTATTTTCATACATCATTTTTTCTAACCTCCCATCCTCTGGGTCATTGATAAAACTCATCCATTGTGCCAATTCATCTGTTTGTATTTCTATATCTTTTACCTTTGGAATTTCTAATACATGTATTTGAAACTTGTCTGTTAGTATAGAGTCTGTTTCTTTATCTTCTCTTAGTGACCAACTTGTGTGGTATCTGGGAATTTCTATTATTTCGTCTAATTTATAACATGTTATTAGTACTGCTATTGTTGGTTTTATTTTTGAATAGTCTTCTCCTCTTTCAAGCTTGTTGATGTAATTCATCGACCAATATTGTAACATTCTATCTGGCATATGTTTATATGGCGATACTTGAAGTTCTATGTTACATTCTTCTCCATCATTAAATTTTGCTCGTATGTCTAATATGCATGTTTTTAGTCCTTCCCTTTTTCCTATCATTTGCTTGTTTACATCTAAGTCTACATTGTATACTTCTTTTCCTAGTATCAAAGATAATAAATGACCTGTTATCTCCTTGTTTTTTTGTTCTCCAAATAGTTTTTGAAATACTAAATCGTTTCTCGGTTTTAATAATTTCTTTTCCATTTTTTTCTACCTCCTTAATTATATTAATTTTTTTATGATATTGCAATAGCTATTTTCCTTATTTCACTCATTTTTGCTATCTTTATTAAAATTAATAATTTTTGGGTTAGGTTAGAAAATTAAATTTTTTCGATATTAATTACTTTTGAAAATTATTTGAATTAATTATCTTTGATTTAAAAAATTATTAAACTAGTTTCAAAAACTTTATGAATTAAGTGCAATATTTATTGCAAAATTATTATACTATGAAATATCCCAATTTGCAAGAACTTTTCATCGACAAATTTCGACTTTAGTGTTATGCACCCCATTTTTAGGACAGTAAAATAATATAAAAATGGAGGTATTTTATGTATTCTTTGAAAAAGAAAAA